>DASYZL010000025.1:0-14038 GCA_035946335.1 Patescibacteria group bacterium | reverse complement strand
AGAAGGATATTTTGTGTCAACAGTAGGGATAAATGACAAAGTTATCAGGGCATACATTGAGAACCAGGGAAGAAAAGATTCAGGGCAAATGAAATTTGAAATCAGCTAAAACCCCGACCGTCAGGTCGTGGGTTGCTTTATCCCTTCCACATCAAAATGAGTTCCCAAAAGAAATCCTAAATAGACGATTCTTCGAACCGCTACAATTGCTGTCGCTTCATTCGCACCAATTCTGGAAGCGTACTCATCCACTCGATGTATTTGTGTTCCGCTGCTCCACTTACCCTGTTCAAGTTTATCCATGAAATTACCTTCATTTTCCTGTTTGAATCTTTCTTTTGTCAGCAATTCATCTTCAGACATTATTATGTCAGCATCCCATCGTAAATTTGTCTGGATTCTCCGGATAAGTGCTTCCCGAAAAAAATACTGTTCTGTTGCGTCTCCTGTTGTAAGAGATGCAATAGGGTAGAGTAACTCTTCCAGTTTTTCTCTATCGATTGGATAAGTTTGGCGTGACTGAAGTGCAGTCTTTCCAAGAGAAGAATCTGCAAGCATAATATTTCCATGAAAGCTTTTTATCAAATACCCCTGTTGCTGGATTGCTTGGTAAGCACTTTCAACAGCTACCTCAAGCGCACTTGGACGCTCTATCATTTCGATTGCTTTTGAAAGAGCACCGACATGTACTTCTGTTTCCCGTAACAACTGCCATGCTATGTCGTAATCGACATTTCCGCTCACCATCCAGATATCTCTGGCATCTTTCATTAATTGCACTTCTAGAAGGTTCTGGTTGACCCTTTTTTCTATATCGATGTAATGAAGTGACGGAATATAGTCTATTGTTGTTGCTCCCTCGGTTGTTTTCACCGAAAGCATTCGAAGATCATCGTGAAGTATATAGTATTTATAACTGCTGTTATCTTGCACGCCATCTATTATACTCTCATGAGAAAATTGAAATACATGTGGGGGTTTTGCATAATTTTTTTCCTGGAACTGTGTTTCAACCAGTGTTGCGACACGATGAGGAAGGTGTTGCTGTGCAATTCTTTCTGTCAGTTTTGATAAACGATCACGATACATAAGACGAAGCACAGTATAGCAAAATGTTGTTTCACATAGGTGTTTCGGCTATAATATGCACTACGCCGCCATCGTCTAGTGGCCTAGGACATCGGGTTTTCAGTCCGAGAATCAGGGGTTCGACTCCCCTTGGCGGTACTAGATAATTAGCCATACATAAGTTACATTGGATTAGCCAGATTTGATTTCAACAATAATTTCTGCGTACGTGAAATATTTGACTTGCATTTTTAGATATGTTAGGCTTCGGCCAGCATGACAAGGGAATTACCTGTTAATGGAAAAAATAATCAGCAAGTAATCGGACATGATATATCAAGTGAATTGGTAATTCCCATCGGAAAAGAAATACTTGAAGCAAATGGATATACTGATGACATCATAGACACCTTATTATTTACCCCATTCTCAGTTCAAATTAACGGCGAACAACGTAATCAGCATGTGGACATGTCCTTGTTTGAACTTCGGAATGGAAGAGCTCTTGGGTTTCAATATGCGAGGCCGTTTATCGTATATATTATGGGGATAAATCAGCAGGGATACGAAACAGGTATCGTAATCCATCCGCTCGATAGAGAGGGAAAAGAAAAAGTTGGCGCATTAAAAAGGTTACGAAGAAGTGAAGTAAAAATCGGTGATTTTATCAATCCAAAAACAGAGGAAGAAGATACCATCGCAATCGGTGGACTGTTTATCGTACGGTATCACCCTCAATTTTCCAGTTTAATGAAAGGCTTAATGAGTCTATCTAGTTTAACGAGTGCTGTTGGATATGGAAGTGAAAATCCCTATGAAGAACAAAAAGAAATTATTCAGGTTAATGCCATAAGAATGACGCAATCATACCGTTATCTGCAGTCAAGTGTGGGTAGTACAGTATTGGCATAAGCTTCTCCTTGCAAATGGATTCAGTTTCCTGTTACCTTATAACTAAGCGCAAAAGCGTGAGTACTGATTTATGGAAAAGAAATCATTCCCGAAGCTGAGTAACACAACATGGGGAATAATCGTATTTGTCTTTTTACTCGTTATCATATTCGTTACCATCTATTTCCTCCAGCAGGAGCAAGTATTACAGCAATCTGCTCATACCCCGCAACCAAGCGTTACGGCAACATGTAGTAGTACTGGTATTGTTCTCACATCGAATTATACGATTGTAAATGTTCCTTCAAGAGTAACCTGTAATGTAAAAGCTACCGATTCGCAGGGGTTTTTAAATGACAGTTTTTCATTTAAAAATGGTGACCCGATTCATACGAAATCTGTTACCCTTCATCAGACAGCGCTTGATCCGGGCATCGTAACGTTTACTGCAACCTGTACTGATAAGTTTTCCCGTACCGACCAGGTTGGATATAAATTATCCGCAGCCTGTGGAGCCACTCCTTCTGCAATTCCCACCCCAACACCTGTGCAAGCATGCATGAGCAACATTGTATTTGACGGAAAAAATGCAACTTCTGGAGTAAATGTTACACAAATTACCTGGAAACATACGACCGTTTCGCAATCAAATGCAATACTATTAGTTGGTTTAAGTGTAGATAATGGACCGAAGAGCCCGAATTTAAATCCGGTGCCTGCGAAATCAGTAACATACAATGGGATTGCGTTAAAGAAGATATTAGAAAAAGATTGCGATGTACATAAATGTTCAGGTGAAGTCTGGTATATGATGAGTCCGCCTGCAGGGCAGCATGCTGTTGTGGTGACGCTCACTGCGAGTGCATCAATTAATGCCGGATCTGCAACATTTTCTAATGTAGATGCTTTGAATCCGTTCGCTACTCCTATAGCAAATGTTGCATCAGGTGGTAATCCTACGGTGACCATTCCCAATACAAGGGCATCGCAAACAATTTTTGATATTGCCTCACTTGATGACAGTTATAACAGTGTGTCAACATTGGTTTCAAACAGCGGAAGTACTAACCTCTGGAGCTTGAAGACAACTGACAAGCTTACTTTGGGTGGGGCACAATTTACTCATGCTACGAATGGTAGCACAACGGTTGGATGGAAAGCCAGTGCCGCATCGAAAGAAGAGTACGCGGATATTGCCGTACCACTCAATCCAGTTGCAGCACTGCCTGCCAATTGCATAACGCCAACCCCTACCCCGACTGTCGCAGTTAATACGCCCACACCGCCGGAGACAACAGATACACCCACACCTACCTTGGTGCCGACAGTTACCCTTGTGCCGACACCCACGGCAACACCAACACCTACATTGATTGTTATTGTGCCTACTTCGACGCCTACTCCCACGCAAGCACCCACCCCGACTCCAACCTATGTTCCAGGAACTACTCCAACACCAACACCTACTAACGTTCCAGGGACTACTCCAACCCCCACGCCGACAAACGTACCAACAACAGTCATTGTTAATAATACGGTGACGAATAATACGGTTGTGAATAATCCGAAAGTTACCCCTAAGCAGACATTAATGGTATCAGGTCCACCTAATTTCGCATTTGCAACAGGAACGTTAGGAAGCTTGCTGGCAGTTGCCGGAGTACTACTCTTCTTTCTCTAAAAGATAAGGTCATTGACCAGCAGGTAATCTGCTCACAAAGTTTTATCAATAGGAGAAAGTCAAGAGTCTGTATTGTCCCCTGCCGTATTTTCCGCTATAATTACTGTTTACTCCGTATGGATACAATTCAGATAAAAGGTGCACGGGAGCATAACCTCAAAAATATTGACGTAACGATTCCGAAAAACAAACTTGTCGTAATGACCGGTTTATCAGGAAGTGGGAAATCTTCACTTGCTTTTGACACGATTTACGCGGAAGGACAACGACGGTATGTGGAAAGCTTGTCCTCCTATGCAAGGCAATTTTTAGGAATAATGAAAAAGCCTGATCTTGATGTGATTGAAGGTTTATCTCCGGCAATCTCCATTGACCAGAAGGGTGCATCACACAACCCCCGCTCAACTGTTGGTACGGTTACTGAAATTTATGATTATTTGCGTCTGTTATTTGCCCGTGTTGGTCATCCACATTGCCCTGTGTGCGGGCGGGAGATAACGCATATGAGTAAAGAACAAATTGCCCAGGAAATACGTAACCTTTCCCAGACAAAAGGGAAAAATGCAAAAGAAGGACTGCGCATTATGCTGCTTGCTCCGATTATCAAAGGCAGAAAAGGTGAATATGCCGAATTATTGAGAGATTTGAAAAAACGAGGCTACAGGAAGGTTCGGATTGACAGAAAGATATTCGATCTTGACGAAGACATCGTGTTAATAAAAACGAACAAGCATACCATTGACGTTGTCATTGACAGCCTTGTTATAAGTCCTCAGACTGATTCGCTGCGTGTTGCAACAGACGTTGAGCAAGCTCTCAAACTTGGAAACGGCGAACTTATTGCGGGAATTATTACAGATAAGGGTTTTTCTCTTCCAGAAAAACCGCAGGACGTTGAAGACGAACTCTTTTCTGAAAAATTTGCCTGTCCTGTTGACCATATTTCCTTTCCTGAAATAGAACCACGCATTTTTTCATTCAATACGCCACACGGTGCTTGCCCTTCGTGTAACGGACTTGGTATAGTGCTCACCGTTGATAAAGATCTCATTCTCAATCCGAACCTTAGTATCAATGAAGGAGGAATTCTGCCGTTTTCATCAACATTTACCCATGATACCTGGTTTACCCGTACCATCAAAACATTTGCTCAGGAAAATGATATTTCATTGATAGAACGAATCGGGTTGTTATCAACTGAGAAAATTGACCTTCTTTTGTATGGTACAGGGGATAAACAGTATGAAGTGCAGGGTGAAAACAGATGGGGAAGACTTACAACAATTGTTGAACCGTTTAAAGGCGTTATTGAGGAAGTAAAGAGAAGACATCAGGAAACAGAATCAATATTTCTGCGGGGACAAATAGAGAAATTTATGCGCTACGAAACCTGTGTCGTTTGTAACGGATCACGACTGAAGCGCGAAGCATTGTCGATAACAATTAATGGAAAGTCTATTGTTACCGTTTCCGGCTTGTCTATTAGCCATTGTCTGGCTTTTATTGATAGCCTGGCGTCCATACTATCTGAAAGAGAAAACAATGTTGCAAAACTCGTTCTCAAAGAAATCCACGAACGCCTCACCTTCCTTGTTGATGTCGGGCTTGACTACCTAACGCTTTCGCGTGGTGCCCAAACGCTCGCAGGCGGTGAAGCGCAACGGATCCGTCTTGCTTCCCAGATAGGAAGCGGATTGACCGGTGTATTATATGTACTTGATGAGCCATCCATCGGGTTACATCCAAGAGACAACAATAAGCTCATTAAGACATTAAAAAAACTTCGTGATTTGGGAAATACCGTTCTTGTCGTGGAACACGATCAGGAGACAATGGAAGCATCAGACATAATCATCGACTTTGGGCCAGGTGCCGGTATACATGGAGGACACATTATTGCACAAGGAACACCTGAAGCATTGAAGAAGAATCCGGATTCATTAACCGGACAGTATTTGTCAGGGAAAAAAAGTATCCACATTGTTTCTTCTCTTTCCAGAGAAAGATTGTTTGAAAAAAGGGAAATAACGATATACGGTGCAGCGGAGCACAATCTTAAGAACATAGATGTTTCCTTCCCACTGCAAAAATTTGTTGTGGTAACCGGTGCATCAGGAAGCGGCAAGTCGACACTGGTAAATGACATTTTGTATAAAACACTAATGCAAAAACAAAACAGTTTTTCCCGCGAAAAACCTGGATTGCACCGGGCATTGACAGGAGACGAATTTATTAAACATGTTTTCTTCATAGACCAGTCTCCTATCGGCAGAACGCCGCGGAGTAATCCAGTAACCTACACTGGTTGTTTTACCTATATTCGCGACATTTTTGCATCAACCAAAGAAGCAAAACTTCGTGGTTACGCTCCGGGGAGATTTTCCTTCAATGTAAAAGGCGGCAGATGTGAAGCATGCCAGGGAGAAGGACAAGTGAAGATTGAAATGCAGTTTTTGCCGGATGTCTACGTGCCCTGCGAGGTGTGTAGTGGAACGCAGTATACACAGGAAGCATTAGAAGTGTTATTTAATGGAAAAAATATTCATGACGTGTTGCAGATGACTGTTGAAGAAGCGCGGAATTTTTTTGCATTTCATCCATCACTGTCATATAAATTGCAGACTCTCATTGATGTTGGTTTATCATATATTACCTTAGGACAGTCGGCACCAACACTTTCAGGTGGTGAAGCGCAGCGCGTGAAACTCGCGACCGAATTATCAAAAAGAGGTAAAGATGCATTATATCTTCTGGACGAGCCGACGACAGGGTTGCATTTCGCAGACCTTGAGAAATTACTGCTTGTTTTGCGTCGTCTCGCAGACCAGGGTAATAGCGTGATTATTATTGAACACAACTTGGATGTAATTAAAAATGCAGATTATATTATTGATTTGGGCCCGGAAGGCGGGGAAAAAGGTGGACAAATTATTGCGCAGGGAACCCCGAAAGAAATTGCAAACATAAAGTCTTCGTATACTGGTCAATTTCTCAAAAAAATGATACATTGAAATGATCGAAAGACAGGAATGAAAAAATTTTTACTTTTGTTCTTCTTTGTATCTTTTTTGATTTTTCCCCGTCCTGCTTTCGCAGATGATAATTTTCAAACTTCCTACGTTGTCACCTATGCAATCCAGCAAAATGGCGTAACGAATGCAAACTTTGCCATTTCCATGCAGAACCTGAACGACAAATATTATGCAACGGTTTATACGCTTAAGTTAGGGTTTCAAAATATTTCAAATGTCCATGCTTCTGATCCGGATGGCGCAATTATTCCCCGTATTGTAATGACGAAAAACGGCGAAGAAATCTCACTAGCATTTAATAAACATGTTGCAGGAAAAGATAAAGTACTCCCTTTCTTTCTCTCATTTGACACAACAGATATAGCAACGCACAACGGTTCGGTTTGGGAAGTTAACGTACCTGGACTTGAAAATCAAAGTAATTTTTCAGCATTTACGGTGCGGGTTAGCGTACCTCAATCGTTTGGTTCACCCACATACATAAAACCGGAAACCGGGAGTACTGGTTTGACATTTTCTAAAGAGCAGTTGGGGTCATCAGGTATTTCTCTTGCATTTGGTGCAAAGCAGGCATTTGGTTATCTTCTGACTTATCATCTTAAGAACGACCAGCTTTTCCCGGTAACTACGGCAATTGCTCTTCCGCCGGATACATCGTATCAGCAGGTTGCCCTTGACAGTTTACTGCCAAAACCACAAAGTGTTACCCGGGATGCTGATGGTAACTGGTTTGCGCATTATGCCCTGAATGCCGGACAGACAATAACTGCTATTGCAAAAGGAACAGTTTTTCTTTCTCTTTCTCCGCGAAAAACTGCACTTTCTTCTGAAGAAAGAAGACTCTATACGGGTCCACTAAAATATTGGGAGACAACTGATCCGCATATTGTTGGTTTGTCCAGACAGCTGCAAACTCCCGACGCAATATATGCATATGTGGTAAGGACATTGCATTATAACTTCGCCCGGGTTTCAACAGGTCAGCAGCGTCTTGGTGCAGCTACGGTTTTACAGCGCCCTGATGATGCAGTCTGTCTTGAATTCACTGATCTTTTTATTGCACTCGCCCGTGCTGCCGGCATTCCGGCAAGAGAAATTGACGGATATGCATATACGCAGAATACCAGTGAGCGACCGCTTTCTAAGGTAGCGGATATTTTGCATGCGTGGCCTGAATACTATGATAGCGTACAGCAGGCGTGGGTAATGGTTGACCCGACGTGGGAAAATACAACCGGAGGAATTGATTATTTTCATTCCTTTGACTTTGATCACGTCGCATTTGTTGTTAAAGGGGTGAACAGTGAATATCCTGTTCCTGCAGGCGGATATAAGCTGGCGGGAAAGCAAAGCGAGAAGGATGTTAGCGTTATGTTCAGCCCGCAGGTCGAGTTTCCTGTTCCGCAGGTCGGGGCACAAATCCTCGTCCCGAATGAAATTTTTTCCGGATTTCCGTTAAGCGGCGTAATACAACTGACGAATACAGGAACGACATTATTCCCTTCCCAGCAAATGACCATCACTTCAAACAAGGGAGTTAAACATGCCGTTGGGATTGTCATTCCGGCAATTCCGCCGATGGGACAGGTAGGACTCCCCTTTTCTTTTGGCAACACACCATTTTTGACAAACACAAAAGATACCATTACAATACACCTTGCTCAGAGAGTAGTATCACGGGAAGTTGTCATTTCTCCATTTTCTGTGCATTTTTTATCAATTATTGGAGGTGTTATTGTTGGTTTACTCTGTTTCGTCTTACTTATCATTGCCGCAAAGCCCTGGCGTTTATTTATATCTAAACGGGAGAGGTAAGGTTATTTATGTTGGAAAAGCAAAAAATTTAAAACACAGAGTGTCCTCATATTTTGCTCCATCCGCAAAGCTTCTTGGCAAAACTGTACTCCTGGTTCAGGAAGTAAAGAAGATACAGATTATTCAGGTTGAATCAGAAATTGAAGCGTTACTTCTGGAAGCGAATCTCATTAAAAAATATGCTCCTCAATACAATATCAGTATGAAATACGGAGCAACATTTCCTAGCATTCGTATTACAAAAAAATCGCTTTTTCCCTCAGTGATGTATAGTCGGAGAATGGATGATAAAAAATCCGTTTACTTCGGGCCGTATCCAAATGGATATGCTGTTCGAAGGGTTTTAAAGACGATGCGCAGAATTTTCCCCTATTCTTCTGTAGTGAACCACCCGAAGAAAGTCTGCCTGTATTATCATCTTGGACTCTGTCCATGCCCGCCGGTATTTCCGGAAAAGAATGAAGAATACAGAAAAACAATACAACATATTATTGATTTTTTACATGGTAAAACAAAAAAAATTTTGCGTGAACTTGCGACTGAGCGCGATGCTGCAAGTAGAACAGAGGATTTCGAAACAGCAGCTGCAATACAACGCCAGATGAGTGCGATTACCTATGTTACTAATCCTCCGCTCCATCAGCCATATGAATACGAAACAAATCCAAACCTCAAAACAGATCTTCGCATGGAGGAAATGGTATCTTTACAAAAAGTCCTTACTGACAATGACGTGTATATTGCATTGCCTTCAAGAATTGAATGTTATGATATTTCCAACACACAGGGAACAAATGCTACTGCCTCAATGGTTGTATTACGTGATGGCGAAATTGATACATCCCAGTACCGTAAGTTCAAAATGCATGCAAAAGGTCCAAATGACTTTGCCATGATCAAAGAAGTCCTGACACGGCGAATGAAGCATGTGGAATGGAAGTATCCGGAACTTATCGTTGTAGATGGTGGGAAAGGACAAATTTCTTCAGCAAAAAACGTACTTGGTGATTTAAATATTACCATCCCCATCATAGGTTTGGCGAAACGTGAAGAAATTATTATCACATCAGATTTTCAGGAAATAGTATTGCCGAAGCGTTCGCCAGCACTGCAGCTGATTATGCGTATTCGCAACGAAGCTCACCGGTTTGCGATAACGTATCACAGAAAACTGCGTTCAAAAGCTACCTTCTTGTAATCGTGTAAGAATAAGGGAAATACAAAAAAGTTGCCGGCTGTTCATCTTCCAGGTACTTTTGAAAATCCTGATACGTAAGCAACCGCTGATTTTTATCAATTGTTTTTCTCCCATCTTCAAGGTCTTTGTCTATTCGGGGATTATTAAAACGAGTAATGTTGTTCGATTGAAATGAATGCCACAGGGTGTACTGGTCAGGGTCTTTCGGCACGGTGAAGTCACCAAGGTACATTTGGAATGTTGAGGGAATGTCGTAGGTCATGACTATTTTCGAAGAAATGCCAAGTATTTTCCAGGATGACTGAATTTGCTTTGCAATCTGTTCGTACTGTGGTTCTGTTGTGATAACGAGTGTTGGTATCTTCGGGTTTCCTGCAGCTTTCAAAAGGAGGTTTGCATGTGCGATGTCTTGTGTATGCGGCGTTGTTATGTCATAGTCCCAGGATTGTGGAGGAAACGGACCAAAACTACGTTCTCCCTGAGGAAAGGTATTTGGAAAAGCATACGAAAGCGCATCCCGAACCTGTTTACTACTGAGTAAACTATCTTGTGTGTTATAGAAAAGCGTAACAAGACGGGTATAATCAGTTGTCTTCGTAACTATTACATTAGGAAAGGTGGTAAATACCGTGTTTTGGAATGCTGGAGTGGTAAGGCCATCTGCAACCGTTACTTCACCCAGGGCAAATGCAATCTTTAACGCGTCTTCTGTAGGATAGAACTGAAATGTTTCCGTTGTACCTGTTCTTGCACGAAAAGACAATGTAATATTTTCAATAAATGAACCATTAAACTGGATATGTGTTATTCGGTAATTGCCGATGCCAACAAAATTATCGCGAAAAAGCGGCTTGGACAGTGTTATAAGAAATGGTGCGTATGGTTCTTTCAGGTGAAAAACGACCGTGTATGTACTTGGCCGATCTATTATTACATCGCTAAACATAAGCGGTAATGTTTTTGCTGTAAGAAGTGTTCCGTCGCTGAAATATTCATTTTTCTTCAGGGTAACCTGGTAGGTTTTTCCGCCATCCCGGACACTCCAGGAATCTGCAATGTCCGGCAGGATATTGCCATGCTCATCCACTTTTGTCAGGCCCCGTCCGACTTGGGAGAGAATATGTACGGGTATAGTATCAACAGTGTATGCACCGACAACGCCGATGGTATTTTGTTTGCTCATGACAAGTTGTACCAGAAAACGGAATAAGAATATTTCAAGCAGAAAAAAGATAGCAAGTCCGGCAACAAAGGAAACAATGATTGCTTTCCACCAGCGTTTAATATAGGCTTTCATGAGCCAAAAAATAAGACGGCGTTTAATAACGATCATATTATTTCTGGAGAAGCAGAAGAATCGAAAAGGCTGCAAATAATACTCCCAGAACCACTGTCACCCACAGCAACAGCTTTTCAACACTACGTTTACTGCGGTAAAACTCGCTTGCCCCGCCAAACGCCGTTGACAAACCACTTCCCTGCATTTGTAAAAGAATAGTTGCTACTAGCAAAACGCCAGTGATAATTTCAGCGATAAGAATAACAGTTTTCATATATGCACAATCCGGTCGAGCTCTCTTGCCAGTTTTTCACTGTCATGGCGGATAAGACTTCGCTTCAACATGTCTGTTTTTGCTTTCTGAATAAGTTGCTTGCCCGCAATGGGTTTTCTCACTACTGTATAGTAACTCTTTTGATCTAGGTCATCAACAACGGGAAATTCCATTGCCGCTTCGTACCGTTGTTCAACTTCTTGCGGATATTCCTCTGTATTGATCAATACATAATCAAGACTTTGACCAATATATTTTTCCAGAATATGCACGTGGTCAGACGCTTTATAGTTGTACGTTTGACCATATTTTGTCATCAAATTCATAACGTATACTTTTTTTCCTTTCGAGGTTTTAATTGCATCCGTGACTCCTTCAACAAGGAGATTTGGCAACAAACTTGTATACAAATCTCCCGGTCCCAGAACGATAAGATCAGCGTGTTTTATTGCAGTCAGGGCTTCAGGGTTTACTTTTGCTTCAGGTTTTAAATATAGATTGGTAATCTGTAGTGTCCCGTCATGGACCGGTTCGTCGATCAGGTTTTCTTCGGTAACAACAAGGCCGTTTTCGTATTGCGCAAACAGGTTTGTGTCAGTAAAAGAAACCGGAATAACCTTTCCGGTTATGCGAAGCACTTTCCCAGTCTGCTTTATTGCCTCCTCCTGCGAACCAAGAATGTCAGCAAGCGCTGCCATGAAAAGGTTGCCAAATGTCATTCCACTGATCCCGTTTCCTTTTTCAAAGCGGTACATGAAAAGTTTTCTCAATAGACCAGCTCCTCCGTTTTCGTCAGCGAGCGCAATGAAACACTGGCGAATATCAGATGTAGGAAGCAGCCCGAATTCGTCGCGAATCCGCTTATTGCTTCCACCACTGTCACTCATTGTCACAATGGCGCTAACATTATACGGGTAGATTTTCAGCCCCTGGAGTGTAACAAATGTGCCTGTGCCTCCACCTATGCAGACAATACTTTTTTGTTTCATTCGTTAGTCCCTGATGAGCCATTTTACCACAGTTATGAAAAAAGACAAAATAGCGGCGACGACGATATAGGAGAGAAAAAGATTGTGGATACTTATCCTTGGAATAATAATGCCGGCAAATGCAATTCGGGGAAAAGAAAACGTTGTCACGACAACCTGGTTGACAAACCGCGCAAGTATCCACAGGAGAATTGCGTTAATGACAAAGGAAAAAAGGCCGAATGTTAATGCGTTTAATGGTAAAGATAAAACGTGGAGAATAGGTTTGACCAGTAAAAAGAGGACAGTCAGGACAAGACTTGCGATGAGAAGTGGAGTAAACCCGCCGAGAATATGAAAACCAGGGACAAGAAGAGTTAATAAAAATAAACTAATGAGATTTACTCCGATATGCTTTGCCAGCGTTTTCATAATATGAGCGTATCAAAAGGACGAACACGAGTCAATTATTATAAGTAATAATCAGAATCTCTTCTGCTTTGCGGTTGTATGCTACAATACCGCTATGAAATCCATTCGTTGTCCCCACTGCCAAAAGGAGATAGATCCCTCCATTCTCTCCGAGCAGGTGCTTGATGAAGAGCGTAAGAAATTTCAGTCAGAGCTTCAGGAAGTCCGCTTGGCTGAAAAAGAAAAGGCAGAAAAAAGGTTTGCACAGGAACTTCAGGAAAAACTGCAGTTAGTTGAAGAAGAAAAAAAAGAAGAGCGGGAACGGCGGGAAAAACTGTTTGATGATTTGCGGAAAGCCAATGAAGAGGTCCTTAAAATGAAACAAAAAGAAGAAGAGCGGGAACTGGAGAATCAAAAAAAACTTCTGGAAGAGCGGGGAAAATTAAAAGAAGAAATTTCCAAAACAATTCAGGAAAAAGCAGAACTGGAAAAAGCAGAACTGAGAAAGCAGCTGGATGATACGAAAAAATCACTTGAAGAAGCACAGCGGAAATCCTCCCAGATTTCCCAGCAATTACAGGGAGAAGTATTGGAACTGCAGCTTGAGGAACTATTGAAAGAGACGTTTGCACAGGATGAGATTATTGCAGTTAAAAAAGGGGAGCATGGTGCAGATATCAGGCATATTGTAAAAAGTCCCAAAGGGTACATATGTGGCGTCATTTTGTGGGAGTTTAAACGAAGAAAAGAATGGAATGACGGATGGGTTGAAAAGCTCAAGGAAGACATGCGAAGCGAAGGTGCGCACATTCCGGTTATTGTTACGACAGTGATGCCAAAAGAAGTTACAAAGCTTGGGACAAAAAACGGTGTGTGGATCACTATGCAGGAATTTGTTGTGCCGCTTGCCCAGCTGCTTCGGAAAAATCTGCTTGATATCGCATTTCAGAAAGCAATTGCCGCCAACAGAACAGAAAAAGCGGATATGCTGTATTCGTATATTACCAGCCATGAGTTTGTCCAGCAGGTTGAAGCAATTGTTGAAACATATTTTTCGCTCAAGCAGCAAATCGACAAGGAGAAAGTCGCGTTTGAAAAACAATGGAAAACACGCGAAGAGCAACTGGACAAATTATTTAGAAGCACCGCACGGATGGCAGGGAGCATTTACGGGAAAGCAGGGTCTACCATGCCACAAATAAAAGGGCTGGAACTGTTGGATAACGGAAACTGATCTATGTGGCAAAAGTTGCTTACGGGTTCCCTGTATCTTTTCTCTGCAATTATTTCTCTCTTCTTCGGCTACTCATTGTATAAAATAATAACAACATTTGCTCCGGATTTCAGCGTATATTATCAGGCTGGCTGGAATATCGTTCACGCAAAATCACTCTACATTGGTTTTCATGCGTTTACCGCAT
>DASYZL010000024.1:0-4262 GCA_035946335.1 Patescibacteria group bacterium | reverse complement strand
GGTTTCCCCCTGTGGTACTGCCTGTACTGATATCTCCTCCATTCCCTATATCCTGTAACCCTACCGAGATACTTACCGGAGTACTTCCTGCTGGGAGAGTCCCTCCACTGGTAGGCAGAGGAGTGGTGCTGGGGAGGGGGGAAGTTGGAAGAGAAGAGTTGCTCTCCATGGTAAGGATTGCTTCTATTGCCATCCCAGACGCTTCAACACTAATCCAGTTTTCAGTTTTATACTGTGTAAAGTCAGGGGCTCGTTCATACATCCATCCTGGGACAGAGCCAGGAACAAACGATTTCTGAATAGCGGTAATCATATTATTTGTTGCTGCGCTATAGCGGTTGTTAAACAAGAGATCTCCGGTATAAAACGCCTGCAATACTGCGAATTGTTGCATAACTTTTTTACCGGTATCCACAACTCCTGTGCCTAAGTCTTTTTGGAACCATATACCTCCGTTTGTATTATCGATAAATCCTGTCGCAGGGTTTGCAATCGCATCAAGCATCTCTTCTCCTTTTGCAAGGTATGCCTGATTTCCTGTGTAGCTGCCTGCATCTAGATATGCCTGCGCTTCCTGTCCCATTTCGCCATCTTTTGCAATATTATCCCATACTTTTCCCTGACACATAATCCGCGCATACAAATGGACTGACTGGTTAAACGCCTGCTGGTCAATTTGACTGACTTCTTTCGCTCCTGCCTGGGCCCATTCAGGGTGGTTAAACCGTTTTCCTGCATCGATCAGCATCAGGCCGGTTTCAAGATTTTGATCAATCCGGTAACCGCTTGGGCACGTTGGCGCGTTTGCTCCCGTGTCTTCGACAATAGGTCCAAGCGGCACGCCATTTGCTGCGGTAACCTTTGTATAATTACTTGCTGCCCAATTTTGTGCAGTTGTATTCCAGCTGGAACCAGCATATTTTGCAAGACGGAGAAAAATGGCATAGACCCATCCTTTTGAGAGGTTGGAATTTCCCCATTCCGCTTGTACAGTTGGGAGAATCCGTTGAATATACTGATCCTGGGAAGTATCTGTTGGATGGAGTGCTTTATACCAGACCATTGCTTCATAATCACGCAGATCATTTTGACTATCATGTCCGGTATTTTGCTGCGTTGCTGGATTAGTGATATACCAGTTGATAAACGTGCCTTTCACCGCAGCATTCCACCCATTCTTATCAATATCATTCATTGTTTGTAAAACCATGCTGTCTAAAGTTGATTGAGTTGCTGCTGCATGCTGGGTAGAAGGGATGAGTAATCTGAAAGTAACTCCAAGAAATAACAGTGCAAGAAACAAAAAAAATACCTTCTTCAACATACAGCGCTGAACTTATGATAGCAAATTATCCGTGCACTTTCATTATATCTTGTTGGAGCGTATTACTCTTTCTGTTCATGGAGAAATGGGGAGAGAGCAAAAGCGATTCCATGACGTAGCGCTTCGGAGCGAATAACATAACTCTTCGTTACAATACCAACTACCCCTGAATTTAACCCGGCATCGCGAATATTGTACAAATCAAAAATCGCGTCCCGTAAATCCTGTCCTTTTTCCACCCGTTTCATGATTGCATCAGGAACCATAACTCCGCCTGTTACTCCCACACCTTCTTTTCCTTTTTTGTCTACTATAACGATTACTTCTTTTTTCACCCATCCAAATGGGTATTTATGGAATCCTCCTTCAATGCCGATTGTATAATCTGCATTCTGTACCTTTTCTCTTGCTTTTTTCGCCCGATTGATTGCACCCTGATACATTTCGTCGGCATCCATTGGTAAATACCGTACGCCGGAATCTACTTTTATTGCAACAGCTTTTACATCAATGCCTTCAAAGTAGTGGTGAAATACCTGTTCAACAGGAATTATTTTACTGGGATTTGTTGTACCGATAGCTACGACCATAAAAAATTATTTACACTTAAACCTATCATAAACATATACGAAAAGCAAGGCATAACAGGACACGTAAGAACTTTCTTACAGATCACAACATTTTTTCCGATACTGTTTCCCGCGCTTTTTGTGCCAGCGAATCGTCCAATTGTACAAGCGGAATGGTTTTTTTATATTTTTTTTCCAAAGCCTTTTGGATAAGCCAATCAGCAAGAATCGGATTCTTTGGTAATATCGGTCCGTGCAGGTATGTCCCGATGCAATTTTTATAAACAGCTCCTTCCTGTCCGTCTTCTGCATTGCTGCCATACCCTTTTATGACAGTTCCTAATGGCTTCATTGCTTTACCTATCTTTGTTCTGCCGCCATGATTTTCAAAACCCACAAGCATTGTTTCTCTTCCAAAAAATGTTGATGCATCAACGCTTATATTACCGATAAGCCGTTTGCCTCCGGGATTTACTGTACACATATCCAAAACGCCAAGCTGCTGAATGATTCCTCCATCAGCTTCCTTATAATATTTACCCAGAAACTGGAAGCCACCACAAACAAATAAGCCTGGCGTTCCATTTTCAATTTTCTCCTGCAACGCTTCTTTCTTTTTTACTAAATCCTTTGCAACAATAGTTTGCTGGCTATCCTGCGCCCCACCCATGACAAGTACGTCCGAAGAGCGGATTTCAGATGATGGTGCATCAAGTGAAATTTTTTTAATTGTTACTGCAATACCGCGCCACTCGCACCGTTTTTGCAAAGCAATAATATTTCCCTTGTCACCATAAATACTCATAAGGTCAGGATAAAGCCAGCCGATTGTCAGGGAGTATTTCATATTTTATACTTTTTCTTATATTTTTCAGCGAAGTGTGGTTTGATGCGATGCTCATTGCCCGTTGTGGTAATTTTTTCAAATGACATCATTTCAACTTCATCACGAAGAGTTCGGAAAAATCTATCAAAATCAAAAAGTTCTGTCCGATAAAACGGATGAATATTAAAATCTCCTTGATCCCAGGTGGAAATATCTGCAATATTATGCTGGATCAGTACTTCCATTTTATCAATTCCCTGTGCAATGTGAGCTTCATATGTTTTATTTTCTTCAAATTCTTCCCAGAGAGATAAAAATTGTTTCCGTGTTGACAGGGGAAGCGGTTTCAAAAGTTTTCGTAGCGCCTTCTGTTCTGCCTCATGCTTTTTCTCTTGCCGTTTTGATTTCTCAAATGCGGGAATATCTTTGGTAATAATTTCCGCAAGATCGTGGAATATAACTAACTGCAAGACTTTTCTTTCGTCAACTTTTTTCTCCAAATGATCAAAGAGCGCCATTGCAATCAGAGCCATAGCCCAGGAATGCTCGGCGCTACTTTCCTGACGGTTCTTGTCTGTTGTCCATGAATGACGCATGATTGTTTTTAAGTCTTCAATTGCAATAAAAAATGAAAGAAGGTTACTGTGCTTCATAGCATCTTCCTCCCTAGTAATAGTTTCCTTACTTCTAGCATTGCTGAATATGTTGGGAGGATGTATAGCGTTTCGTTTTGAGGAATTGCAGTGGTTGCCTTTTGAAGCAGTGATGGTAAATGATCATCGGTGATGAAATTTTCCGTTTGTTTTTCCTGTGCATATTGTAACCGGAGTGCCATGTCATAGGCTCTATCACCGCCAACAAAAATGCTTCTAAAATTTTCTACGTATGATTCGAGTGCTATGTCCCAAATCCAGCTTACGTCACGCCCGTCAGGAATTCTGTCATTCAAAACAAACAGGATATGAGTAGCACCCTTTTCTTGTATAGTCTGCAGTGATTCATTCATACTTGTTGGATTTTTTGACAAAAGAATTTGTATTTTTTTTCCCTTTACTGTGAGTTTTTCCTGTCTCCCGAATGCCGGGGTTACTTTTGTCAAACTTTCTTGAATATTTTTTTCAGTAATTCCGATTGTCTTTGCTGCGATTGCTGCTGCCAGCGTGTTATACCTGTTGTACGTTCCTTCCAAAGGATACCTGATAGCGATACTTTCCGGAGTTGGTCTCGTGAAGTTGCATTTTGGGCATGACCAAATCCCCAAATGCGCATAGTATGTTTTGGTAAACCGTAACCGTTCACGGCATCGCGGGCAATAAAGCGTATCAGCAGCAGACACCGTTTCTTTTCCCTTCTCTTCTAGTCCAAAATATTTTACAGGAATTTTTATGTCACTTCCTAAGAATGCGATGAGTGGATCATCAGCATTTAAAATGAGGGATGTTTTCTCAGAAAGATGTACAAAGCTATCTTTCCATTTTTTAGCAATTGCATCCAGTTCACCATATCTGTCCAGCTGGTCACGGAAGAGGTTTAGAGCAATGAT
>DASYZL010000023.1:0-48713 GCA_035946335.1 Patescibacteria group bacterium | reverse complement strand
GACATAATCAACATAGGTCAAGTGATGAAGCTTTTTTGTCTCAAGTCCTGCAGAAAATCGTTTTTTATCAATAATACCTGTTGTTGCCCATACTTTTCCAGTCTCATCATAAAGAACTGGGCCTGCTATATCTGCTTTTCCTTGTCTTACTGTTTCAAGTAAGGGAGCAATAAAATTTTCTGTAAACGAAATATCCGGATTGAGGATAAGAAAATACGTATATTTCTGTATCTGTTTTTTTACTATTTCATTGATTGCTCCTGCGTAGCCGATATTGTCACGTGTATTATCACGAATAAAGATATTACCTTTTTTTACTCCAATTCTCAAGAGGGATGAAAGTAATTGCGATAACTTCGTTCGGGGAAACCTATAGGTGACAATAATGATTGCGACATCAGTGTGTTTCATAGACAAGCTTTGAAAAAGAGCAATCTATTTGTAAGAAAAAATATTGCTTTTTTTAGAAATATGTCTATGTCATCAGAGAAGTAATGTTTATCTTTACTTAATAAATGAGAAAATTTTTCTTTATTTTCCCTTATGTAAGGAGGCAAACTATTCATCCCAGTTACTTTAAATAAAATAAAATTTCCGTAAAGGTCATGCTTACGTTTCATAGCGCTTTGAATGTATAACGAGTTATTAAATTTTTTACTATTTAACTCTGTGTGAGAAAATGATGAAATTTTCTGTTGAATTTTTTCGACACCACCCATATAGGAAAAGTGCCATCCGCTTTCTGGTATTCTTATTTTTGCTGGATTTTGTCGTATAGTATATAAATCTACATATTGACTCAGCTGTGCTTTTGATACCATTTTTGTTCCTTCCCAAAAATTGTTATCAGCTCTTACATAGTTCAGGTAGTAATAACTTAATCTCTGCAAAAAAACTTTGATTTCTGTTTGATCTTTTTTCGACCATATGTTGACCAGTTCTGCTCTTGGGATTTCATCAACGCAGGAAAGCATAATGATGTCGCCTTTCTCCGCGTCTTGTAATCCTCTTTTTATAGCGTTAAATTGGAATCGTTCTATTTCCCATGGGTTATTTGTTTCCGGATTATCGTCAACGATTACATGAATAATTTTATTTTTAAATTCACCGAATTTATTTTTGTTTTCTTCAAAAAAAAGTTTCTTTTTTTTGTTTGTAAACGTAACTGTTCCCTCTACTAAAACAAATTTGTCCACTACGCTGTCTAACTCATGAAGTCGAATAGACAGTAACTCAAGTTCGTTATAAAAGGTAAAACAATCGTATGTCATACAAACACGTGCTAATGATAGCATATTACTGAAATAGGCATAAGTGGTATCCGATATTCATCTGTCTAGGATATCGCTCCGATTTTAACGCAGATGCATGTTAAGGAAGTTCGGTATATTTTTTATCTCGTATTCTCTTCTGTTTCTTCTTGACAAAAGCAATAGGTACATCACCATACTCAAAATCAAAAAGAGGTCCTGCTACAGATGCAAATGAAGTTCCCCATAAAAACTCTGTAATAGGAACGATACTAAAGAGAAGCGGAGCTTTCCCATATAGCAGATAAAAATTTGCTAAATAGGTTGGTGCAAAAAGGAGCACCAGCATTTCTAAAAATACCATCAGCGAACCCACTAAAATTGCAGAGAAAATTGTCTCAACAATTAAGTCTTTACGGACAATCATTATGATAAAAGAAGGAATAATAAATCCGATAGCACTTGCATAAATACTGTTTATTTTAAATCCGTAGAAGAAGATCCAGATACATACGAGTTCTGATAGAATGAGAAGTGGAATAATCCATAAGTGAGGATTACCTTTCTTACGAAATCTTTTATGAAAAACTACACCATACAAGGCTGTTCCTACGCCCCCTAAGGCAAAACCAAAAAGAAAATCCTCAATGCCGCCAAAGTGTCCAAGGGAAAAAAGGAGCGGTGGTCGCCAGTAATCTTGAAAGAAAATAGATTCAGCAAAAATTCCGGCAATGCCTACACCAACCCCAATGCTTAGCATTCTCCTTCGTAAATCTTTTCTGCTATGAAAAATGCTGAAGAAAACACATAAGGCTATTAAAGAACTCCAAAAGTATAGATATTTTGAAAAATACTCACAGTAAATTATTTCAACAGTAATCTTTTCTATCAATAAATTTCGCTACTTATGCCTCCTTCAAATAATCGGGAAGCTTTTAGTGAATAAATTAACAGTGTGGATCTGAGAGGATTCGAACCTCTGACCTTTCGAATGTGAATCGAACGTTCTAACCAACTGAACTACAGATCCATTGCATGCATTTTACCAGAGTTTTCTCTCGTTGACAAAGCAGGGTAAATTAAGGAAAATACGTATATGTTAATCCTCAAAAGGATTTATTTATTTCTTATTGATACAATACAAAGTCTCCTTGTTGCTGCTGCGATTTTTTTGATCATTTATATTTTTCTTGTCCGGCCTTTTCAGGTAAATGGTGAGTCAATGCATCCGAATTTTGAAAATGGAGAATATGTACTCACTGATCTTATCATCCTGCACTTCCAAAAACTCCGGCTGGGGGATGTTATTGTATTTAAAGCACCGCCAAATCCTGAAGAAGATTTTATTAAACGCGTTATCGGTGTACCTGGAGATACCGTCATGGTAAAAGACGGGAATGTCTATCTTAACGGAAAAATGGTCGACCAATCAAGTTTTTTAAAACCTGATGTAAAGACGTTTGGCGGCACGTTTCTTCGTGAGGGTGATACTATTACTGTCCCCCAGGATGAATACTTCGTAATGGGAGATAACCGGCCATATAGCTCTGATTCCCGTGACTGGGGATTTGTCAAATCAGATGAGGTAATTGGCGAATCAATGCTTATTTATTGGCCAATTCAGGATATGAAGTGGATAACGAATCCCTTTAAATAAAGTGATTATGCCGTCATTTCCTGCATGTTGAGTAGTTTTTTTACTACATCCTGAATTTGAGGAGTTGTATCCGCAGGATCACCTTTAATTTCAATAACGAGTCTGGTAAGACTTCGTGACTGACTTAAATTTACTTTATGGAAATTATACTGTGTTTTAATGGATTGTGCGATTTCATCAAGTTCAGGAATGTATAGTTTATCTTTCACTTTCGGATTTCTCTTCTCAGCTTCCCCTTTTGCTGCACGAGCCAGATCTTCAGTTTGTCTCACAGTACTGTTTTCCTTAAGAATCCGCTTAAACAAATCAAGCATTAATGACGGGTCTCCCAATGAGATAAGTGGTCTCACATGTCCCTCAGTAATGACCCCTGCAACTAATGCATCCTTAATTGCATCAGGAAGTGCCAATAATCGTATTGTATTGGAAACTGTCGGTGCGCTTTTTCCCACTTTTCTCGCAACGTCATTTGTTCCCAGGCCGAATTCATCAATTAAACGTTTATATGCAAGTGCCCGCTCAATCGGATTCAAATCTTCCCGCTGCACATTCTCTACAATAGACATTTCCAGAATCCCTTGCGGAGTTGCTTCTTTGATGACAACAGGCACATTGGCCAAGCCAAGGATCTTTGCTGCCCGGAGTCGTCTTTCTCCTGCAATTAATTGATATCCTGCAGGGGTATCTGCGACGACAAGCGGTTCAAGAATGCCTTGTTCACGGATAGAATCAACCAGTTCTGTGAGAGACTCAGGAGTGATAACACCACGGGGCTGAAGCGGATTTAATTGAATAAGGTGCGTTTCCAGTTCAAAAATGCGATTATTATTATCCATTGATAATCTCAACGAGTTTTTTCCCTCGTAATGTTTTAAACAATATTACTCCATTCTGTAATGCAAACAGTGTATAATCATTTCCCGTTCCTACTCCTTTGCCTGCATGAAACTTTGTTCCCTTTTGCCGGATAATAATGTTTCCAACCTTCACTTTTTGACCACCATACAGTTTCACGCCTAAACGTTTCGCATTGGAATCTCTATTATTTGTTGTTGATCCACCGGATTTTGTGTGTGCCATATGTTTGTGAAAACTAGTGTTAGTTTACTGACAATTTTCACAACTGTCAAGTGCTATTTTACAGATATTTTTTCAATTTTCAGGTGCGTTTGAACAGGGCGGAACCCCATGACTCTGCGGTACCGGGACTTTGCCTTAAACTTTGCCACGCGTATTTTTTGTCCCTTTTTTTCCGCAATAACTTTTGCGCTCACCTGGACGTTCGTAAGCATTGGAGTACCAATCAGGGTTTTTTTATCTTCAACCAGAAGAAGCACCTTGTCAAACGTATATGTGCTGTCAGTTTTTACGCTACTGAGCCGTTCAACGATAACGACATCACCTTCCGTCACTTTATACTGTTTATTGCCCGAGACTATAACTGCATATTTCATACCGATTATTATAGCAAAGCGCTCATCCGATTTCCAGCACATGTTTTTTCCGTACCCTGCTGCCGATCGCAGAGACAAATCCCAGTAATATCGCATTTGCAATTAAAGAACTGCCGCCATAGGATACAAAAGGCAACGCAACACCGACAACCGGCATAACGCCGATGTTCATGCCAACATTGACAAAAAATTGAATGAGCAGCAGAGAAAATGCCGTTGCGACAAACAATTTTGAAAATGTATCATCACTTTCCTGGTAAATCATATAAAAGCGATACAAAAGGAAAAGGAAAACACCAATTAATAGTATTGCACCGGTAAATCCTAAATCTTCGCCGATTGTCGCAAAGATAAAATCAGTTTGACGCTCAGGAAGGAACCGTAATGCTGATTGAGTTCCTTGTCCAAACCCTTTACCAAAGAACATGCCGCTTCCCACAGCTATAACGGCTTGAATCGCATTATATGAGGTGCCAAGCGGGTCGTTTGACATATGCAAAAAAGTCAAAAGTCTTTGCCTTTGGTACTCATGAAGAAATTGCCAGAGAACCGGGACGCTGCCAAATGAAACCAGTAACCCGAGCGCAAACCACCAGAGGGGAAATCCTGCAAAAAGCAGCGCAAGAAATGTTGTCAAAGCATAGATCATCGCTGTTCCCAAATCCGGCTGCTTATCAATAATGAGGACAAGTGGCAATAAAAGTACGCAAATAGTCAGGAATGTCTTGAGAGACCGGTCAGATCTTTCTGAGAGAAAGGCAGCTAACCCAATACAGAGAAATGGTTTGAAAATCTCGGAAAATTGGATATGAAAACCTAAAATATCAAGCCATCTGACCGCGCCATGGCTTTCTAAGCCAATCAAGAGCAGGAATAATAGTAAAGAAATGGAGATAAGGTAGATTGGTATTTTCAGCTCAGCGAGCATTCGAATATCGATTGAACAACAAAATAGGAAAACAAGCGAAGCAAGAAGAGTAAAAATAAACTGACTTCGAAACAGCAATGGGTCTATGGTAAAAAGGGTCACTTGGCTGAGGAATAGTAAAATAATAACCGGGATAACCAAAAACCAGTCAACAGGACGAAAGATGGCACTGAACATAAGAAACTGTTTCTGAATCTATGAAGTAAACCGTGTTACTTGAAACACACTACTCCTGGTAAGTTTGTTTATAAGGGCTTTCTTCTTAATATACTCCTCAAAGTGTTTTGGATAATCAGTGAGAGTAACCGCAACTTTCTCTGTCAATGAGGTACCCAGTTTCTTTCTCTCTTCTTGAATTTGCCGGACAATTTCCCTTGCTTTTCCTTCTGCTTGTAATTCGGGCGTCAGAGTTATATCAAGTACCACTGCTGTTTCGTCTTTCCCTTTTTTTACAAAGGCAACATGTTTAACATTCACTTCATCTAGGAGTAAATAATCAAGAGTATTTTCAAATTTTGTTTCATTTTTACCAGGATGCACTGTGATACCTGCTAACGGTTGCCTGACTTTTATTCCTTTTTCTTTTCGTTGTGCCAACCCTAATTCTACGATTTTCCTGACCTGTTGCATTTGCAAAATGAGTTCATTGTTTATTATTTCTTTTGTTTGCGGCCAGTCAGCAAGATGTACTGATGTTTCGCCGGTAAGGTTTATATAGACTTCATCCGCAAGAAACGGGATAATAGGTGCAAGTAAACGCATAAGCGTTGTCAATACCTCATACAGAGTCGCATAGAATGCATACTTGTCTTCTGTATTCTCTACATCCGGACCGACTCTGTCACGACTTCGTCTGACATACCACAGGGAAAGATCGGCAACAAATGCCTCAAGCGTTTTTGCTGCATGGAACGAGTCATACTGTTCAAGGTTATGCGTTACCTCTTGTATTGTTTCATTGAGGCGTGCAAGAATCCATTTGTCCAGAATAGATTGTTTCCCTTTTTTTCCTTTTTCCCAACCATCAACATTTGCATATGTCACAAAGAAGTTATAGACATTCCATAGCATCAGGTGAAATCTTCGGCGTGTTTCATCTGCCTTTTTATATCCGAATAAAATATTCTGCTCCGGGTCTGCGGCAAAGAACATCCATCTCATGACATCAACACCGATTGTATCCGCTCCCTCATGGAACTCAATGGCATTTCCCCATGATTTGTGCATGGGACGGCCGTCTTCAGCAAGCATTGACGCATACCCTAAGACAGTTTTGAATGGATTTGTCTTTTCTAAAACTGTTGACATCGCGATCAGGGAATAAAACCAGTTTTTAAATTGTCCGGGAAAAGACTCGGTAATAAAGTCAGCGGGAAACCATTGTTGCCAGTATGTTCTATCTGCCATGTAGCTCACTTGTTTCGTTTTGGGATCAACAAGCGTAGAAAATGGCACAATACCTGCATCCAGCCACACGTTTCCAACGTCATTTATTCTTGAAACGATTTCGCCACAGGTATCGCAAGAAATTTTTACTGCATCGATAAAGGGTTTGTGGGGTGTATGTCCTGCAAATATATCCCACCCTTTGAGCGCTTTTTTTTGTAACTCTTCTTTACTGCCGATAACCATAAATGTGTTACATTTTTTACATTCATAGATTGGGAGAGCAAGTCCCCAGTAACGGTTCTTTTTACTGATTAACCAGTCGTGCATATTGGAGAGCCAATCCAATTCCCTGTCCAGCCCGAATGCAGGATGCCATTTTATTTTCTTTGCCGTTTCTTTCATTTGCTCCCGTAGTGTCATTTTATCGTTTTTTTCCTGCTTATCCATCGCTATATACCATTCTTCTGTTACTTTCCACACAAGTTCTGTTTTACACCGCCAGCATGCAGGATATCTATGTGTATATCCCATTGATTTCAGCAGAAATTTTCCGCCATCAAAACTCCTGAGATAATCAATGATAATCTCAGGATGTTTTTTTGCGTTTTGTCCGCTGAACTGACCCATACCTGAGACATAATTTGCTTCGTCATCAATAGGAGAAATGATTGGTAGGTGTTCTTTTTTTCCTAAATCAAAATCTTCTTTTCCCGCTCCGGTTGCAATATGGAGCAAACCAGTCCCTTCGGTACTGACAACAATCTCAGACCCGTCAATAACTGTATGGAATATTTCCGGATTTTCCTTCCTTGCTTTTTCAACGATTGGTAAATCATCAAATGGCGCACGGTAGGAAATACCTACTAATGTTTTACCTGAAACTTCTTTTTCCCGCATGACCGTTTTTTTATGTATCGCTTCCCTACCGAAAATATATTCCGCAATTGGTTCTGCTTTCCCTTTATGTACCCTGTCAATTTCTTCACCAAATTCATTTTTATACATGAGAATAATATTTTCCCCTGTTTCTGTGTTTCTCCAGATACCATAGGTACACTTCGTATTAACGCCAACCGCCACATTTGCAGGAACCGTCCATGGTGTTGTCGTCCAGATAAGCAGGGAGGTATTCTCCCACCCCTTTGTCGTAATAGGCAATTTGACGAACACTGTTTCATGTGTTAACTCCTTATAATCCTCGGTAAGCATTTCGTGCTGGGAAATTGCTGTTTGGCAACGTGGACACCATGGTACACTATCTGCTCCTTTATATATCCAGCCTTTTTCATAGCAGACTTTAAGGAAATACCATATGGTATAGTTATTTTCATCAGACATGGTGTAATAGGAGTGATCCCAATCCATAAAGTATCCCAACCGTTTACTTTGTTCTGTTTGGATCTTACTGAATTTGAGGACTCGTTCTTTGCAAAGGTCTACGAATTTTGCTATCGATGCAATTTTGTCTCCAGGAATAAGATTTTCAATTTCCTTTTTATTCTTTATTCCTAGTTCCTTTTCAACTTCCACCTCCACCCATAGTCCCTGACAGTCAAAACCGTTTTGGAACCGCTCTTTGTAACCGCGCATATTGCAAAACCGTTGCCATAAATCCTTATACGTTCTTCCCCATGCGTGGTGTACGCCCATTGGATTATTTGCCGTAATAGGACCATCCATAAAGGAAAAACGTTTTTTGGAATTGTCGTTCTTGTGAAGGTATGCAGCAACAATGCCGTCTTTGTACCAATGTTCTAGTAATTCCCGCTCTTTGGCAGGAAAATCTATTTGTGGAGATACTGCATTAAACATAGGCTTATTGTACTGGAAGTACTCCGTTTCTTCAAGCTACCAGGATATAAAACAGATGTTAAAATCCAAGACGCCTCTGATATTCGCGTTTCTGTTTGGGAGATGGAAAAGAAATACCCTTATCTACAAAATATTTATTTATTAACATAAGTATAGCAAATGCTGCTTCATCGCTAAACTGGGTCTCTCGCGCTTTTGTAGTTGTACTATCAATAATTACGAACGCTTCATTCCCATTATTATACGGGAAAGGGATTGAACCTTTTCTATCAGTATTTTTAAATGCTGGAAACATTTCAGGGAGATGTTTGAAAAATAACTGAGCGAGTTCGTTGTAAGACGGGGCTTCTGCGACAAGGATGGGATTTTGAACATGAATTAAATCATTCCTGGAAACAAAGTAATGCAGCAGCATGACGCTGTTTGTCAAACCACGTTGTATTGCTTGCTGAATTACCTGTTCATCATGAGGTAACCAGTACGATTCGCCTGTTTGCTCATGTATATTCGGGTGAGGAGTATCATCAGCTGCAAGATCGTATGATCTACGGGTATGGGATGCTTCACTTTGTTCTTGTGGGAGCATTGAGTGAGCAGCATGCATAATGGCTGCATGCGATGGATCAACTGCTTCAAGTTTTTTTCTTCCGGAAGTTAAATAATTTTTTATTGAACTTAAGGAAAATTTCATTCCTGAAAAATCGTGAATTGCATCACCATTTGTCGTTCCAAGCGTAGCAGCAATATCGTAGATATTCTTTTCATTTTTGTCTAGTTCACCAACTTTCATACCATAGTCTTCGGGGACAATGTCATTAGGTTGAATACAACCATTTTCCAAACCCCATTTCACTGCTTCAATTTGTCCGCTTATTCCCAATTGAGCATATAAAGAATCCATATGGGTATTAACTGTTTCTGAACTTAACCCTAATAGGGTAGCAATACCCTTCTTTCGGTACCCCAATGATGTCAGGACCAGGACCTGCATTTGCCTGGCTGTCAATAATCCACTACTATTCTCTAGTCCCCTTTGGATCATATCAGCAACAGGAGTATACCCATTTGGAATTGTTGATTGCACAAAAATGTCAACTTCCGCTGTTGGTAAAGGATGAAATAGTGGTTTCTCTGACATTGTCAGGTGATATTATAGAATTTTTTATGTCCGGTCAAGTTATGAAGATCTACTTGTGTTAAATAAAGTTGATATATTGATAACGAGTTATTTTACTAATCGTTCTTTGTACTGATTTGATGGAAATTTAATGTTTACATCAGTAAAATGTTCCCGCACCAGCGCCTGAACGGCATTTGCTGCCTGCTCGCTAAATGGTATGGTACGCGCTTCCTCAGTTGAGCTGTCTATAAGGACAAATGTTTCTGTTCCATCTTTTCGCAGGAAAGGAGTTGCGTGAATTGTATCAATTTTTTGAAAATTTGCGTATGACTTGGGTTGATTTGCTTGAAATAATGCCGCAAGTTTTTCATATGTCGGTGCTGCTGCAACGAGAGTAGGCTTCTCTATTGAAACCAAATCATTTGGAGGAACATTAAAATGCAGTAACATCACCCAGTCTGTCAAGCCGTGACGTATGCCACGTCGAACTGACTGTTCATCTGCCGGCAACCAATAGAATTTCGTTGGTTCTTCGTACAGTTCAGTAGGAGGAGTAACACGTGTCACATCAGATGATGGGACATTTGTTTCCATAGAATGATTTCGTGCTTTTGATTCATAGTCTTTTTGTAATTCCTCCGGAAGGAGTAAATAGGCCATATGGGTAATAACTGCATGCAACGGGTCAGCAGCATTAAGTTTTCTGCAAACGGTATACAGATAGGTTTTTATTGAACTTTCTTTTAATACTATTCCCGGATAACCCCTGATCTCCAGGGTATTTGTCGTACTAAGCGTAGCTGCTGCATCAGCAATACTTCTTTCAGCTGGAGTTAATTCATCAACCATCTTATCATAATCGTCTGGAACAATGCTTTCCGGCTGTATGCATTCATGCTCTAATGACCATCTTACCGCTTGGAGTTGATTTGCTACGTGCAAATTTTTACACGCCTCGATCAGTTCGCCGTCTATTATCTCGGGACTCGTGCTGAGCATATCACTAACCTTTTTTGTTTCAAAACCAAATGCAATGAGAGTAAAAATCCCCACTTGTCTTGGGGTAAGTAATCCTTCACTTTTATTTGCTCCATCTAGTATCATTTGTGCAAATGGGACGAACTCTTCAGGAATTATAGGTTGGAGAAAAATTTCCATTTCTGCAGAAACAGGTGAAAATTGCTGACTCTCAATCATAGTGAGGTTGTATTATAGGATTTTTTCACTTTATCCGCAAGTTGATCCATTTACGAAATTTCCAGAATACGGAGTAGTGACTGTCCCTGAGGACTTTCCAGAGTCGCTATATCTCCTGCTTTTTTTCCGAAGAGCGCTTTCCCAATAGGAGACTCGAAAGATACTTTCCCATGTGCCGGATCTGCTTCAAATATGCCGACAAGCGTATAGAACTTTTTCTCTGCCCCGTTTTCAACACTCACAACAGAGCCAATACCTACTTTTTCGTTTCCTGTTTTCCCGACAACAAATCCGTATCTCAGCAAATGATCAAGGTGCCTCATTCGTCCATCAAGTGAAGATAAGCTCATCCGTGCGCCTCTATATGCACCGTTTTCTTTCAGATCTCCCATTTCGCGGGCTTTTTTTAGTTCTTCAAGAATACCAGGACGCTTCAGAAGTAGTATATTTTTTTCTTTCCTGATATTTTCGTATCCTTCTTTCGTAAATGGAATTCGTGCCGGCATTAGAATGGAATCTCACCTTCCTCTGTCCTGGAAACAGTTTCTTTTCCAGTGATAAAAATATCAGTATTATATTCTCCCGTTGTTACAAATTGTGCCGTTCCATTGACAATAGATTCTAGTGGCCTGCAGGCAAAACAACCGCCTTTTGCGCAAACATATATACCTTTCTCACGCATTTGTTTTATTTCTTTTGCAATATCCAGAACTTTATTGTATGAATCGGCAAGATCAGGAAGAGGCATTTCCCGTGGCTCATTGTCCTTATCCAGATACCAGTAACTCATCTTACTGACAGTCCGTTTTTGGGTATTCTGTACCAGAAGTGAATAGATAGGAAGTTGGAGTGAATTTTCGTTTTCCTCATGTATCCCTGTCTTAAAGTCTATCACATGGACACTATTGTCAAATGGTAGATATTCCAGCCAGTCAACTTTTCCACAAAGTATAATACTGTCTTCTTCTGATAAAACATAATGTGGAAGATTATCCAAAGAAGTAATTTTTACTGCTTTCTGGAGGAGCGGTCCGGGATGCAGCATGACGCGGTTAAGCATCATTGCGCCTCTGTTTTTATATTCCTGTTCTTCCAAATCACTGGAAAATCCTCCTTTTTCACCACTAACACTTACCCATAATGTATGGTATGTATCGAGAAGTGAAGTCGTAAAACGCTTTTCAACAGGTAAAACAGAAAGTGATTCCAGGACAGTATGGACAATAGATCCAAGCGCTAATGCAGGGCTAATAATATTTACTTTGTTATTTGTTTTCGGGTTACGGTATATATGTCTGATATAGTATAACCTTGGACAACTGAGGTAGTCGCCAATGGAAGAATGGCTTACCCAGACGTATCGTTTCTTTTGCTCGCGCATACGGCTACTATAGCATATTTATATTCCACTTATGTATCTGATGCATATCATAGTGTTTACGAAGAAAATAATAGAAATTATTGAGAAAGAGAAAGGGTCGTATCTCCTGAAAGGGTTTGTCCCAAAGCGCTTACCGTATAGTGAATGGTTGCTTGAGGACTCTGAGAAGACAATATGCCTGAATATGCAATCGATGCTGAAACAGGCATGAACCCGACAGAACAAGATGCATTTCCTGATCCGCTGATTGACCCGTTACTCGCATTATAATTTCCTATAATATTCCCGTTGCAATCCCCTGAGACTGTCCCGGATATTGACCCGCCTGCAGAAGGATAATGAACCGTAAGTGTTATCTTTTTACCATTTGCTGTAAATGTGGTTTTAGCAGTATTTGTCGTGTTCTGATTCGTAGGTGTTGAGGTAATAAAGATTACCGGTGCTAATGTCGGCAGTGGAGTAATTGTTGGGATTATCGTCGAGCTTGAAGTGGAAGACGTTGAAGAGGTACTGTCCGTTGGTGTTGGGGTATTAGTTGGAGATACCTGTTCCGAACTGTTTGTTGATGACGAAGAATAGGTATATGTACCTGAAGCTGAGTAGGATGTCTGTTGCGTTGTGTTAGCTGATGTATTTGTCACAGTCTGCATTGCAGATACCTGCTGGTTACCGGTAAGAGAAGATAGAGGCATGGAGTCTGCAGGAATAAAGGACGAAAAAAGAATAGAAGAAGATAAAAATCCCGGAAGAAAAAATTGACTGAGCAATAAGGGCAGTAACTGCATAACTATTTAAGTAGTATAACGGGAGTATACAAATTTGCAATATAGAAAATAATTATAAGTCTCTATATTATCTTATTTTTCAAGCTATAAATAGCTACTGAAGGGATGAGAAATGTCCTTAGTAATGCAGACCGTTTACCTACTTGCGTTTCTGTTATGCTACTTTTGTTTCTTCTGTTAATCGAGGTAATGCAATGCTACCCCTGCGTATTGGAATAATATTTCTTTCTTGCGAGTACATCTCTTCACTTTCTCGTGGTAATGTATCTTCTGTGAAAAGTGTGACAATATTATTTTTTGATACCAATCGTAATGGCACAGTTCTGTCTTGCATCTCTAAATCGCCTTTCACTTGATAGGTCCCATTTCTTCTATTTGTAACTATTTCTTGTGCCAAATCCATATGTGACTGATTAATTGCGTGGTGAATAGCCATTTGTCTTGCTCCTTCGAGCACTAAATCATCTTGGCCAGCCATTTTTGCGCTGGCAGCTGCTTCTGCCTCAAGCGGACTAGCACCAAAAATCTGATCCGCAATCATCATGTCGTGACTAGCATGAGCTGCTGTCCCCTCAGCAACTGCACCACCTCCAGCTGCAGCAAGGGTCATAGTCTTGGGAATTATATCCTTCACTTGATGCGACAATAATATCTCCTGCTGCTACAGCATGACCAGATTCATGAATTTGAATAATATCGGGCATGACGTCACGCGTTGGGTCAAGGGCTGTTAAATGGGCTTTATTTCCATCTGGCAATGTGACAGAAACAAGGGTGTTCGGGTGGATTGGTACCTGAATCTCCTTCATATTGCCTGCATTGTAGTACTGTGGATAAAAAATCGCAAGTAACGTTTATTTATGAAAAATATGAGGTTTTTATTTATTGCTTTTTCGAACCGGTGGAAGAGAAAACCCAAGCTGTTGCAACTGATATTTCTTTGTTTTTGAAATATGTAACACGATCGACCGCTTCACAAAAATGCACGAAGGCTTACTGTTTTGAAGGAGTTGCATGTATTGATTCCTGATAAATCCAGGCAATAAGATTTCATTATCAGCGCAATCGGTATAATAAAAATCAGGTGGATTTGTCCGGAACATACGCATCCGTTCGTTCTCGAATGTTGCAATACCCCGTTCTACCGGTAAATAGATGGAATATACATATGAAGAGGGAAGTCCGGTAACAAAATAAATTAACCCGTCCCATAAATCAACAAAAAGGGTATTTCCGGGTTTTGCCAGGATTTTGATGACTTCTCCGTTTACATAAAACCTTCCATAATTTCTATTAAACTGGTGTGCCCTTGTTTCTCCACTAGAAAAAAACCACCCAAAGGTAAAAACAAGAAAACACAAGGAAATGATCAGGAGAAGATATATTCCTGTCATGATTTTGCTCTTGTATTTTTCGATAGAGAGGTCTACAAGGAATAAAAAAAGAGAAAATATGAATAGCGCAATCCAGACGAGCAAATGAAACGCTCCGTAAAATACGGTTCCTGGAGCAACCAGACGCACTGCCGCCAGTCCTAGCGTAATAAGAACCAATACTACTTCTTTACCCTTTTTCCTTCTGATAAAAAGAACTAATTCGCACATAAAAATAATATCCAGACCAACAAGCACGAAACGGAAAAAGTTCCACGTTCCTCCCCAAAAGATTGACAAAAAATATACAAAGATGCTCAGTATCCCAATACCTTGCAGTCCGCTTTTATGTATTTCCACAGGAATAATATTTGTAACATTGACGATAACAATCTGATAAAAATAATCCTGTAGAGGCACGGTAAAAACGGTCACGCAAGAGAGCAAAATAAATAACAGGATTGAGATGAAATGAGTTCTGTCAATTTTTTTATCCCATAACAATACTGCGTAAAGAAATAATGCGAGAGGAATATAGGGTTCCCGCATGAATACAACAAACCAAACTGCAATTGTCGCGATAATTAATTCTATCGGAGCATGAGAAATTTTTTTTACTTTTTCCCAAGCTAAACCAAAAACATAGACCAGTGGATAAACAATTAATGACTCCGCAAGAAAAAAGTTGCCAAATAAATAGTATTTGACAATTTCATAGAACAGAACAAATCCAACACCAACAAGCCGGAACCTATATATAAGTAGCAGATCCATGAGCAAAGAAAAGAGAAAAACGAATGCACGATGGTAAAAAACCAGTTTATACAGTGTTGAAGAGTGGGTCACCAGCTGTATCAGGTAGCTAACATAGGCCATAAGCATCTGGTGATTGAAAAAAACCTGAGAATACAGTGTCTTTCCTTGTAACAGGAAGTGTCCTACGATGTAATTATTTTCAGAATCAACAAAACTTGTCAAACCAACCTGGTCATAAAATAACCGTAAGGTAAAGAAAACAAAAACGAGAAAAAAGGCATAGAGGAAATAACGGACAATCTGTTGGGGAAAAGCAGAAAAAAACTGTTTTCGTAGTGATATTTCCTGAAAACGTTTACCCAGTGCAGCAGTATTAATGAATAAAATGTTTTTCTTTTGTGATTTTGCATAATAGCCTACAAAAAAACTGAGTAAAATACCTTCCAAAAGGAAATTCACCAGTTTTACCCCTGTATCCAATCCTGCAACTGCAAATGAGTTATACGGTGGAAGAAAGAAGAAAAGTCCTATTAAACCACTCAGGACTGTTGTAATAATTCCGGTAACTGTGCCACCAAAAAAAGAGCTTACGACAATTGCAGTAAAAAACAGCATAAAAGGAGCCTGGATACCAATGGTTGATCCCAAATCTGCCCGCAATAAAAAAACAAATAATTCCGCTGTAAGAGAAATATATATAGATTTGATAAAGTCCGCTTTCATCTTGACTACTGCATCGTAAATTGTACACATTTACCTTCCTGATTGCTACAGGATTCTTATTCTGTTTTTTTTTGCGATGCATAAAAACAGAATGTAAATTTCAATATGGTTTCAATAAATAACAGAAACGTACTATTTTTTCTGCACTGATGAAGTAGGAACAGTGTTTGGATGAATTGCAGCAGGCTGACTCTGCGTGGTTTTGTGTTGCGGAGAAGGTGCTGTAGATTGCTGTTGTTTCGCTGCGGGTTGTGGTTGAGTACTTTGCTGAATTTGGCTTGCAGACGGAATGTCTTTCTTTTTTTCAATCAACTGTACTGATGTACCCTGGATAACAGGCGCAGCTTGAACGGATGATGAGGGAATGGACTGAGAAGGGACAGCCTGCTTTTGCTGCGTAAGGGTTATTGTTACACCAGGGGTAACTTGTCCGTGTCCCTGTATTTTTGTAGAAGGTACGGGAGAAAGGATGGAGGGAGAAAGAATTTTTGAGATAGTACTAGTCGGTTTCACCCTGCCACCAGCTTGAGTCAGGGAAGGAATCGTTGTCGGTGAAATAATTGCAGTGACAAAAGGCGTAATAGCGGAGGTAACTAAGGGTGAAGTAAGCGGTATAACCGATGACGTTGGTTTCGCGGATGGAGTTGCAATTGCCGGCAGCGTAGAAGTGAGTGGTTGTCCATGTACTATAACCACGTCTCCTGGTTGTATTGTACTAAGAGGAATACTGGTATCCGTACCCTTTACAATGGTATTTTTATTGATATTGACCTGTGTATACACACCATTCTCAACAACTACCATAGTGTTTTGTTTCGAGTTTACTTTTGCCACTACTACCGGTTCAGGCGCAACTAATTCTTTCGGAACGTTTGTGAGAATGAGAGAAGGAACAAAAACGTTATTGGTAGAGGAACCGATAAGGGCAACTGTCTGTCCTACGGTCAGGTCTGAAATCGTTTGCGTTTGTGTTGACGCGGCACTACCACTTGCGGTTTGTTGGACAGGGGAGGGTAATGAAGCCGGTTGTCTTTGCTCAACAGTTACTGAACTATTATTTGCTGGAATCGTTACCTCTATTCCTCCAGCAGTTTTTACTACTACTTGTGTTTGACTTGTGCTTACGACATCTCCGATCAGGGGTTTTTGTGTCGGATTTGATGCGTTCGTTGCATCAGGAATATGTGGCTGTACATTTTGTGTGGTAGAACGCGCCTGATCAGCTATGTCTTTAATGAGAGCAAGACGTTGGGCTCCAGTTGTCTTGTTTAATGCTGATGCAAGTACTGCAAAACGTGTTTCTGAAACTGACGCAAGGGCGCTTTGCCCGGACACGTCCTGCGGTAATGTTGAATCTTTTGCGGCAACCTGAAGCCCCTGCTGAATTGTTTGCATCACAGTTTGCGCTTCCTGAATTTTTCCCCTGTTTACCAGATCTTTTGCTTCTGCGAGACGCAGCCTTGCACTTTCAATTACGACATCTCTTTTTGCTTGTGGTGTCGTTGCAACAACCCATTTAGCTACCTGCCAGGAAACTGAAAGAAAGTGGAATGGCGAATCTTCCGGGATGAAGACGGCAGGAAGATTTTTGTTTGTCATAACAAGTGATAAGTCATGGGCAGTAACACCAAGGTCTGCTGCGGTAATATCAGGAGCAGGAAAAGAAGGTTGACTTGCCCCCAATACTGCTACTGAAGGAATTTTTCCGACAAGCGGGTCAACAGGAATTGCACTGATGCTTGCAGGAAGTTGTTCAGTTAGATCTTTACCGACCAGATTATAGTTTCTTGTGTAAATTAGTTCCGACAAGTGGGCAACTAAATCCGGGTCGCCGGCGTTGGTAAAAATGGCTAACACATATGATTGTTTCGTATCCCTGCAAATGCCTCCATCGTGGTACAAAGGAGCAAGGTCTCCGGTTTTATGGGCGCAGACAACAGACTTCGGGAGGTAATAGGGAATCATATTATTAATCTTTTGGTCTTTGAGTACAGCATATAAGTCATTCGCACCCGGAACTTCATTATTTTGAATTAAAAGAAATGCTTTTGCGTAATCCTGCGCTGTTGTTGTGTTAATACCATATCCCGGTACATCAAATTCATATTGTTCCTGCGATGTGTCAAGGTTTAATTTTGACCCGACATGGCTATGGGTAAGTCCAAGTGATTGCATATAACTGGTTATATTATCTCTGCCCAGTATATCTATCAACTGATTATACGCAGTGTTATCACTTTGCGTTATCATCTGCCTGATAAGCCGGTCGATAGTAACAGTTTCCCCTACCAGTAAGGTGGGGAGTTCATCAGTCACCAGTTCTGTTGGTACGTTATTTTTCGCATCTATAGTAACGGAATCTGATAAATGGAGTTTCCCGTCTGCAATGCGTTTATATGCGTACATTGCTACATATGTTTTTACCGTACTCGCAGGAAGCCAGTATCGTGTTGCATTCAGGGTAACGGTATTATTGTTCATTTTATTGTCTGTGTAATACAAGCTGACATTATCCAAATAGTTTCTCACTGCCAGATCTGCATAAATAGCATCTGAAATGGAGATTTGTGTGGATGAACTACTTGCAAATGACTGACGGATTAGATAAGCAAAGAAACAGCTAAATAAAAGAAACAAAATAACACTCACTTGTAGAGACAGGCAAAAAGAATTTCGCCGGAATAACCGCTTTCCTTTCACAACAACATGATTATTTCAGTAATTTCCATAATGAGTCAAGAAGAGGAATACATTTGGCAACAGCATACAAACTGAAAGATGGTATTTATTATACTTACTGATGATTCCTACGAAAAGGAATTCTTGCAGACGGAACTAATATGTCCAACGCCAGGCGTGTATATGCACCATTCTTCTCCGATTCAACAGGCATAAAGCGGACTGGAACAGTATCCACGCTTTCATAAAAATTATCTCCATTTCTTGTGACCTGATGTACATTTCCTGGTATAAAATATCGTTGTATAATCGCATTTCCTACAGGAGCAACGATTCTTCCCCCATCTAATAGCTGTGCTTTAACAGCATCAGATATAAACGCCAGTGCGGCTGTATACAGAATACCATCATACGGGCCATGCTCAGGTAAACCATTTGCTCCATCAGCGCAAATCACAGTAACATTACTGATGCTTCTTCGTTGTAAGTTATTTTCTGTTCTGTGAGCGGATGTTTCGTTTATCTCAACAGAATATATATGTCCATCCTCTCCTGTTATCCTTGAAAGAATTTCATCGGTATATCCTGAACCTCCGCCGATATGCAATATGTTTGCGCCCTTTTCCTGTAAGGAAAGTAATCGAATCATTCCAAATAGCGTACTGGGCCGTGTCATGACAGGATAACCCGTTTGCTTGAATGAATAATCTAGAAACGCATACTCTTTAAGCTTACGCGGTAAAGCCTGAGGCATATATGCTTTTCTATCTGTATCGCGTATTGCTGTTAAAATACGCTGAGCATATGCATCGGTTTGCTCAACAAAAGAAGCAATAAGGTCAGCATATGCAGGAAACTCCTGATCTTTAATAGTTTGCGTTAGGTAAAACGAGTCCGGTGGAACAACAGATTGTACAAGGCGATTTTCTAAGGATTCATACGCAAGCTTCATAAAGAAAACTATATCTAAAGCTTTTAATTATTTCTATCTTGATTATCAAACGGAACCTCTTGCGTTGCAACAGAACCATAAGCACCTGGAGGTATTTTTCCTTTATGCCCGTCTTGTGAACTGTTATCGCCACCACAGCCTCCCGCAAGGGTTAATATTGTGCCTGTCACTGCCAAACCTGTTGCTAGTGGGAAAACAAGTCTTCTCCATGTTCTCTTTGGTTGTTCTTCGGTTTGATTGCGTCTTGCCGGATGTTCATAACCTAACATTGAACCGGCCGCTTTCATTGCTGAACCAGCAATATTATATCCTGTATGAAGATATGCCCTCATTCCTTTATCACCCAAGGTATGTATCTGGTGCCATAAGGCTCGACTCGCCGCAGGAATAATGCCTTCTTCGCTACAAACATCTCTTATGTCACCCGTAAAATGAGGACCTCTTCTGTCTGGATCACTCGCATGGTCGTAGTGATTGTATATACTCGTTGCCAGTTTTGCACGTTGTTCCACCAAGGCTTCAGAGGAAAAAAATCCTTTTTCAGACATAGAGTTTTGAATAATAACATATAGTTTTTTCGTTTGCAACGCTACTTGCACCATTATCTCATGCTACTTTATACTTTCATTGTGCAAACACGCTCAGACTTTTTCTTTCTTATCTGTGTTTTTTTGGTAAAAATAGCCAGAAAACTGGAATCATCGAGAAAAGCGCTTCTTGCAATAATGCTATTGTTTTCTCTTCCCCTTTTCCTTCTTGCTTATAAGCAATCTGTTTCATTCCACTTCATTGACGAATACAACAACTTTATGGCAGGATATTTTCTCCTCAAAGGCAAAACACTGTACTCGCAAATCTTTTTTCAACACCAGCCGCTGATGGCATACATAAGTTATGTGTTACAAAAACTTCTTCATCCAAACGATTTGTATAAACTGGTTATTTACCATAGATTCACAGTTTTTTGCTTTGCATTATTATTTGACTTCTTACTGGTATTCCGGCTTCGACTTGCCGGCTTTGTATTTGTGTGTATATTTGAACTGACAAAGTATTTCCTGTTTGGCACAACATTTCTTGCAGAGTCGTTTGTTGTTTACCCGATTGTGTACATACTGGGCGTTGTTTGGGATGTGTTACAAAAAAGAAACATCAAGAACATAGACTTCTGGTTGGCAACGATAGGTACCTGGTTTGTTCTCTGGATGAGAGAACCATATATACCTATAACGCTCTTTTTGTATCTGATTTTACTTTTGTCAAAACGCTCACTTCGAACAAAAATTGGCGCAATTGTTCTGATTACATCGCTATCTTCACTTACCATTATGTCGTTACCTCTGCACGATTACCTGTTTGAACTGATAACAGTTAATCAAACCGCTGTTATTGCTCCAGAATTCCAGAGTAACCATATTGCGGGATTTGGAGCAATCGCTCTTTTTTTGTATCCCCTTCTTATTTTCTTCCAGGGAATAGTTACCTACTTTAGAGGAGTACTTATTCTTGTTGACCTGCTTTTTTTATTCACTTTTTTCCAGTATTTCATCCATTCGAAACAGTGGAAAAATGGGTTATGTCTCATTTTTATTCTTGGAATAAGCAATATTCGGATGATTCCTCCCGGCACTGTCTATTTTGGCGCATACCATATGCTTGTCTGGTATGGGTTGTTTGTCATGATGACGCTCCTGCTTGTTTCTCACCTTTATCGGACAGAACAACATACTCCTTTTCGCCTTTTTACCTCGCTATTCCTCTTTGTACTCGGTTTATACATTGTTTCTCCTATAAATGCTTTTATCTGGACAAAATTTGATAAGCAATCTATCTTCAACACAAATTACGGGCAATATTATGTGAATGGTGAGGTTGTTCGGCAACTTGCCGACTCCCGGACTACCTTTTTTGTTGACGGATGGGATAGTCTTGTGTATTGGCAGGCAAACCAACCCGTTTCCTATCCATTCCTCTTTTTTTACCCGCCAATGCAATATTTCAAACTATATACAAATGCACGGGCAAACATGTTTCAAACCAATTCCCCGGAATTTGTCTATACCGGATGCACCATAAAAAATGGCAACATACTTGGCAGTCCATTTCCTGAAAATACAAACGGGGAATATACAGTGTTTTACAGTGGAGCGAATCCAACATGTCTATACATGAAAACAGCAAGTATCAAACAAGTTCCCAAAAATCAATGGAAAAATATCAAACCATTTGGTTACTATCTAAAATAGTTTTTGGTCAGAAAAATAAATCATTTGATATACGTTGTGTAACTCTCATTCATTTCTCTTTTTGCAGAAATTTTCGACTGAACAAGGGTATACCCTTGTTCAAGGAGAGGATGGGGAGACATTTTGACTTGACACCTTTGCTATTCCGTCTGGTGAATAGCTAATAGATTGTGTTGTTTGTTGACCAGTCTTGAGATCCCACCCGTAGACATCAGAACCTACTTCATACATGCCATTCTCCGGGATACCAAGTTGAGCAACAGGAATTTCAGCAAAACACTCACCAGTTTGCTGGTCAGGAGTAACGATTTTTAATATTCCCCACCCTCCCCGATCGAGCGGATATTGATGGGGATTGGTTGGATCAATCTGTAGGAGCGGTGCTGTTTCAGGTTTTATGGTGAATGTTACGTCATGAACCAGTGCGTTTTGCTTGGCGTTTGGGATAAACCCGAGGCGAAGCATACCGTCTAAGACGAGATGCTCTGACCAGTTTCCACCGACGAGTTTCTCATCAGTTATGTGCTCTGATATGAGATTTACTACTTCAATTGCTCCCCCTCCCACTACAAAAGCTGCAGCAGGAATTCCTTTTGTTACCAAAATTCTTCGTTGAGGGTTATTAAGATTTTCCATAATAATGCTTTCCGCTGGAAGTTACTTTCTTTATTATAGTTACATGAAATGAATAAGGACTTAATTTCTATGTCTTAGAAATACAGGAATATTTCAGACAGGAATACCTCGTAGGTTCAATCTACCACAAAGACTTAGATTAAAATTATTTCCTTTTTAAGTCTTCTCCACTAATATAAACATTACCTGATTAAAAATCAACACAATTTAGCACTAATAATTTTATGAGTGCTAAAATATTTTGATATACCAAGCTAATCGTTGACTTTTAATTTAAAATATCATATAAATAAATAGGAAATTTCTACGTCAGGATCCGTTTCGTGCTGGTTCTTGGCTTGACGTAGAACCTACCTAAGAACTAGCACAAAGCGGATTTTTTTTGTAAAACGCAATCTGCTATTTCGCTATTTCCAGATTTAAAACCTTAAATAGCCATTTTCAATATGGCTAGACCACACAAAAAAGAAAGATCATACAGTTATAGTAAAGTCTTACTAGCGGAAGAACCTCGAATTTACCAATTCACTGTGGCAAAAGTACTTGGTATACCTAAAGCCATCATCTTACAACAAATTCTTTACTGGCAATTAAATACGTCTGACCAAGGAAGATGGGCAAAAGATAAATTTGGTGTGCAAAGAAAATGGATATACAACACCTCAAAAGATTGGGAGGAACAGCTTCCATTGGATTGGACAACTATTAGGGATAATCTTCATGATTTGGCAGAAGAAACATTGAGAGTTGATACTTGGCAGGGACAAGAACAGGCAGAGGTGCCATTCCTTTATGTAGAACAATGGAGTAAATCGAAAGGGATTATGACTAATTGATACAGCGTAGACAAATATATTCTTTGGAACTATATTTCCAAATGGCTTCCGATGAAAAAAGATGATTGGGAGCAAGAACTTAAAGAACTTCAGGATCAACAGAAGAAATTGGATGCCCAGAAGAAAAAATATGGCCAAGGTGTGGCTGATGAATGGTATGAGACAGAATGTAAGAAGCTTAAAAAACTCATGGCATATCGGATAAAAAAATTAAACTATTGCAAGAATCTGTTAACGGATGAAGAAATAGAAAAAATTAATACAAATGCAGAGAAAGGTCAAAAGATGGATGAAAAAAGAGAGTTAGCAAAACAGGCAAGAGCTTCTCAGAAACATGATGAGGAAATAATGCAGTCGGTTGAGGGAGAAATAATTGAGGAGCAACAATCAGAAGTCCTTTAATGACGACTATATAAAACAATATCATATGCACTTACCCATTTAAGTTGGAAACTTCTTTGGTAATCAAGTCGTGAACTTTCATGCCACTAAAGTCAAAAACTTCATTCTTACATAAGACAACTAATATACCCATAAGAATACACGATTGGTTGGATATTCCTATAAGGAAGGATAACCTAAAGTCGTACTGTTAACGGAGTAAGTGGTAAATTGAAAGTTGGTTAAAATACTCCACAATTTTTTCCTTTAAAAAAGTCTTGAGCAATTACTTTGTAGAATCTATACTTTACGTATGAAGTATTCAAAGAAGAAACAAGCAATAATCCTGCCAAGCGGAAAGATAGTAACTTTACCAAGTGAACTAGAACTTCATAAAAGGGAGTTTGTTTCAAGAGAAAATGATTTTATTTTGATCTTGAGAGATAAAAAGTGGATTAATTGAAAAAACTCTTGTAATTTGTTTACGCTACCATTACTATAGAATTATGAGATTGATTAAACATTTCTTTTCTTCATTTATTGCTCTTTTTATCATTTCTGGAATACTTACTTCTCAAGCACTTGCCACAGGTTTTTATACAGCAGGAAATACTGGTTATGACACCTCTTATCCACAAGGCAGTAATTCTGCATCATATCCAGCAACTCCTTTTAATTTTGGCGTTGTTGGAGTAACAAGTGGACGGGCATTTGACGATAATCCCTACCTGTCTCAACAGTTTGCATGGGCACAGCAAGGAAACACAACTCCTCCATCTCTGTATATGAACCTTAACGCACCCGTAGGCTTAACTGTTAAAGGAAATACCTCAACTCCAACTCAATGCTCTAACAAAGACAAAATCTGCCAAGCGAAAAATTATGGTTACAATGCAGCAAAACATTCCTATGAATATGCACTCAGTCTAACTCCTAGTGTAACTTCGTCAATGTGGTGGCTGGATATTGAAACAGGCAATAACTGGTCATCTAATAAATCTATTAATGCAGCTGCAATAGAAGGAGCACTATCTTTCTTTACCGAACATGGGATACAAGCTGGCGTATATTCGAATACTTCCAGTTGGGATACCATTGTTGGCAATAATTTTATACAAGCTGTTCCAAACTGGCTTGCTGGAAACAATAGTAATCCTTCAGGACTTTGTCAAAGTCCATTCTCAATCAATGGAAGTGTTTATCTTGTCCAATATGCTTCGGGTAGCTTTGATGCTGATTATGCTTGTAATTAAAATCCTCTGAACCTCGTAGGACACGTTTTGCCAAGAGTGAAATTGTGAAACCATTCATATTACCTGTTGCGTTCAAAAGTGCGCCATTTTATGCGGTAACCAATTGAAAGACGCATAAAAGAAAGCAGGTCAAATAACATTTCATATACAGTTCATATTTTTCATCTAAGCTCTTTTATAAAATCTGAAGTGATATACTGTAAATAAGTTCTTTTATGACAAATACGAGTAAAAAGAGTTTTTACAATTCTTTGCGAACTGGTAGGAAACCTCTGTGGGCTGTAGTACTTTCCGTTGTTTTGTTAGTCGCACTTTTTGGAACAGGAATCTATCTGTACGCAAACAGAAATAATAACACACCATCCTCTAATCCATTACTATCCAGCAAAATAAAGCACATTGTTATTATCATGCAGGAAAATCGTTCCTTTGACTCGTACTTTGGGACATATCCTGGCGCAAATGGTATTCCAATGCAAAATGGTGTACCAAATGTTTGTGTGAACGACCCTCAAACTGGACAGTGCGTGAAACCATACCATGATACCAATGATGTCAATGGTGGCGGCCCTCATGGACAGGTTGATGCGACCAATGACATTGACGTAGGAAAAATGGATAGGTTTATTTCTCAAGCCGAGAAAACAAAAGGCAAAGGATGCGGCAATAATCCAGAGTGTTCAAGCACACTTGCAGATGACGTGATGGGTTATCACACTGATGCTGAGATTCCAAACTACTGGGCATATGCGAAAAACTTTGTCTTACAAGATGCGATGTATGAACCCAATGCCTCATGGAGTTTACCGGAACATCTTTTCTTAGTGTCCGAATGGTCGGCAAAATGTTCTATTGCAGGTGATCCGCAAAGTTGTGTTAATGCACTCCAAAGTCCTGGAAATCCACCTGATATGGCAATAACAGGATTACAAAATAACCTGATTGTTCAATGCAGGCGAGGGTTGAAATTTCCTGCTTGTCAAAATATGCTTACCAAAGCAGGAATTACTCCTGACATGGCACAACAACTGCATGAGCTTATTTTACAAAACTGCAAAGCGACCCAAACAATCGCCCAGTGTGAAAATGCACTACAAACGGTAGACCTTAGACCAAAACTCAAACAAAGACTTATTACCGCCGCAAATAGACTACAAACCACTCTTACTCCGCCAGACTACGCATGGACTGATATGACATATCTTCTATACAAGAATAATGTTTCGTGGGGTTTTTATGTGCTAACAGGAAAAGAACCAGATTGCGAAGATGATTCAGAACAAACTTGTGTTCAGCACAAACAAAATGCTAAGACTCCTGGTATTTGGAATCCGTTACCATACTTTGATACGGTAAAACAAGACGGACAACTGGGTAATATACAATCACTTACAAACTTCTACACACAAGCCAAAAGTGGCACACTTCCTGCGGTATCGTGGATCACACCTTCGGGTGATGTGTCAGAACATCCACCAGCCAAAGTATCCGTAGGACAAACCTATGTTACTGGACTTATTAACGCAATCATGCAAAGTCCTGATTGGAATAGCACGGTTATTCTTCTTTCATGGGACGATTGGGGAGGATTCTATGATCATGTGAACCCACCATCGGTTGATGAAAATGGCTATGGCCTTCGTGTTCCTGGCATTGTTATTAGCCCGTTTGCCAAGAAAGGATACATAGACCACCAAACATTGTCCCATGATGCGTACAACAAGTTTATTGAAGACGTTTTCTTAAACGGGCAACGAATTGACCCGAAAACTGACGGGAGACCTGATCCACGACCTGATGTGAGAGAAAATGCCAGTATACTTGGTAATATTGTGAATGATTTTGATTTTACTCAATCACCACAACCACCGCTGATTTTGAATACTCATCCACAAACAGATTTGTACTAATGATTAGTGTTTAAGTCACTTACTCCAAGACAAAAATCATTATTTACTTTTAACTTGAAAGAGCCGTAGTGTGTTTAATAAGACAAGAACTGATGAAGCTTCATGAATAATAGTTGTTTGGATAAGATTGATGCTTCCTACAACAACAAGGATTGCGGTTATAAGATGAATGATTGTTGCAATAACCACATCTTGTTTAATAATACGGAAAGTCTGTTTTGCAATTCGTATCATCTGTGGTAAGGATGAGATATTATTATTGAGTAACACTATATCTGCGGCATTAAGTGTTAGATCAATTCCACGCCCTCCCATCGCTATACCAACATTGGCTTTTGCAAGGGCAGGCGCATCGTTAATCCCATCGCCAACCATCACGACATTTCTTCCTTCTTTTACTTTTTTATCTACTTCTGCAACCTTACCTTCTGGCTTCACACCAGCAATAAATGAAACATGATTAAGTTGTCTTGTAGTTGTCTCTGCTACTTCCTTCTTATCGCCTGTTACAATGACTGTTTCGTATCCTTGTTTTGAAAGAGAAAAAAATAGTGGTGATGCTTCGGGTCTAAGTTTATCAACAAGAAAAATAATACCAAGTAACGATGATTGTTCTCCCACAAATACAGGGGTTGCTCCTTTTCTCTCCCATGTTCCAACTTGGGTGATTATATCTTGTGATATTTTTACATCCTGGTCTTGTAAAAGCGATATGTTTCCAACAAAAATTTCTTTTTTGTTATATATCGCTGTCATTCCTTTTCCAGGCAGCGTTTTTACGCTTTTGAGAGATATTAGTGAAAGTTTTTGTTCAGTAGCTTTTGCAAGAATAGGCAGAGATAACGGGTGATTAGAAAATTTCTCAATACTTGCGGCAATAGTAAGAATTTCGTTTTTGTTTCCGTGTAAGACAAGCACGTCTTCTACTTCTGGTGCTCCTTGGGTAATTGTTCCTGTTTTATCAAACAAAAATGTATTTGCTTTGGTCAGATTTTCAAGAGATGGACTGCTTTTAACCAGTATGCCTGATTTTGCCAGTATGGTAATACCAATAGTAGTGGCCACAGGAACAATAATGGCAAAGATAACAGGGACAACGGCGATCCAAAAAGATAATGCTTTAACAATATCATGGGTTAAGAAGAAGATGACAAGTATGCCAAAAAATGCAAAAGCAGTTGTTATCCAAGCGTACTGACTGACCACATGGGCAAGCGGAGCTTTTTCATTTTGCGCTTGATTAACTAAGTTTTGTATTTGAAAAAGTGTGGAGTTCTGTGCAGTTGATATTGCTTTTGCTTCAAAGTAGTTGCCTGTATTGATTGATCCAGCAAGGAGCTTGTCTCCTTTTTTCTTTTGAATTGGTTTTGATTCGCCTGTTACTACTGATTCATCAAGCAGTGCTTCATCAGTTAGAAGCGTCGCATCAGTCGTCACTCGTTCTCCGCTTTTCACCACAAGAATATCTCCCACCTTTATATTTTTGATAAGAACCTCTGCGTCTTTATCCATGAGCTTCACAACAGCAGTTTTAGGCAGTTTGTCTGAAATGTCTGTAATAGATGCTTTTACTCGTTCAAGAATAAATGTTTTAAATAAATGACCAAGGAGGATAATGAGGATGAAAATTAAAGCAATAGTGCCTTTTCCTAAATACAACAACAGATAAATGGTGATAATCGGCGGAAGTGATAAATCAAGTTGTTTTTTACGTAATGCTTTTCCAATGGAAAGATAATATGGTAGGAGAGCAAAAACTACGGCAAAGTAAGGAATAATCGTAATCTGAGGATTCAGCTTGGCAAGAATTAGACAGACAAGAGCAATAAATAAAGATAAAACTGAACTGATAAGCGGATATTTTTGCATTATATGTAGTATACCTCACTTCATTTTTGGTTCATATTGTATAGGTAGAGTATAATGGACTTAGATGGGATTTTTCAAAAGACATTGGCTGTTACTTCTTTCTCTCCTTATTCTTTTAGGCATAGGGTATCTCATCTTTGCTTTTATCACCGCACTTACCACCCAAGGATGGAGCATCTTTTAATAAATTCTGCTATTCGCTACTTCATGATATCATTGATGTAATCTAAGAAAATTAGGTTATTGAGCTTGTGAACGTTATTAAAAACTATCAAAAAGAATTTTCTCTTAGAAAACTTGTATTGTATTTTTTAAAGCTCGGCGCACTGGGTTTTGGGGGATCTATCGCGCTTACCCGCTCCATGCAAAAAGACCTCGTTGAAAAAGAGAAATGGCTTACTCAAGAAGAGTTTCTGCGAGGGCTTACCCTTTCTCAACTCGCACCTGGACCTCTAGCTGCACAACTTGCCATGTACATTGGGTATATGCAAGCAAAAATCCTAGGCGCAACGATTGCAGGTATTGCATTTATACTTCCATCCTTTCTAGCCGTTGTCATAATCGGTATCATTTATACACGATTCAGTAACTTTTTATTACTACGCTCAGCATTGCTCGGCATAGGGGCAGCCGTTATTGGCATAATTACATCCTCAGCATACGCTCTGACAAAACGAACCATGAAAAAGAAACTCCTATTGTGGATTATTTACCTTACCGTTTTCCTGATTACGATAATAACAAACTCTACTAACATTTTGTTTTTCCTGGGTGCTGGGATACTTACCATGATTATTTACACGAAAGAAAAGTTAGCTATTCCAAAAAAAGATTGGGTTGTTGCTCCTTTCATGATTTCTCCATTAACCCTACTAGGAGCCATAGCACAGATCCCATTAGTACAGCTCTTTGTTTTCTTTTTTATGGCAGGCTCTATTGCGTTTGGAGGTGGTTTGGCTATCTTACCTTTCCTCCAGCATGGTGTAATTTCTCAATATCATTGGTTAACAAACAAAGAATTTGTGGATGCAGTTTCTATTGCCATGATTACCCCTGGTCCTGTTGTCATTGCAGCAACCTTTATTGGTTACCTGGTGGCAAACGTACCCGGCGCTATTATTGCAACAATTGCTATTTTTTTACCAGTGTATTTGATTGTCATTTTTCTTACGCCCTTATTTAATCGTCACTCACAAAATCAAAGGTTTGTTGCATTTATTGAAGGGGTGACTGCGGCTGCGATGGGTTCAATTGCGGGCTCCATTATTCTTCTGAGTAAACAATCCATTATCTCGATACCAACTCTAGTAATAGCGATAGGATCGTTATTGGCAATACGACTTTTTAAGATACCAACGATTATCCTCATTGTTATTGCAGGAATTATAGGCATTTTTCTCCCTCACGCCTAGTTTTCAAAAGTTCTCTTGAGGGATTCTTTATTCTTAGCATATAATAACGAGTACATTTATGAAAAAACACGCAAAAAGCAAAGATAAGCCAAAAATACTACAGGAACACGACAATATTTTATCAGTGTTCAAGCAATATGTTGGTTATTTTATCCTTTTAATACTTCTCTTTATTGGTATCGGAGGATTTACATTGTACAAGATACATTCTAGTCAAAAGAAACTGCTTCCTGAAACTGAAAAAAATGAAATGAAAAAAATTCCACCTGACGTTAAGAAAGCATTAGCAAAGCAGTCTCAGATAGCCAGTATTTCAGCAACACTTCATGTTCCAATTCTGATGTACCACTACGTTGAATATGTGAAAGACAAGAATGACAAAGAAAGACAACTGTTAAATGTCAATCCAAATGTATTTGAGGAGCAAATTCAAACGCTTCTTAGCGCAGGGTATATCTTTATTACTGCCAAAGACTTAGGAGATATTCTTGACGGTGTAAAACAACCTCCTGCCAAACCTATCATCCTTACCTTTGATGATGGACACTGGGATTTAGATGCGAATGTATTGCCAATTCTAAAGAAATACAATATTCACGCAACCACATACATTGTTCCAGGCTTTATTGGAACAAATTCAGATTCACTCACTCCTCAAGAGATGCAGGATGTGGTCAATAGCGGATTGATTGATATTGGTGCACATACAGTTCACCATATCTCCCTCAAAGGAAAACCATTGGCACTTGTGCAATATGAGGTAGACCAAAGCAAAGCAATGCTGGAGAACACGTATCACATCCATGTGTACTCTTTTGCCTATCCCTATGGAACATTTGACCAACAAACCATTACTGTTGTCAAACAGGCAGGATTTACTACAGCCACATCAACTATTGCAGGAAATGAACAGAGTAACCAGAACAGATATTTTCTCTTTCGGGTACGACCTGGATATCTAATAGGACAAGCACTCCTTAACTATCTTAACCTTGTTTGGAATTCATATAAGCAATGATATGGACAAGTACATGAATCTGATAATTATTCTTATTGCACAATATCTTTTCTGGGTCAGTATAGCTATTTTTGTACTTTACCTTGGATATTTATGGAAAAACAAAACTGCTAAATTGTTCTCTCTTGTTACACTGACAGTCATTTCTTTTCCTCTTACCTATATCATTGCAAAAATATCAGGGTATTTTATTAACGATCCTCGTCCTTTTGTTGTAGAACATATAAAACCTCTCATTCCTCATGCAGCGGATAACGGATTTCCATCAGATCATATGCTTCTAACCATGGCTCTTGCTTCAGTTGTTTTTGTGTATAACAGAAAGCTTGGAATCACACTAACAATCGTTGCATTATGCGTGGGTACGGCAAGAATATTGGCACATATACACCACGTAGAGGATATTCTTGGAAGTGCTGTTATCGCTATCTGTGCAACCTTTGCTGTGTACGCTACTAGTAAGAGTCAAAAAATGGCACGATAAGACTACATAAATTAATAGACCATTCATTACTGGCTATATGTTTTGTAATTATTTATCTGATCTTCTGCTACCTTCACTTCATCACCTGCTTTTTGAATGATGTCTTGTGCGGATTCTATCTCATTAATGTTAAGACAGGAACTCTCACTGTTATACCACCAATAACCCACCGCTTTAAAATAATTTGACAAAGTCATCGTATAATACGAATATGAATCGCATTGATTGGAACGTAGCATACCAATTCTTCATTGCTACTTCTTCTCTCTCCTATCGGGATGTTGCTGAAAAATTTAACATTAACTACGATTACGTCAAAGAGATTGGCGCAAGAGAAAAATGGGTTGAAAAACGGGATCTAATCCAGAAAGCAGCACTTAACCTTATGGAAGAACGAACAGTAGGAGAAGTAGCTAAACGGAATATTGAACACATAAAACAAAGTCGTCTTTTGGAAGGATCAGGCATAGAAGCAATTGCTGATAAAGGCTTGCGACCACAAACTTTTATGGAAGCAGTCAAAGCAATTGAGATTGGTCAACAGTTAGAACGAACAGCACTTGGTATGGATCAAAAAGTTAGCCCGAAGGTAAAAATCACAAATTCAGAAGGACGGCAAATTCATGTAGTTTGGGGTAATGGATCAGAACTATCAAGTTATGACCAAAGAAGACAGTATGAACAAACAACAAATACAAACTATTAATAAATATATCAATTCTGATAGCCTGAAAGAGCAGATTGTGCATGCTCTCGATTTTCCATATTTACAAGAAGCGGTCAACAGTTTTGAAAACAAAGAAAAAGAATTAATTCACCAGTTTCTTGCTGGACAAATGAATAAAGAAGAATTGTGGGATAAATTAAACATACTGGAACAGGATCAACCACCCATCATTTTCTATAACCTACATTCTCTAAGAAAAGCTTTACAGTTTATGGACATAAGTCCGAAGGATACAAAGAGAATTACAGCCGATCTGCTTTTTGGATACTGGAAAGCACAACTTTTACAGCTTCCTATCCGTTTCATCTCAAAAATATTTAAAATGAATGAAAAAATAGGATTTTCTGTCGCAATTCAAGCTAATCTTGCAGATGAGGCCATTTCAGATGAACTGGCGAGAGAATATCTTAAAGACGGATATAAGTAATTCTGCTAACAAAGGTCAATGCTTGCTTCATTAATGGATTAAAAATAAACATTGGTATTGTTTTTATATGCCAACAAAATACCTATTGCCTAAATACTTTGTGCGAGAATTTACTTCTTAGAGGCTTAATTCCTATGTCTTAGAAATGCGGGGATATTCCAGACGTCTTCATCATCATGTTTTGTATCATCAGCTGGTAAAGGGTTTGGTGTCGCTGTTGGGGTTTGCTGTTGCACAGGTTGTTGTTGCTGAGATGGTGGTTGCGATGAAAAAATCGGTTTTGGCTGGTGTGTTGAGACAAATTTGGAAAACTGCTGGTTTGTTGAATCAAAACCAGCTGCAACAACAGTAATTTTTATCTGATCGTGCATGGTTTCGTCAACGGTCGTTCCGAAAATAATATTTGCATCTGGGTCTGCAGCTTCTGCAATGATTTTCGATGCTTCATCAACTTCATTCATGGTCAAATCCGATCCACCTGTTATATTGAATAGTACCCCCCTTGCTCCCTCCATTGAAACTTCCAGAAGTGGTGAACTGACTGCAGCACGTGCTGCCATTTGCGCCCGGTTTTCTCCGGAACCCATCCCGATACCCATTAATGCCGAGCCTGCATTGGTCATGACCGAACGGACATCAGCAAAATCAACATTAATAAGTCCAGGAACGGTAATCAGGTCGGAAATTCCCTGGACACCTTGTGAAAGGACTGAGTCAGCAACACGGAATGCTTCCAATAGAGAAACTTTTTTATCCACAACATCGAGAATGCGCTGATTTGGTATGACAATGAGAGTATCAACTTTATCGCGCAAAATTTCTATTCCATCTTCTGCGTTTACCATTCTGCGGGTGCCTTCGAAAGAAAATGGCTTGGTAACAACAGCAATGGTGAGTGCACCCAAATCTTTTGCGATCTTTGCAATGACCGGCACTGCCCCGGTTCCTGTCCCTCCACCCATTCCAGCTGCAAGGAAAACCATGTCAGATCCTGTTAACATATCTTTGATTTTCTCTGCTGATTCCTCTGCTGCCTGTCTGCCTACCTCCGGATCGCCCCCTGAACCTAATCCTTTTGTTAATTTGTCGCCGATTTGGATTTTTGTTGTTGCAGAATTGAGCAGGAGTGCTTGTGCGTCAGTATTTACAGCAATGAAATCAACGCCCTGAATTTGCGATTGGGCAATCATTGATTTCAATGCATTCCCGCCACCGCCACCAATACCAACGACACGGATTTTTGCAAAATTTGTTGTTTGGGGACGGATAAGCATAGTGTCCCTACTCTAACAGAAGCAATAGTAGATTGCAAGGGAACATGGTAAATAATTTTTATTCAAAACATCCTGAAACACCTCTCTGTTATTTGATGTTTTCTGTTACCGCTTACTTACGCTGATAATAATGCGTTCTCTCTTTGCACAATTCTTTTCTTTCTTCTCGCCGCACGATCAACTGTTACTAACGATACTTTATGATCTTCATCAAGATACCTCGCTGCTTCTACGAGTCTTTCGTCTTTTTGTAGAAAGGGAAGAATATCGTATAGCGCGCTATCTTCAATGCCACCAGACCATTGCCGGAACTGCACTGGTATCTCTCCTTGTTGTCCTCGTCGCAATCCGTCAAGCAGTTTATGCGCATCTTCAACGGTTATACCAGATTTTTCCCACCCGGTTTCCTGTATAAGGAATAGTTCAGTCAAAGGATGATTATAATGAGGCAAACGGAATTTAGGAGAGTAAGCATAATTTGGCATCTTTGCGCTAATAGCAAAATTGCCTTGATCTGTGAAGATTGATACATTCCATACCGAAAGTTTTGCATCATAAGGAAACTCAGCAGCAAACCCGCGACCTGATGCTACTTCTATTTGTTCAATCTGCATAGGCACAATTAGGGGATAAATGACTTGATAAAGGTAATGATTTTTTTTCCTATCTTTCCACCTTGCAGGAATTTGAATGCGGGAACACCAAACCCGAATGGTAATCGTGATTCCGCAACGTTGAGCGAACTGCCGTAAATAATAAGGCCAATGACTGCGGCAAACGGTGCATCTTCAACTTCATCTTTAATCCCTTTTAGTTCTGTTGGTGCACCAACCCTGACCGGCATGGCAAGCGTCCGTTTTGCACTGTCAACGACACCGACTGTCTTTGCGCCTCCCCCGGTAACGACAAGACCTGCAGGCGTTTGCCCACCCCACCCGCTCTTTTTTATCTCCTGCCCGATCATACTGAAAATTTCATTCAGTCGCGGGCGGATAATACCTTCAACAAGGGTTTTCCGTGAGACAAGCCGTAAATCTTCCGGGAGCTTAAGCGACGTTAGATCAACCTCGTCACTTGAGCGATGCCGTTTTTCTCCATCATCTTCGTCAAACTGCATGTCGCGCTTTGGGCGAGAAAGAAACAGTTTTATTTTTTCAGCACTTTCAAGTGAAATGCGAAGCCCGATCGCTAGATCATTTGTGACATGTTTAGCCCCAATCGGCAAGACAGACGAATGGGTAACAGAACCATCAACATACATCGAAATATCTGTTGTGCCACTACCGATATCAACAAGTACTACTCCCAGTTCTTTTTCTGTATCCGATAATACGGATAGGGAGCTTGCATAACCGCTAAACACAAACGCATCAACATCAACACCGACTTCCGATAATGCCTTTTCCATATTACGAAGAGAGATGGAACTTGCAGTAATGATATGAGTATCTACCTCAAGCCGTACACCAGTCATGCCGATCGGATCCTTAATGTCTTCCTGTCCATCAACTGAATAATGGCGGGGCAATACATGGATAATTTCCCGTGTGGAGGGAAATGAAACCGCTTTTGCCGCATCAATGACGCGCTGTAAGTCATTTTGCGTAATTTCCCCCTGGGGATTGGAAACAGCAACTACACCGCGGGAATTCTGGCTTTCAATGTGACTGCCACCAAGAGAAACAATAACATGCGACACTGAATATCCTGCCATACGCTCTGCTGCTTCCAGAGACGTATTGATTGCATGTACTGCTTCTTCTATGTCAACTATTTGCCCTTTTTTAATACCTGCAGATTTTACTTCGGAAACACCAAGAACATGCACTGTTTTTTCTTCATTGATTTTTGCAATGACCGTAACAATTTTATTCGTTCCGATGTCAACACCAACAACTATTTTGTGCTCAGCCATAATTAAAGCGTCAACACTGGTTTGTCAAAACGAAAATCCAGCCGCTTGAACTGCTTCCCTTCTATTGTAAGATTAGCTATCGTGAGTTGTAAAGAGGCGATTTGCTGATCAATGTTTTTATTCAATGAGAGAATAACCGTTTCATTGTTTTGTAAAGAAATTGTTACAGAATTATCCGTTGTTACGGTAACGTTTTGATAGACAATATGTGCATTTTGCAAGCCCATCATAACGACCTCCTTTTTACTTTGTAGTATTTCTCGTGAAATATGTTTTTCTTTCGTGCCCGTAACCGGACTGATAACTGTTGTGTGTGTGACAAGCCACCAATGAAGACCGGCATATACGGCCAGGATGAGTGTTGTCGAACACAGAAGAAAAAAACCATACGCGATAAAAAGACGCAATTTACGTCTTTGCTTTCGCACCAGCAGCTTCATAGACAAGCGAAACAATATGTTCTGCCGCTTTTTCATGCATTGATCGGATATCTTTTGCCTCCTTAGTTATTCCGTGATACTTCATGCGTCCGGCGAGAAGGCGGATGACTGCTTCATTTGACATGTCAGTTTCTGTGACAATATCTGCTAAACCAGCTTCCTGCAGGAATGTTGCATTTTTCAACTGCTCATTTTTCTGCCCTGTACGTAAAGGAAAAAGGATAGCCGGTTTTTCCAAAACCAATAGCTGCATGACCGAGTTGATTCCGCTTCGGGATATAACAAGTGCGGCTTCGTTGAAAAGAAACGATATGTCTGTGGGGGAGATAAATTTTGTTACGATGTAACGCGATCTTTGTTGTTGAGCAAGGTTGCTTCGTACAATCATTAGCCTGTCATAATCCTGGTAAATCTGTGCATCTCCTGTCTGGTGAATGACCCGGTAATGATCAAGTAGTACACCAAGATGCTTTTCTACAAAGAGATTTATATCATGCGAACCGGTACTACCCCCTGTTACCAGAAGGAGCGGCAAACTTCCCTGGGGAATGAGTTGCGCTGCCTCTTTTGTCGCTTTCCCAAAATAAAGCGGGTTACCGGTAAGCACTGTTTTCTGTTGCGGAAAGTATTTGAGAGAGGTGGGAAATGACACTATTATAGTCGTCGCAATGTTTTTTAGCAGCACATTGGAAAAACCGGCATCCTGTGTCTGCTCATGAATAACCAGGGGAATTCGTAAAAGAAACGAAGCAATGCCAACTGGCAAGGACAGGTACCCGCCGAATGAAAGAACAACAGCTGGTTTAATCTGTCGTAAAATAGCAATTGCCTGAAAAATGCCATAGGGAATTTTTGCGTAGGAAAAAAGCGAATGCCTTGTCCAGACTCGCTGTAATCTTCCTGTTGTCAGTGGAACAAAGGGAATACCCAGACTGGTGACAGTTTGATATTCCAGGGAAATCCCCTTATCTCCTTCGAATACGTGCTTTCGCCCTATATACCAAACTTGTCCATCCTTTGGTAATGCCTGCATGACGGCAAGCGCAGGACTCATATGTCCTCCAACAATAACAATTCTCATACGGTTTGTTTTGCAATGTTAAGTAAAATACCAACAGAACATAAATCGACAACGAGTGATGAACCGCCATATGAAATGAATGGCAATGGTACTCCGGTTAACGGAAGTAACGTTGTTTGTGCTGCCAGATTGATTACCATCTGAAAACCTAAAAACGCGACAATACCCCCTGCTAATAATTTTCCAAACCCATCCTTTGCGCGGTACGCAATAAATAGTCCGCGCAATATGAAAGCGACACAAAACAAAAGAAAAATTACTGCACCAAGGAATCCCAGCTCTTCTGCAATAATAGCAAAAATCGAGTCAGTTGTATTTTCCGGCAAATAGGCATATTTCTGTAGCGAGTTCCCGATACCGACGCCCAGCAACCCTCCGGAACCAAGGGAAAGAAGAATTTGTTTTACCTGGTATGACGCATTTTGCAATGAACTGTCAGTGTGGAGAAATGCAGTAAGACGTGCAGCGCGATACGGTTCTATTTTTACCAGAATAAAACCGAGTACGCCCAGAACCGGCGCAAGAATAGTAAAATATACCAGACTTCCCCCGGAAAGAAAGTAGAGAACGAGCCCTTCACAAAGAATAATAATGGTTGTTCCCATATCAGGTTCAACCATAACCAGGAATAAGACAAGTCCAAGAAGGAGAAGAAACGCGCTGAATCTACCTTTTTCTTTTGTTGAAAACCATGCTGCTAAATAGAGTGCAAGTGACAGTTTGACAAATTCAGCCGGCTGGATAACACCAAAGCGTAAGTTAATCCAGCGATGTGCCCCCAGAACCGATACGCCGATTCCCGGGATAAATACAGCAATGAGAAGCAGTATTGCGATCATCAGAAACGGCAATGCAAGGTTATATAACTTTTTATAATCGAAAAAAGAAAACGCAGTTAATCCTATAAATCCCAACGCCATCCATAGCGCCTGGTCTCTAATGTAATGATATTTTGTATTAAAATCACGAAATGAAATGAATGATGACGCATCATAAATAATCAGAAGGCCGAATAACGTCATGGCAATGGTAATACCAAGAAGCAGAAAGTCAAACTTCTTCATAGGGTAATTGTAACGAATTCAGGAAGGAAAGGGAATTATTATGTGCCAGAAGCGTTGGGCGTTTTGGAAATTGTTGACAGGCAACTGGTGACTTGCGTACGATAATGCTATTATGATCGCAAACGAAGGAGCCGGACAAGATACGCAAGCGAAAAAAATAGAAAGTGAAAATCAAGCAATCAGATTTTTATCGGACCGGCAACCATTACTGCATCAATACACACATTGGACGGACAATATGCATAGTATCCCATCAAGCAATCTGGTATTAATAGAAATTGAGGAAAATGAACATGAGTGGCAACAGTTCCTCGCTGATCCGTTCAGTTCGCCACAGCTTCTTTTGGGTCTAGATAGTGCATTTCGTGTGCTACAAAAGAGAAGTATTCTGCGGAACCATATTTTGACTGAGGATCCGGTTTTCTCGAAACTTTGTCAAGTTACTGCAGACAATGTGGATACTATTTCGAAAAATATACACAGCGATATTACTACTCTTCTCACTAATACAGGCAGTGCGGCATATGATGACCTCTCATTACGTGTAGCACGTATAGCCGGTAGCGTATACAATTTCATTCTGACGTATGGTAATCAGACGCAAAGGGAAATAATGATGAATAGTTTATTACAACACATGGAAATTCTCCCGTTTCTTCGGATAAAACCTGAAAATCTGCGGGAAATTTTCTCCCGGGTTAGTGAAACCTCAACTCTAGAACGTTTATACGAACAACTTGACAGCTTGCCAAGACGTGCATCGGATACACTGATAGAATTTTTTGATGACTTTGCAAATGCTTCTTTTGATGAAAGAAAGCAAAATGGAAACCTGAAGTTATTCAACATTGAGATGCAATTTGCTCGTGCATACCTTACCCAATATCCTTATGACGCAAATAAGCTCACTTCCATTTGGGAACATAATGCAGAATTTGAGGTTGAGAAAGATCAGGAAACATATGATAGGTATGTTGTAGAGAGTGTTTTGTATGCAAATATAGACACCTTAAGACAAATTGAACGAGAACGTCCGAAATCTCAATACGGGGAGGAAGGGAAAAGTGTATCGGAAATACTTATGAGGGAAAATGGCATAGTAAATTTTGGCAGAATTCCAGTAAACCTGTTGATTCGTCAGTTTGACGAACGACGTGAAGCGAAGCCTGCCCGCCAAGTTGCGCAAGACGTTTTTCCAATCAGAAAAATGGTAACAAGCAAGTTCCCTTTTTTAAAAAAATACATAAAAACACACGATCTCCATTACGGTTCTGAAAAATACTTCAAGGCACTTCACCCATATGTTTTGGTAACACTTCCCCGGTTTGATGAAAATGGTGCATTTTACATGAATTTCTCAGTCTACAAATCACTTGCAGATGAGCTACAAACAGTTGGATGGACAATAAAATTCATCGAAGCGGAGAACATTAACCATCTTACTGGACTAATGAACCGCATCGCCAGACAGTATGGACGAATCAAGACTGCAATAATTGGAGGACATGGTGGGGGAAATGGGATACATATAGGAGCAAATGATTTTCATAAAAATATTACTCATCATATGATACAAAATAAAATTTTTACAAAAATAGCACAGATTTTTGACGACTATCCGCAGGTTATATTTGATGCATGTTCTCCTGCAGTTGAGGATGGAATAGCACAATCTATATCCGAGACGCATCCTCATGCGACATTTTCCGGCGCAGGAGTGCCAATAACGTTGGGTAATATTTCCGTTGAACAAATAAACGGTACTATATTACTCCATCCTGAATTTGTAGCAAAAAATGAGTTAGACGAACCTATACCGACTCCCACTATTGCCTACCAGGCAGGAAAAAGAATTGAAAATGAAGCGATTTTTGAAGAGATATTATCCCAATCAACTGTTCCCTTGGAAAATATAGAATAATATTGTTTACCTGATAAATGCAATATAGAGTCCGACAATTGCAAAGAAAAACCCCAATAACCAAGCGCGCATAACAATTTTTGGTTCTTCCCACCCTCTTTGCTGCAAATAGAGATGCCATGGCGCAACAGGGAATAATTTTTTACCAAAATATTTTTTGGATGTCAGTTGCAAAAGTGATGACCCGACTTCCAGAACAAAGACCCCCCCGACGATGCCAAGGGCAAGGATTTTACCGGACAAGAGCCCTATAACTGCCAGGGAAGCACCAAGGGAAAGCGACCCGACATCCCCAAGCCACAACCGCGCTTTATAGACATTAAAGTATAAAAATGCTCCCATTGCACCCATTAATATGGCAATAAACATTCCAAGAGCCAAATCCAGCTTGAAAGCGGTTATGGCAAGAAAAGCAGAAAGACAAATGAGGATAAGTCCTGAAGCCAACCCATCAAGTCCATCAGCAATATTTGCCGCATTGGCAAACCCGACAACAGCAAATGCCGCAATAGGGATAAACAAAAAACCTAGACTTGTCAGCCCGACTCCTCGAATGAAAATAAATGAGTATCCGAGTTTTGTGTAGAGAATTGCAGCAATGGTAAACGCCAGAATCCACTGGATGAGAAATTTATACCGCAACCGAAGCCCGAAAAACGTTGTTGGTTTTCCTCCAACAAGCAGCTTTTTGAAATCATCATATAACCCTAAAAGGCCAAATCCGATAAACGCAATTGCCAGTACCAATAGTTCCCAGGGGTTTATCGGAACGTTAAAAATACCATACCCCCATAGAGCAAGAATGCTTACTACAAGAATAATTAGTGCTCCTCCACCAAACGGCGTGCCCGCTTTCCAGTTATGAAACTTATCAAAAACAGGTGTTGCCTTGTTAAACGGGTCCTTTGTATGCTGTTTTTCCCGCTGAAACTTTATTTTATACAGAAAATCGATAAATGGGATAAGGAGGATAAAGCTGATAATAAAGGACAAAATCACCAACCCAAGAAGTTGTGCCATTAAAATAGTATACTCTTTTGGAGTCGGTTGTTCAAACTGACACCGAACGAATGATTGTTCGTTTATTTCCGTCCGTTCGAAAAATCCTACCCTCCTTTTTGCGCAGATACTTCCCTGAGAAACTCGTTATAGTCTCCTCCATCAACCTGTCCATTGTCATCATTAATATCAACCCTAGGAGAGAGAGTTGAGGGACGGAATGTTGCCGGACAAGATGATGTGTTCACTGCTGAACCGTAACAGGAAATAAGGATATTATAATCAAGAATATCTATCTGATCATCATTATTGATATCCCCGGCAACCAGCGCTACTTCAGGAAGGGTTATTTGTTGTCCTAGAGTAAGAGAAACAGTTCCTGGTAACTGTTTGGAAAGAAACCCGTCCATTTTAACGGTAACATAGTACTGTCCTGATGGGAGATGTGGAGCAAGAATACTTCCCTGGAAGTTTTGAGCATTTTTGTCATAAAATACGTATCCTTGCTGCTTTGCAATTGCTTTATTATTTGTATCATAAACAGTAAGGGTAACATTTCTTTGGGAATGTTGAGGATGCGTATTGCCGCCACCTGGACTGACACTGTCTCCGCAGTTTCCTAATCCATGAGGACAGAGTATAAGCGCAAATGTGACTGCATTCGACTGTTGTGGTATTGTCGGACTGATATCTGGAACAGGGGAAAACGTAGGAAGCAAAGGAGACGTGTTTATTGCCGGAGATGGAGAATTCGCAGGAAGAATGCCTGTAAGCGATAAGAGATGCGCTTTGTAATTGACCCCGTTTGGCGAGTGGGGTACTCCCATGTAATTGGTAATGAGTGATAAATTGCCACAATCTGTCCCCCATGCGTTCCATACCCAGGCAAGGTAACCGGAATTATGTTGATCCATCCAATTCATAAATGTGTTAGAACCGGTAACACCACATATATCACCATTGACGCTTTCACCAAATTCTCCGGCAATAAGTGGCATTTGGGCAATGACAGGTGCATATTGAGTATCGTAACAACTCACCGTCCCACAACCGTTTCCCGTAGGGTATACATCAACAGCAGCGATCATGTTATTGAGTGGATCAGTTGGCTTAAATGACAAAAACTGATCCATGTCATTTGACCATTCGATGCCAGGAAGAGCGAGAACATTTTTGGCACCAGTGGAATGGACTGTATTTACTAAAGACTGAAATCCAACAACAGGAAACCCTTCATTACAAAACGTTCCTCCGTTCTTCCAGCATTGCCAGGCAGCTTGGGATGATCCTTCGGTGAGGTGTGGCTCTTCCTGAAGGCGGAAAATAACATCCTGATCATTGGAAAATGTTGTGGCAACCGATGTCCAGAAAGTTGCAGCATGGTCTGCATCAGGCATTGCCGGATGTCCTTTCGCCTGCTGTGTCCCAGAAGCTCCCCACATATAGGCAAGAATGGGGTAGATATGATCATTTTCAAGAAGGTTGACGTATGTCAAAATTGCCTGCTGATACGCTATGCCACCTGGATTTGCCCCGTTAATACCAAGCCAGCAATCCTCATTTAATGGAATAAGAACAGCATTAATGCCCCACGATTTCATTGCCTGGATCGATGTACCGTCTGACGGACCGTCAAAAACACCATTGTTCCCCCCGATACACATGTACTCAGTACCCGACCGGTCAACCCCTCGTAATACCACTTGTTGCCCTTGCACATTCAATAATCGGTTTCCCTCAACATGCAGTCCTGAAAAGGTTGCAGAATAGGTTTGTGTAATAGTGACTGCCGCCTGTTGTGTGTGTTGCTGCTGGAAGAAAAAGGAAAAAAGGATAATAACGAGTAACAAAGTTCCAAGGAGAAAAAAATAATGATATGAAAAACGGTGAACAGGCATACGTATTTACTGTACAACAAAACAATGCTCTTTTTCCTGTTATTTTTCGCAACTGCTTCCATTACACAACGTGGTTTGCTTATTTTCCTTTCTCTTTTCTTACAAACATCTTTGAATTCTCTACCAGAATATGCTACGCTTTTTCCCTATGGGAAACGATTTATATGCATTGCGGTTAGACCCATTGGCTATCACGAAACAGGCAGGATTCTCTCCTGAGGTACTGGAAAATGAAACAATCCGTCAGGCAAAGAAATTTAGTGATTTTCTCGATTCCCTCAGATCTGCTGCTACTGATTATATACAAACCAGTCTCGTGCCACTGCTTCCTGGTATCCCCGAAGAAAAACTGTACCTGGTACTGCAATATCAAAATTACACCGGGACATTGCCGATAAGTGATTTGTATGATGATTTGGTTGCTGTTGTTTCTCTGCAGGAGCATCTGGTGCGTTGCTTTCTCCGTTCATGTTTTGAAAAACAACAGTATGTATTTGATTTTTCTCCATTGGAGCAGACAGTTATCTATCATAGTCTGATACTCGGTGATTCCTTTGATGAACTATATCGACTCTGGCATTACCATATAATTCGTAGTCCGCTTGAAGTTTCTTTCGGAAACATGGGATACGAAAAAACTATCGCATATTTAAGAAAGCATAGCATCAATCTGCAAACACTAGGACAGTATCAGTATGTGTTGTTTTTCAAAGAGGGAGAACATATAACAATGCAAACGTATGCGCAGGTATTTCCACATCAAATGAACCAGATTGACAGCACACTTATTATGCTCTTAGGTAAGCTTCGCGAAATGCATGATCAGACATATTATCCATACTTCGATTCCTTGCAAAAAGCGCTTTCATCAACGAATCCGTCTGAACAGGAAGCACTATTTTCCCGAGTTGATGAAACATGGATGGGAATTCAGGGACGTTTACAACCGGTACACATGATGGAATCCTACGTTGATCCACTAGGCCTTCGTGTTGAACCGGAGTATGCACTCGCGTTTGCTGATGACCGGTTTGAACAGGTGAATAAAACTATCATGAGAACGAAGGATGCGCTGCTTGCCTATCTGACAAAAACGTACCATTCCAAGCAGTCCTTATCTGTTGCTCTTCCCTCTCTTCGCGCTTCTGTAGCCGGCATTTACACGATGCTTCGCTCAGGAAGACGGCTTGATTTCCGTCTTGCCGGACAAAATGTACCCAACCGTGAACACATCCGCTTTACCAAAGGGGTAAAAATATTCTTAGACATCATGACAATGCACCAGAGATGGGAAATAGGGAGAAGAAACCTTGAGAAATTACTAGGAAAAGAAGTAGTGGAGAAGGTATTTTTTGACCATGAGACAATCATAAATTTACTTGCAAGCACATTCACTGCAGGACATGAATTTTCCCATAATGCATTTGTAACAGAACAGACGCGTGAGTTGATCGGATCTGAGGAGTATAAAGATATTGAAGAAAATAAAGCTGATTTTGCAGCGATAAGCGCTGCGCCTGCCTATTTGTCTTCTGAAGAGCAACTGCTCCTGGTAAAAGGGTTACTAGCTGTTGCCATACGTATCATTTCCTACAAGGATGATGTCTCACAACGCCCGTACTATTATGCAGAAAGTTTCTTGCTTGAACTTATCCACCAAGCAAAACTACTGTATAAGACCAGAAAAAATCACTGGCTGTTTGATCCAACTCCTAAAAAAATACAGACATTATTTGCGCTTGTTCAAAAGCATTTTACTGATCTGGTAACTATTTACGATACGAAGAGTCAGCGAAAGGCGCGGGAGTTTATGCGTAGAAACTATCAGGTGACATCATTCCAAAAAGAAATTATTGCAATACTGGAAAAAAAGATAGTTTGACAAAAGGCATATCCACAACGTTTGAAAGAATATGAGACTGTTAAACAACGATATGCTTTTTCTAGGCGAGGATACCAAATACAAAAAGATAGTCAAAATTCATGAATAGCTACAGAAGAAGTAATACACCTACAATTGTTACTATTGTTCCAATAATTTTATTTGTAATATTTTTTCTTTCATGAAGAATGATAATTGCCAGAATCGTGGCGATCAATACACGAGTTGCACTAAGCGGGCCTATAATTGATGCTTTACCTCCAACCTGATAAGCAAGAAACAAAGCCAATGTGCCAAAAATATCACAGATACAAAGAATAAGTAATTTTATTGCAGTGTCAATATGGAAGTAGTGAGTAAGTTTTGCTAGTGATTTAGGTTGAAGAAGCATAATTGCAATCACAGGCAGGAATTCTGCATAGATCAGAAAATTAGTGGCGTCATAGAAGCGAAGAATATAATACCCATCGATATCGCTCATCCCATATAAAAACGCAGCTATTAAAGCAAAAAATACCCCGCTGTTGAAAATAAATTTTCGCTGCTCGAATCGAGTAATGGCAACTCCTAATACAATAACGATTGCACCAAATATTTGCTGTACTGAAACACTTTCATGTAAAAATATATATGCACCAACGACATTCCATAATCTTCCTGTTGCGAGAAATAATACAACTTCTGATGCGCCAATTTGTTTATATGCTCGATAATTGAGTAAGTAAGCTGGAGTGATAAGAATAACGAGTAAAACAAAATTCCATAGTAAAAACGAAGGAAAGTACAAATTTAGTTTTCCTTCGAATAAAGCTAAAATAATTGCAAATATGCCACCTACTCCTAAAAATGCAATTGTATGTGCCTGAGGATTTGCTCGATCATCCTTCATCAGACTTCGTTGCAAAAGTCCAATAAAGGAGATAAGCAGAATACTAATAAGAAGATAAATTTGCCAACTCATCTATGTTATTCTAACAGATGGATGTTTATTAACGTTAAACGTGGTTATAGATAATTGAGAATAAAGAAACCGTCATTTGTTATCTTGCAGCATGTTCGAATATTGTCTATGTCCGCCAGCAACTTTTTGCTTATTAGAACCTTATGTACCATTCTTTCAATGCAGAGAATATCGGATCCTCTACAATCTTCCATATTTTTCTATTCTTAACGCATACCCTTTCAAAGAAAAGGTGAAGATTAGATAGGTGAGTGGAAGTTGTGTTGAATATTTAGTACTTCCTACTTTACTGTCACACTTTTTGCAATATTGCGGGGTTTATCGATACTGTTACCCAGTTTTTTTGCCAGGTAATACGCTAATAGCTGTAAAGGAATGAGAATCATCATGGCCATGGTTTCTTGTGTGTCGAAAACAGGAATAAAGGAATCAAATGCAGGATTTTTTTCTGCAGCAATGGCAATCACTTCAGCACCTCTCAACCGCACTTCACTGATAGCAGTAAGTAAATCTGTTTTTGTTTTGTCATTGGCAATTCCCACGATGACAGGGACTCCTGGTTCCATCAGAGTAATGACATAGTGTTTGAGGTCACCTGAGGGGAGAGCGTGCCCGTGTTTGTATGCCGCTTCAACGATCTTTACCATACCTTCACGCATGATGTTATACGTCTGGTACTTGCCAAGCAGGAATATATCGTCTTTCTTTACTAATATCTCTGCTATCTTTTGGAGTGCCGCGTGATTTTTTTTATCTGTTAAATATGCTTGTATTGTTTGCGCAAGGATTGCGATTTGTTTTGTTCCACTTGCAAATTCACCTCTTATGGTTTTTGCCAAAAGGTACCCCCAGGCAACTTGTGCAGAAAATGTTTTTGTTGCCATGACACAGATTTCCGGACCTGCTTCTGACAGGTATTTATAATCAGACATGCGTGTCATGATGGAACCGGGCATATTGACATGCGAGGCAATTGTGATGCCTTGTTCCTTTGCCAGTTCCAGTACTTCCAGTACATCTGCTGTCTCACCGCTTTGGGAAAGGGCGATCAGTAAATCGTCTTTTGTAAACAAATGGGCATATTCAACAGCATCAGCTCCGATTAAACTCACTGCCTGGATTTTGCCTATTGAGCGAAGATAAAATGCGACTTGAGCAGCGGCAATGCCCGTACTGCCTGAACCAATGGTGTATACGTGTTTTGCTTTTTTTATCGCTTGAGCCAGGGTAAGATAGGGCTTTTCTTCGCTCCTGCTTATTTTCTCCAATACTCCTGGCGTTTCAAAAATTTCCTTTATCATAAAGTGGTCAAATCCGTCTTTACTGACCTCACTGCTTGTTATGGTAACAGGTTCTTTCTTGTACGCCCGTTCCTTCCCGTTTTTAATGTCAAACAATCTTACTTTTCCGTTTACCTGTACCATTTGTCCGTTTTCAATAACCAGCATTTTTTTGGCAAATTTCGCAAATGAAAGTGTATCTGAAGAGAGGTAGATGTCATCTCCGTTAAACCCGACAACAAGTGGTGACCCGTTTCTGGCAGCATAGACTTCTTTGTCTTTTGTCACAAGAATAATCGTGTTACGTCCTTTGAGCTTTTTGAACGCGGAGAGGATTGCTTTTTGCAGAGTTTTTTTCTTTTTCAATTCTTCTTCAATCACGTAGACAATGACTTCTGTGTCTGTTTCCGATTTGAACGTATACCCTTTTTGTATCAGGTCTTTTTTCAATGCTTCGTAATTTTCAACAATGCCGTTTTGTGCAAGGGCAAATGATTTGTCAGTCGCAAAATGCGGGTGCGCATTGGGCTGTGTGACTGCACCTGTTGTTGCCCATCGTGTGTGCCCGATCCCGATAAAGCTTTTCGGGAAGTTTTTTACATTTTGTAGTTCTCCGATTTTGCCAACGCGTTTTTCCGTAAAGATACCGTGTGAATTACTCACAGCAACTCCCCAGGAATCATACCCCCGGTAATCAAGGCGTTTTAACCCCTCAACAATAATAGAAGCTGCATTGTCATTACTGCCAATGTAACTGAAAATACCACACATGGCTGATGTTCTCTGAAGACAAAAGAAGATGCACATTGTTTTCTCTTTGTGGGAACACTTACGCGTTCTTTTTGAAAAAAACATTAAGGACGGTACAACGCCCTGAAGGTTTCCGCAGATGCTTCCCTGCTGTCAGCAGAGAGCCCGATCTCTTGAGTAATTCAAGACCTTCTTCCTCGTTTTCCCTTGCGGGATCACACGCTCTACTTATACTTTTCTTCTTTGTCTTATGAAAGAACAGAGATGAGGATAACAAATGAATAAGGGTTTGTCAATGTACGAAGATAATTCTAAATAAGCAGAACAGGTATTAAGTTACTAACTTTGTATATTGCCCTGTCAATAATTTTACTTTAAGAGAGAAATGCTGTCTGCATTATTTATAAAAATTACTGATTCTTATTTTTTGGGTGTATTTCTAAATGCATCTGTTGCACGTGCTAAAAATGAGGTGACTTCGTTGAGTTGCTCAGGATGCAAATCCTCTGGCATGCAACTTGGCGGTACTCCTTTTTTGTGTATAGTAACTGGCAACTGAAAAGTGCCTCTACCCAGTAAACCTCCGTTTTTTA
>DASYZL010000022.1:0-74684 GCA_035946335.1 Patescibacteria group bacterium | reverse complement strand
ACTCCCCAACAACCCCCGCTAGCTACCCCCCAACAAAATAACGTGCCCGCAAATCAAAATGCTGCAGTAAAACCCTAGTTTTTCTTGCAGTTTATGAATCCTTCGTGGAATAATAGAGTATATGCCCACTCTAACGAAACCCTCCTTCAAAGAAGCAATTAACACATATCCAGAATATAAACAGGCGCTCATACAAGCGCTTCAGACGGGCAATAAAAATGCTGCACGGCAGATTGTTAGCGAATTGGGATTTACCTATACTGATGTTACTGACGATATCAGAACACTTACCGAACAACAGACTGGAACAGAGGAAAACCACAGAGAACACAGTGGACACCAACCACATTATTCCAACAACCAAACACAAAACCCGGAACAAAAAAGTAAAAACGCAGCACAAACAACGCCACAAATAGGATTTCGCGATGCGCTAAAACAAGTAGCAAAGGAAACAAAACCTGGCAGAGCTTTAAGAATGATACAAGAACAACTGGAACAAAACCGGCAGATTGAACAGCAACGAAAAGATTTTGTAAAGAAAGGAATTGATCTTCGTTTCTATAATTCAGGCGAACGAAAAGTATTAAACGAAAAAGAAATCGTTGCCATAGAAGCGGATGCACAACGAACAGGACAAAAAAGAGTACGGCTGGGTAGGGATGAGGGAGGAGGAATACGGATACTTTCCGGAGAAGAACTACAAACGCTGCGAAAACAGGAATTATTCAACCCGCTTGATAAAAAACACGTACAACAACGACTTACCGAATGGGCAAAACGAGCTAACGAAGGGTTTGAAAAACGACAGGAGCAAAACCCGTTTGTTCGACTCGAACACTTCCTCAAAGAGCACAAAAAATTTCTTGCTCAGCAAAAAGAGCTGTCAAAAAAGGGGATAGTACTTCTCCATGAAAACTGGCAAAGCAGCACGAGTTTAGAACCATGGAAAATAGAACAAATTGAAACATATGCAAAAGCACATAACACACGATACATCACTCTGGATAAAGAAGGAACGCTTGTTACACAGGAAACGATTCTGCGCCGGCAAAGGGAGAGCCTGGAAAAAACAGTTTACGGAAAAACCATTAAGCGAGTCCGTCAATTTCGCGCAACTATACGAAAAAACCGGTCAATAGAACAGCAGCGCAGGGAGCTTGCAAAAAAAGGATATGATGTACAGTTTCACGACATAAACGACCGGAGGCTATTGGAACAAGAAGAAATTACCGCCCTGGAAACACATGCGAAACAAACAGGAAAAACAAAATTACGAATAGACAAAGAGGGAACTGTTCTTTCTCAAGAAACGATTCAAAAGCGTAACAGGCAGGAACTACTTAATGGCCTCCCGTTTGGACAAACAGCGCAAAAAGTTTTGTCGTTGCGACAACAGCGGACAGCATTTATGCAACGGCCGCCACAAACCACTACGATAGTTGAAACACCAACAATTCAGGCACCAATAAAAAAAAGAAAGAAAGGTATTTCATTTTTCAATTTCTATCGTAATCCATTATTTTACGGTCCAGTACTTAGTATTCTTATCTGGATAATAGCCTCTCTCTACGTTCTTTTTCTTGCCTCCGAAAGCGGCGTACAACTTCCTAAATATAACCCAAGTACTGCTGTTTTGGCTACGGGAAATAGCGATGACATTGCAGTACTTGCAGAAAGACTGGTGAATGAGATAAATCAGTATTGTTTCTCCAGTGAATATAATGGAAGTGGTATCATTACTGTATCGGGCATTGCTGACCCAGGCAACACAACGCCAGAGGGAAGCAGTAACGACTGTCTTCGCAATATCAAGGATCTCGGACAATACAATAATGCCATCATTAACTGGCTTCACGTTAATATTGATGAAGGACAGGTTCTACAATGTGCTGGTTTTGCACAGGCTATTTCTATAGCAACAGGACATCAGTTAAATAACGGTTCTCCTGCTGGGGCGTATGACCCAGATTTTCCTGGCTATCCCGCGGGTACCGCAGGAATTCCAAAACAATATTACCAATGGATTCCCTATGCAGGAGGAGCAACAAATACAACGCATCAGGTAATGCAAAACGGTGACATTGTTGTGTTCAGTGGTCATATTGCTATTAATATCCATGCCAATCCGAATAATACCAGAGACTTCCTTGTTGCAGAAGGCAATGGCTATGACCATAGAGCACTTGCTTCTCAGCATTACGTCTATGGAGGTGCTGCACAAAATTTCGGTAGTCCTGACCTTATTGTGGAAGGATGGCTTCGGCCAATCAGGGCAAGCACATCCATAACCAGTGTTTCCCCAAGCACAAATATATGTAATAACACGCAGTATCAAGCAGATATATCAAAACTTGCAAGCAGCGGTCAACAAGCAGTAAACTTTGGCGATCCGGTTTGTAATTTTCCACCCCAGCAACCGGTACCACTAAAAAATCTTGACGCATATGCATCGTTTATTCGACAAGAAATTTCTCAATATGATCCGTTAACCTGTATTGGTATAGACGCAATACAATGTGCCTCAGTTGATCATGCCAAATTTTTCTTTAACACTATTGCGGCTCAGGAAACAAGTGGTTATGACCCAAATGCTTATAATCCCAATTCGCCAGCTGGTGGCGCATATGGGTTATTTCAGATGAGCAAACAGGGGAGCAATGCAAATGATAACGGTTATACGAATTGGCAACTGCAAACAAAAAATGCAATACTATATAACGATGATCTGGAGAGAAGTGGACACACCTGGTGTTACTGGCAAACAGCGAGAGCCTGGTTTTTTGCGATAGGAAAACCCTTATCCTGTTAATTATGAAAATTATTCAACTTACAGTTGTTATCCTTGCACTCCTTGTTATTATCATAAGTATCAGTCTGATTACCTTGTTTTTTTTAACAAAGAAAACTTCGCTTCAACCTTTCTTTCAAAAACCAACCCAAACGGTTTACAGAAATACCCATATTCCCCTTACTCCAACAGCAGCATCTCGACCTGCTATCCATGGAATCATTCTAAGTACGGCAAGCGCTCAAAAGCTTTATGAATTGGGAACCAACAAAGAACCAGCGCTTTCACAACAGGACATACAAGTAAAAAATAATCTGATCAATTCTCTTTCTGAAAACTCCGACTTATTAAAAAGTACCGATACATTCCGCGCTGAATATATAGCAACGTTCGATGAGATCATGGTTACGATCACATCAACAAACATACTTCAGGCAAAAAACGATACTGTAAACTGGCTTGAGGGACAAGGAATAAGCTTTACGGGAATCTGCAATTTTCCAGTTATTTTTACTCTTGACGGGAGCGTACGGGACCAACTTCCCAAACCGTTTGTCTTCAATCCACTTCCGGATGGTTGTTAAATACATTTCTCTTGTTTTATACTATTACTATGGATAGGAGGATGTTTTTTCTTACGGCGTTTTTATTTGTCATCGTTATCATCGTTGTCTGGATTGCCCTTCTCCCTATCCTAATAAAACCCTCTGAGCATATTGCCCCAGTCCCTTCCCAAAAACAACCTTCAATTACTACATCTCCCAAAAATCTCCTAATAACAAGCGTAAGCCCAATTGATAATGCAGATGATGTTACACTTACACAACCGATAACTATCACCTTCAACAAACTCTTTTCATTTAGCGATATAACGTTCTCCATTTCTCCGCAAGTAGGCATGCAAACAGCTGTCTTTGGAAATAGTCTCGTTCTTACCCCTGCAGGTTTTCAACCGGCAACACAATATATTTACACCATCCATTTCATACAAGCAAATACGTCAAAAACATATTCATTTATTACTCAGGGAATAACACCAAGTCCCACTCCCCAGGATAATACAGGACAGGAAAATGACCAGAATCTACAACAAAATTACCCTGATATTTTCGTTGAAAACAGAATGCCCTACCAGACAAGTGACTTCTCTGTTAGCGGAGATTGGACAGATCAACCAACACAACACTATTTCTTTACCGTAACACTTATTGATAGCGATAAAAATAAAGCAAAACAGTCATTTACCAATTGGCTACTTTCTATCGGATTATCACAAACACAAATGCAGCAGCTTGATATCCGGTATCAATAATATTTACTCTTCTGTCCGAATCGGCATGATAAGATGAATGAAGGATGGAGTTTGTGGAGAAGAGAAAATGGCTGGATTCAAAGGACCTGACATTTCAAAGGAAACCTGTTCCTCTATAAAATTACCAAGAAACTCAAGAAGATATTTTGCATTAAACGCTATTTCGTTTTCTTCTCCTTTCACCTGAGCTTCTACTTCTACGGTATTTTCTCCTATTGAAGATTTCTTAGCTGAAACAAGTATTTTGTCTTTCTGTACACTAAAAACAATAACATTTGCCGCTTCTCTTGCAAAAATATCAGATGTTTTTACTGCCCTTTGTAACTCTTCTCTGTCAAGCAGTATTTTTGTTGTCAAATCAGATGGTAAAATCCTCTCGTAATTAGGAAATTCCGCTTCAATCTGTCTCCCGACTATAACATCATTCCCTTGAGTAAAAATTATCTGTTTTTTTTGAAATAAAAGAAATAAAGCAATATCACCCTCTTCTTTAAAGAAAAATGCTTCACGGATCAGTTTTGCGGGAATAATAAGCGGGGAGTGAGAGGAAATACTTTCTTTTTCAATCGCATCAAGAGATAGACGATATCCGTCTGTTGCAACAAGGATCATTTTATTGTCAATGCCTTTTATAAACACACCTGATAATGCAGGACGTGTTGTTTCACTGCTCGTCGCAAACACAACTCTCCCAAAACGTTTTTTAAATTCACCACCATTCATACTGAAAACTTCTTCTCCTTTTTCTTCGAAAAGCAGGGGAAATTCATTTGCCTGACTTACCGGTAATGTTGCTTGCAATTTACTGCTTACAATATGAAGACTCGATCCTTCAAGAAAAAGAGTCACTTTCTCTTGCCGTAAACTGTTTACTAATTCAAGGAATGGTTTTAATAAAACCGTTATAGCACCAGTCTCTTCAACTTGCGCATCAATTACTGTTTCTATCCCCAATTCAAGATCCGTTGTTCGCAACCGTATTTGATTTTCTGTCGTCTCTAAAAGAACATGAGATAGTATTGGCAATTGGTTTTTTGAAGAAGTTCCATGGGAAACAAATGAAAGTTTTCTCTGTAACGATTCTGCGAGAACAACACATCTCATAGATATATACTTTTTAGTAGTTGTAGTAGTGTATCCGGAAAAGTGGAAAAAAGCAAGAAGACGAAGCTAAAAAAATGTGGATATTGTGTGGATATCTTTCTGGAAAACATGTTGAAATCTTATTTTTTTGTTATGTGAATAAGTTATCCCCGAAGTAATTTAATTATCCCCATGATTTCCTCGTAAATAAATGACTTTTCCACAACATATTGTTCCATCCTGCCTACCCCATACATAATTGTTGTATGATCGCGTCCACCAAGAAGGTTTCCAATATCATTATACGTCAGTCCAAGTTCATTCTTTAATAGATACATGGTAATCTGACGTGCCTTGACTAGTGAAGCGTCCCGTTTTGGTCCTTTAAGCTGTGTTGGTTTGATTGTATAAAACTCGCACGTTTTTTGAATAACATCTTCCGCATGAAGCAGGGGTTTTTCCTTTTGTCTGCTTCCCAGCACTTTTTCAACCAGGGATGTGGATAACTCCTGTTCCTTTGTTTTTGCTTCAGTTGCAAAGCGAATAAGCATTCCTTCAAGACTTCGTACATCCTGCTCTTTTTCCGCGATAAGTTTTGCTACATCGATACCAATGTTGTATCCGAATTTTTCTGCTTTTTTTAACACAATTGCCGTTCGCATTGCGAAATCCGGTGGTTCAATATCAACTGTTAAGCCTCCGGCGAAACGCGAAGACAAGCGAGCTTCCAGTTTTTGTATTTCGCTTGGTGGCCGGTCGGAAGAAAGAACAATTTGTCCCCCACTGTCAATAAGACTATTAAATGTATGAAACAATTCTTCCTGCACCTTGTCTTTCCCCGCGATAAATTGCACGTCGTCAATAATCAGTAGATGTGCGGATCGGAATCTTTTTTTCATGCGCGCTGTATCGTTTGAACGAATTGCTTCAACAACTTCATTCGTGAATTCCTCACTGGTAATATAGACAATTTTTGCATCAGGCATTTTTTGGTATACCTCATTTGCCACTGCTTGCATGAGATGGGTTTTTCCCACACCCACCGGTCCGTAAATAAATAACGGGTTATACGAAGAACCTGGTGTTTTTGCCACATTCTGTGCGGAAACGAATGCGAGCCGATTAGAGTCAGATACAGCAAGTGTGGCAAATGTATAATCTGCCCGGACACGAGGTAAATGACCAATCTCCGGACGTTTTGGCGCCTCTTCCTGAAAAAGTGGTATTGGTTTCTCCTTCTTATGGTTGGGGTACGTTTTTGTAGTAAAAGAGAGTGTTACTTTTTTTCCGGTTTGTTTCTCTAAAGCAGTTTGTATTACTTCAGCGTGGCGTTTGAGCATATTTTCAGCAATCGCAGATGTTGTTGCGATTATTGCTATTCCATTTTCATCAAGTGATTCAAGTCGCGCAGCATGTTTAAAGAATGCAAGGAAATTTGCTCCTGAAACAGATGGTTCAATTACTGTCAATGCTTTTTTCCATGTGGCTTCCGTTTCTGTCATAGTATAAGAACTATAATAATGTGGATAACTTTTTGTCAAGAAGGATGATAGACATCAATACGTGTTTTTGCTATACTTACTAGTGGAATGGAAAAATTGCGAAAGCTGAAAAAGATAAAAAGAAAACGAAAACATGGGTTTATTACTCGATCTGCTTCATATGGTGGAAGAAAAGTACTCCAAAGACGAAGAAAAATACAGCGAAAGAAACTGGCTTTGTGATGTTTAACAAGCAATTTCGTCTTCCTATTCCCCCTTTTACAAAAATGCAGACACTTTCTAGTGATTTTTTTTCATTACTTTATAAAAAAAATACTCTTTCCCACAACAGGTACGGGTTAATTGTTGCAAAAAAGATTGATAGGCGCGCAGTTGTCCGCAACAAGCTTAAACGAATCATTGCTTCATCTCTTCAGGGTATTAATTCTGTTCTTCCGCAGGGGTACGACATACTCGTTATCGTTAAAAAAAATTTTCAGCAGGAAGAAGTAATACGCATACAACAAACAATACTTACCCTTTGTAAAAAGATTATATGAAATACAGTGCAATTTTCCTCCTTTCATGCTATCAAATCGTTCTTGCAATCCCCCTGCGTATTGTTTTTGGCCTTTCCTGTCGGTATGAGCCAACATGCTCAGCATATGCAAAACGCATGATAAGAGAAAAAGGATTTTTTTTGGGAGCGCATCTTGTTGTAAAACGGCTTCTTTCATGTCACCCCTTTGCAAAAGGACTATCGGGAAAGGTATAATATATATATGAATCCCATTCTTTCCTTATTCACTGATATTTTTGTCAACCCGACGGTAAATTTGGTTTCTGCAATTTATCATTCTCTTCTCTTTCTGCACGTTCCCTCCGCTCTTGGTTTTTCTATTATTCTTTTAACCGTTCTTATTCGTCTTATCTTGTACCCACTTACCTCATCTCAGTTAAAAACCAGCAAAAAAATGCAACAACTGGCGCCACGATTAAACCGTCTTAAGCAGATGCACAAAAATGATGCAAAAAAACTGCAGGTGGAAACAATGAAGCTCTATAAAGAACATGGTGTTAATCCTGCGGCAGGATGTCTGCCACTTATTATTCAACTTCCGATTATCTGGGGATTATATTCTGTTTTGCGTAGCATCGTGAATGCTGATCAAAAACAAGTGTTGAGCTTTGTTAACCATGCGGTATATTTTCCTTCACTGAGAATAACTTCTGCATGGGATACAAATTTTTTTGGCTTTCCTTTAGGAAAAAGTCCGTCAATGCTTTTTCATGCCCAGCCGCTTATTTTACTCGTGCCTGTTCTTACTGCAGTTTTTCAATTTGTCCAGGCGAAAATGATGGTGCCGGCGTTGGAGGCAGAAGAAAAGGTGAAAGAAACAATTGAAAAGAAAAAAGATGATGATTTTGCAACCGCATTTCAAACACAGTCACTGTATATTTTTCCCTTGATGATTGGATTTTTCTCCTGGTCGTTTGCTATTGGCCTTTCATTCTACTGGAATACCTTTACCATTTTTGGTATACTGCAGCAGTATATGATTGGTGGATTGGGTGGGCTTACTGACTGGAAAAATACATACGCTAAAAAAATAGGAATTCAAAAATGACAGAAGAACAAAAAACAACTATTGTTGAAACAACACAATCACTTCTACAGCTTCTTGGTATCACTGCAGAGGTTGCCATTGAGGTTTCTGGCGACATACCGCAAATAACAATATCAGCGGAAGAAACAGGAATGCTCATTGGTTATCATGGCGAAACACTCGAAGGATTACAATTGCTTCTTTCTCTTATGGTTGCAAGAAAATTAGGAGAGTTTATCCGACTCTCCGTTGAAGTAGGAGATTACAAAAAGAACCGGGAAATATATCTTAATGACATGGTGAATCAGGCAAAAGAACGGGTTTTAGCAGAACATATTTCTGTTTCTTTGCCCAGTCTTAAATCCTGGGAACGTCGCGTTGTGCACTTGCTTCTCAGTGATGATCCGGACGTTATTTCAGAATCAGAAGGAGAAGGTCGAGAGCGAACTCTTATCATTCATCCAAAATAAACAGTTTTTTTCTAACCTTCTTTTTTTTCTTACTCTACTTTTTTTACCAACGCAATTCGGACTGCATACCTGGCCATTTTTTGCATTTGTTTCCGGTCTTCGCATTGACTATCTTTCTCCGGCATTTTACCTGACTGATATAAGTATTTTTCTTCTTTTTGTTTTTTCTTGGAAGCGTTTTTTTGCCCATATCCTTATCCCCTTTTTCTTTCTTGTGCTTTTTCTGGTTATTGGCATTTTTCTTTCGGTTAACCCACTCGTTGGTTGGTGGGGGTTGGTAAAATTTTGTGAATTTATTTTCTTTGGATGGTTTGTCGTAAAGCAAGAAGATAGCAGTCGGTATTTGCGTATCTGTTTTTTCTGCGGCATTCTTTTTGAAAGTGTCCTTGCGCTATTGCAATTTTTTCGTCAGTCCTCGCTTGGTGGAGTATTCTATTGTTTTGGCGAACGGTCTTTTACTGGTACTACTCCGGGAGTTGCAAACGCTTCAATTAATGGCCAATTGCTTGTTCGGCCTTATGGAACATTTTCTCACCCAAATGTATTAGCTGGATACCTGCTCATTACGACCCTTTTTCTTTTTATTAGATTTTTGCAAAGTAAGCATATACTCTATCTCTTTACGATCATCCTTGGCACCATTGCGCTTTTTGTTACACTTAGCAGAACTGCGATACTTTTATGGATTATTTCTCTTCCTCTGATAATGCTATGGGAACATAAAAAGAAAATAATGAGTATTCTTTTTTCTTCACTTTGTTTTCTTTTTTTTATTTTGCTTATTATATTTTCATCTGTTTTATATGGACGTTTTTTTTCAATTTTTAGCGATTCTGAAGATATATCCCTTCGCTTACAATTAGGAAAAGCAGCGTTTTCCATGATCGCACAACATCCTCTTTTTGGTGTTGGACTAAATAACTTTCTCCCCAATCTCCCTTACTATGTTCACCAAGTTTCATTTGCTCAACTGCAACCAGTCCATAATATTTTTCTCTTTATTGCCGCAGAAACAGGTATTATTGGAGGAATACTTTTTTGTTTGCTTTTCATTTTCGCTTTCCGTTCAATAGTAGTGAACTATATACTAGATAAATCATTTTACCTATGGGTTGGTATAAGTCTTAGTACAATCATACTCATTGGTCAAATTGATCATTATTTTGTAACACTGCAACAAGGACAATTGCTTTTTGCTCTCATTATTGGCGCATCGTTTGCGAACAAAAAGAACATGATACAATAGTTTCATGGGGCTACTTAGATCAGTGACAGTAAATACGCTGTATCAAATGCTAGCCAGGGTTGTATCTTCCGGATCAAGTTTTTTGATCGCAATCATTATTGCCAGACTTTTTGGCTTAATTGGTTATGGTGATTTCGCTAAAGTAACTGCATTTGTAAGCCTTTTTTATTTGCTCATTGATTTTGGGTTTAATGCAATTTTCTTACAAAAAGACAATGCGTATCTTCGATTCCTTGATCTAGTCGCCATTCGTCTGTTTCTTGCCTTCCTCTTATTTTTATGTATCACTGCAATTACCTATCTCCTGCCATATGATGCTTTGAGTGGTATTGGTTTTTCTTTAGAGAACAAATCAAATATCCTTCTTTTTTCCCTCTCTCTTTTTGCACAGGCAATTATTTTTTCTACAAGTGCTTTGTTCCAGAAGTACTTTCTCTATAAGCAAGTATTTATTAGTACGTTGGTTGGTTCACTGTGTACCTTACTTGGCGTATTGTTGCTTACAATCATACATATGTCACTCATGTGGATTTTGATCGCATTTCTCACAGGCATGTATGTACAGGCCTTTGTTGGATTATTTTCTGCCAGGTTTTTATATAGAGCAACAAAGTCAAATAAAACTTTTATGAAAACGCTTTTCCGAGAGACTTTTCCTGTTGCCCTTATGCTTTTTTTCAATATGGTCTACTTTCGTATTGATATGTTCCTGCTTTCGTTGTTTCGTCCTTCCACAGATATTGCCTTGTATGATGCTTCCTATCGCGTGTTTGACTTTCTTCTGACACTGCCCCTATTTTTGTCAAATAGCCTTTATCCGCATATGCTTAAGGAGCGGAAAAATATTCGAAATAAAGTTAAAAACGAAAAAGTATATTATCTTATCTTTATCAGCTTCGGCATTCTCGTCGCCGGTATCTTCTGGTTTCTTTCCCCGTTGATCTTCTATCTCTTACGACCTGAATTTATCAAAGCAGTTATACCGCTTCGGATCCTTCTTATTTCTCTTCCTGTATTTTTTCTTACAAGCATTATGCAGTGGATGCTGGTTGCAAAGAAACAGCAACGATTTCTTGCTCAAGCGTACGCCATATTCATGTTGGCAAATATTATCTTAAATCTCTTTTTTATCCCTCGTTATGGTTACATCGCATCTGCTATAATAACAGATGTTTGTGAGGCATTTGTTGCCCTCGTTTTTCTTTTTCGATGATTATTCATATATTTACTGATGGTGGTTCCCGCGGTAATCCTGGCCCTGCAGCCAGTGGCATCTATGTTGTTTCTGAAGATGGCAAGGAACTTGCAAAATTTGGTATACAGCTTGGGATAACTACGAATAATGTTGCAGAATATACCGCCGTGATTGAAGCAATGCAATGGCTCCTCCTTCATCAACAACATATTACCGCAATACAGTTCTTTATGGATTCTAAGCTTGTCTGCAATCAAATGAATGGAGTTTTCCAGGTAAAACACCCGAATATGATTCCTCTTTTTGCAAAAGCAAAGCAGCTAGAGCAGCAACTCGGCATTCCCGTTACCTATTCTCATATTCCCCGGGAAAAAAACAAAGAAGCAGACCGCATGGTGAATCAGGCGCTAGACAATCTCCTGTAATCTTCTACAATAGAAGTAATGCCACTTCACGTTGTTACGCAGCAAAAAGATCAAGAATATATTGTTTTAATTATTGATAGAAAAAAACGATTTTCGGATTTTCTTGCAGAAAGAATGGTTGATGAAATGACTGTTGTCATGGTTTCGCATACTCCTCCTGCAAATGAAAGCGTCATTCATGTACCTTTTGAGGGAGATATTCCGCAAATTCCTGATGGAAATTACTCCCATATATTTTTTATTGCAGATACACAAACACCAGAAACGCTTGTTGAGCCATTACTCACAAAGGCTCACGCAACAAACGGGAGATTTATTTTTGTTTGCGACCGTCAGGTATATTCGACACATCTTTCAGAAACAATACATAAGGACGGCGTTTTGTCTTCGATTGTTGTAACAGGAGATATATACGATGAAAAGAATAAGGGTCAAATACAGAAGTTGTTTTATTATGCAAAACAAAATGCAACTATCATCTTACCGAATACGGGAGTTGGTTCTGTTTACCCAGTCAGTTTCCAGGAAACAATTGAAGCGATTTTGCACGTTGGGTTTGGAACAGGGCGAACAAAAATTGCTTATGCCTTTTCCAACCATCCTTTTACATTTCTCGCAATTGCGCATGTATTGCAAAAAGCAGACCCAATGTTAAAGATAGACTTTTCAGAAGAAAACCAATCTGATCTATCTCCTTCCAGGAATGGAATTTATCTTGCCAAACAAGAAACTTCTCTCGCTACTATTATCCACGCATTCCATCGATACCGGCAGGATGGACAAATAGAAAAAAAAGACAGAAAAGAAACAACCCCGGAAGCATTTTTTCCTGCATCAACGTCTACAACAGTCAAGAAAAAGGTTTTTACTTGGAAATATAAACTATGGGTTTTCCTCAGCTGTTTCCTTTTTCTTGTTCTGCTGCCTATTTTCAGTGAATTTTTCGGCATATTTCTTTTGAGTCAATTACCCAGATTGCTTTCTCAACAGCAATTTTACCAGGGAATATCTGTTGCCCAGGCCTCAGAAAATTTTTTTACCTTTACTCAAACAAGTAGTACATCTGTATTTTCTGTTCTTGAAATTTTGGGAGAAGGTGCCATCGTTACCAGTATCAAGAATATGCTTGTAAATCAGATGCAACTTGCCAGAACTGTAAAATTATTTGCTATTGCAGGAGAAGATTATACTACTGCAACAAACGGAACATCATGGACGCCAGGAGCGACATTGCAAGATGGTATTGGTGCATTGCAAAGTGCACTACTGTCTTTTGAGCAAATGCATATTCCTTCCTTTTTTCGCATACCTTCCGCTGACGTAGCTGCAATGCAGTCCGTAGAACCTCTCCTTACCAATACAAGTCCCCTCTTGCCACAGTTGCTTGGGGTGAATAAAAAACAAACATATCTTATTCTTTTCCAAAACAACATGGAATTACGTCCTAGCGGGGGTTTTATCGGATCATACGCCATTATGGCAATGGACAAGGGGAAGATAAGTGATATGAGTATTCATAATGTTTATGATGCAGACGGGCAATTGAAAGGTCATATTGAGCCACCGTTTGTGATCCGGCGATATATACCGCTTGTGCACTGGTATTTACGTGATAGCGGATTTGATGTTGATTTTGCAAAATCGGCTGCTGATGCCGCGTTTTTTCTCAAAGAAGAAACAAATCAACAGGTTGATGGTGTTATCGCAATTGACTTATCATTTGTGCAACAGCTCATTACAGCTGTTGGCCCAGTGTATATACCCCAATATAATCAAACGGTCACGGCAGAAAACTTTTTTCTCCTCACCGAAAAACACGCGGAAAAAAACACCTTTGCCGGCTCAACGCAGAAACAGGACTTTTTACAAGCATTGTTTATTGCACTTCAGGAATCATTAAAGATAAAACATGTATCACCTTTTGGCATCATACAAATGATAACGATGAGCATACAGGAAAAACATATTCTTTTTGCAGATGCAGACCCATTTGTGCAAGATGCATTAACGGTAAATGACTTATCTTCATCCCTCTGGGATCCACGACCATCGAATCAGAACAGGGTAAACGATTTTACCGGTATTAATGAGGCAAATATTGGCGTGAATAAAGACAACTACTTCCTGAAACGATCTGTTGCTCAACAGGTGACAATAGCTCCTTCAGGTAGTGTTTCCGCGCAACTGACTGTCACGTATACGAATACGAATAACGGAAACTGGCCTGGAGGACCATATAAAAACTATCTCCGATTCATTCTGCCGGAAAATGCAATACTTCGTTCAGTTATTATTAATGGAATCGATCAACGATTGGTGGCAGCGGTAACAAATCCAGCAGTGTATGAGGCTCCCGGGTTTCAGGCTCCAATTGGTTTGGAGACAGAACGAACAGGCGAAGAGGGAAAAACAATCTACGGATTTCTTGTTACCGTTCCCACAAATCAAACAAACACCATTGTCATTCATTATGATATACCTCAAACATTTGTTATGTCGCAACCTGCTTTTACCTACAGCGCTTTACTCTTTAAGCAACCAGGAGCACTTTCATATCCATACACATTTTCTCTCGTTTATCCAAAAACAGCAAAGCCATTGGGTATTCCTGCTGGTATGTCAAGAAATGAAAATACGTTGACCGGGGCGTTTGCTTTTGATCAGGATAAAACAATTACTGTAACCTTCTCAAATCCGTGAAGAGGCATAACAATGGAAAGTCAGTTAGTTATTTTTCCTCAGCATTGCATAGTAAGCAATCCGATATCTTGCAAGATACACGATCTTCCTTTTTTCTTCGCATATTTCTTCCATGCTCAATCAAGAGATAGGTGAGCGGAAACCATTGCTCTTTTGGAAAGAGCTTCATTAAATCCTGTTCTATTTTATCCGGTTCAGTATTGCTAGTGAGTCCGAGTAGTTTTGCCTGCTTTTTTACATGAGTGTCAACAGCAATACCCTCTGAGATATGATACGCGTTTCCTAAAAAGACATTCGCAGTTTTTCTGCCAACACCAGGAATAGCAGTCAATTCTGTAATTGATTTCGGCAAAATGCCATGGAATACATCCAATACTTTCTTTGCTGCCCCCCGAACACTCTTTGCTTTCGCTTTATAAAAACCTGTTGATTTGATGTCTCTTTCAAGTTCTTCTATTGGAACAAACGCAAAGTTTACAAGTTCAATCAATTCATCTTTGGGTAGTTTTATGTTTTGTTGATAGTGCTCGTAAAAACTTCTACATTCATTCCGGTATTTTTTATACTTCGGAAATAGAACAGTCGTTACCTCATTGACTTTTTTATCAGTACACTGCGCCGAAAGAATAACTGCAGTGAGTAACTCAAAATTATCACTCCATCGCAGAATCATTTTTGCGTCTGGATAGTGAACTTTTAACAGATGAAAAATCTTCTGAGCGTATGCTTTCGTCGGTTGCATACAACGATTATAGCAGATATTATACAGATGGTTTGAAAAAGTAAGCAATTATTATCTTCGCATTTATATACAACGATGATGAAGGATTTGCTCTGTTTTCGTTCACATAAAATAGTAAGAAGATCAAAGTGTTCGCTGTTTTTAGTGGAGCTGTAAGTACAAAATACTTACATTATCGCTAATGTAGTTTTACAAATACTTTTCTTTCAATGCCTCTATTCCTGGCAAAGTTCCTTTTTCAATAAACTCCAACATCGCGCCACCGCCAGTTGAAATATGAGAAATTTTTTCAACGTATTCTTTCTTTGAAATTGCCGCTAATGTATCGCCACCACCGACGACAGAATAACAATGTGGATTTTGTGTAATTGCATAATACAAAAACTCCGTACCCCGGGAGTACAATGGATACTCAGTATAGCCAACCGGCCCGTTCCAAACAATAGTATTGGCTTGTGCAATAATATTGCCAAAAATTGCCTCTGTTTCTGATCCAATATCTGTTATGATTTTCTCCTTTGGAAGGTGGTTTATTGCAATCTCTGTTGTATCTGTTGCGTCTTTTGCGCTTGCGCAAATTGTGTCCCTTGGGAGAAGGATTATTGTTTTTTTATTTCTTGCGTGAACGAGAATTTTTTTAACTTCTTGCTTCTGATCTTTCTCAAAGAAACTTTTTCCTATTTCAAATCCTTGAGTATACAAAAATGTTGTTGCGATACCACCACCCAATAACAAGTAATCTGCGATTTCTGTAAGCTTATACAAGAGGGGGATCTTCGTAGATACTTTTGCTCCTCCGATAATGGCGACAACCGGTTTCTTCGGGCTGTTTAAAATCAATCCAATTGCTTGCACTTCTTTTTCCATTAACAGTCCTGCAAAGTGGGGGAGGAGTTTTGGAAGACTCACTACGGAGGCATCCTTTCTATGGCTAACACCAAATGCATCATTGACATAGATATCAGCAAGCGTTGCAAGTTGTCTTGCGAAGGTTATGTTGTTGGCTTTTTCTCCAGGATAAAAACGCACATTTTCCAAAAGAAGAATTTCATCGCGTTTTTGTCTTGTGAGTTGTTTTTTGCCCTTTTCAGAAAGAAAATCATCAACAAAAATAATTTTATGAGAAGGGAAGTACTCTTGCAGATCTTTTGCAACAGGATGGAGGGAAAATTTCGGATCACGGTTTTTTGGCTCCCCAAGATGGGAAATAAGAATAAGCCTATTGTGATTTTTTAAAAGCAATTTTATCGTTGGGATTGTTTGGCTAATTCGAACATCATCTGCAATTTTTCCCTTGTCTGTTAAACTGACATTATAATCAACGCGGACTAACACTCTCTTATTACGAATATGCGCATGTGCAATAGAGGAGATGAGCATATACGTAGCGTAAGGAGTTTTTAGAGAAATTGCAAGGGAAACAAACTAATCTATTAATTCTTTTTTCTTCAAATCATCAAAAATCAAGTGATCAACAGGAGAGCATGCATGCTTTTGTCCGTAATGAAAATATGCAATCCGCTCTATTTCTGAACTTGGCTGTAAGTTTCCGGAGTACTTTGCCATATAGCAGATCATGCGGACAATTGTTCCTTCTGGTTTACCGTGTGCCTGTGCTTCAAACACACCATATTTTGTTACACTATCTGCAAGTAAATGTGCGGTTAACTCTTCTCTCACTTCGCGAATAAGCGCTTGTTTATCTGTTTCATCCTGCTCCCGTTTGCCACCGGGAATATACCATGTGTCCTTTCCGCGACTTAACGTGACAAGAAGCTTTTTATTTTTAATTTCAATGTAGGCAAGTTTATCAATGAGTGTTTTATTCATGGTAGATGCGCATTGCTTCAGTAACACTGACAGCGTCAAAAGTAAGGGAGGCAATTGCATTGGTAAACCGTATTGCTTCATCAAGAGGGCGCTGGTGAATGTTCCGTCCTGTTGCGCTGCCTGATGTATTTGCAATATGTAGTTGATCATGGAGGGTTTGAAAAAATGTCTGTGCATTTTCTTCTTTTCCACCGGCACAAATCAGCTTGGTCCGTCCGGCTGCTGCCACTGCTTCTTTTAAAGCTGTGGCGGAATTTTCCGCGTGTGGGTGATTCACTTTCACAAAGTCTGCTCCCAAACAGGCAGCAACGCCAGCTGCTCCTGCGATAAGGTGAGCATCCTTTTCATTTTTTACTGCTCTGCCGCGGGCGTAGCCCCAGATAATAGAAAGCATACCATACTGATGTGCCCAGTATGTCAGACATGCTGCCTGATGGAGCATGTCTGATTCATATTCACTCCCCAGGTAGATTGTATACCCTACTCCTGCTATATGCAGGTCGCTGTTTTTTTGAAACCGTTCAATTTCTTCAACCTTATACCATAATGAGCTCTGCGGGTCTTTTTGCATCGTCTTTACCAGATTTGTTTTTGCATTCAATTTAACAATATATGGAATCTTCGGGTAGTCCATCCCATATCGGGCAATAAGGCCAAGCTGCGTTGCAAATGCGCCAATGCGAGCTTTGTTAGCAATGCGGAAAAGATGTTCCGGATTATTGTCATCTGAAGCAATGCTTTCTCCATAAAAATCATCATTTAGGTGTTCCACTTTCTGATCTCCTGCAAGAAGCATCAACCGTCCTGTTCTGTGCGTTACGAGTTCATAATTATGAAGGTATTTTTTTCTTTTATCTTTTGGTACATCCAGAGGAATAATAACAGGAGATGATTGCATAATTTAGTTATAGCAAATTATTTTTCTTTATGCCAGTGTTTTTGAATACGCTTTAATGCTACTGTATATGCAGCATCACGGAGTGATATATTGTTTTTTTTACCCGTCTGGTAAACCTCGCTGGCTACTCTGACTAATTGTTTCTCCAGTTTTTCAAACACTTCTTTTTTGCTCCATATTTCATTATGCATATTCTGATACCACTCAAAATACGAAGTACACACGCCTCCTGCATTTGCAAGAATATCAGGAATAACAATAGTGTTTTTCTTTGTAAGCACAACATCTGCTTCTGCGGTGATCGGACCGTTTGCCATTTCCAGAATAATTTTTGCTTGTATCTTATCTGCGTTTTCTTTGGTAATAACATTTTCTAGTGCAGCCGGGACAAGAATATCAACAGGAAGCTCAAGTAATTGCTCATTGGTGATTTTTCTTCCTTTATTCAAGTCACACACTGACCCGACGCAATAGCATCCTGACAAATATCCTTTTTTTTGCTTGCACTCCAATGTCATTTTCGGATTTAAACCTTCCCGAACATAAATACCTTCTTTTGAATCCGAGACAGCAATAACTTGTATGCCATTCTTTGCAAGATACGTTGCAATATAGTAACCGACATTACCAAATCCCTGTACAGCAGCTGTCAACTGTTTTGGGTGTTGCTTTAGTTTTTTTAGTAACGTGTGCAACACGTACCAGCCGCCAAGCCCTGTTGCCTCTGTCCGTCCCTGGGAGCCACCCTTGCTTATAGGTTTTCCTGTGATAACAGCAGGAGTATATTTACCAACAATGCTGCTGTATTCGTCAGCAATCCAACTGATAATTTTCGGGTTGGTATTGACATCAGGCGCGGGAACATCAATTGTCGGGCCGATAGCAGTAGCGAGGCGTTGGGTAAAAAGTTTTGACAAAGTACGTAACTCCCGTTCTGACAGTTCTTTTGGATTAACGGTGATTCCTCCTTTACCCCCTCCCATCGGGATGTCAACAACAGCGCATTTCATGCTCATCCAAAAAGCAAGTGCCAGCACCTCATCCATGTTGACTTTTGGGTGATAGCGAAGACCTCCTTTATATGGACCAAGAATGTTATTATGTTGTATGCGATAGCCGGTAAATATTTTAATGTCTCCGTTATCCATTTTGATTGGTAGCGAAACGGTAATTTCTCTGTCCGGTTGACTAAGTCTTGCAAGAAGAAGTGGCGTAAGATGTATTTGTTTTGCAATTTTTTCCAGTTGTTTCTGTGCTCGTATCCAAGGGTTATTTTCCATAAGAATAGAAAAAAGTATACTGCGAATTTCCGAAAGGGACAATAGATGCTTATGTATCATACCATTGCCCGATTTACACCCAGTGTGTTAGAATTGCAAAAATGGATAAAGTTTACGATCATAAAAAAATTGAAGAAAAGACCTACCGTATGTGGGAGAACGGAAAGTATTTTCAGCCGGAAATACATCCTACGGGAAAACCATATTGTATTGTTCTCCCTCCGCCAAATGCAAATGGAGCTTTGCATTTCGGTCACGCTATGTTCACTGTTGAAGATATTCTCATCCGTTATCACCGGATGATGGGGGAAGCTGCTCTGTGGCTTCCCGGAACAGACCATGCAGGTATAGAAACACAGTTTGTGTTTGAGAAACAACTTGCAAAGTCAGGAAAGTCCCGTTTTGACTACTCAAGAGTGGAATTGTATGACCTCATCAAGGCATATGTTGATGAGAATCGTGGTGGGATTGAAATACAACTTCGTCGTCTTGGTTACTCTTTGGATTGGACAAGAGAGAAATATACACTTGATCCGCGCATTGTTACCCTTGTCAAACAAACATTCCGTAAGATGTATGATGAGAGCATTATCTATCGGGATTATCGTTTAGTGAATTACTGCACGAAAGACGGCACGTCGTTTTCTGATCTTGAAGTGAGCTATGAAGAGCGGCAGGACCCATTGTATTACATCAAATACGGACCGTTAATTCTCGCGACAACCCGTCCTGAAACAAAGTTTGGTGATACTGCCGTTGCAGTCAACCCGAACGACAAACGATATAAAAAATATATTGGAAAGGAAATTGAGATAGAAACTGTTTCAGGTAAAGTGAAAATGAAAGTGATTGCTGATGAGTATGTTGATCCGCAGTTTGGCACAGGTGTTGTTAAGATAACTCCAGCTCATGATTTTAATGATTACGAGGTAGGTAAACGACATCAGTTACCGATGAAACAGGTGATCGGCTTTGATGGAAAAATGAATGAATGTGCAGGAGAATTTGCAGGAATGTCTGTCAAGAAAGCACGGGAAGCAGTTGTTGCACAAATGCAAAAGAAAGGACTCATTGAAAAAATAGATACGAATTACATGCATAGAGTAGGCATTTGCTATAAGTGTAAAACTGTTTTAGAACCGCTTCCTCTGGAACAGTGGTATGTAAATGTGCAAACATTAAAACAAAAAGCGATAGCAGTTGTACGGGAAGGCAGGATACAAATCTTTCCAAAAAACTTTGAGCAACCTTACTTTCAATGGCTTGAGAATCTCCGTGATTGGAATATCAGCAGGCAAAATGTCTGGGGCATCCAGATTCCTGTGTGGTATGAAGTCAACGACGCACAACGCTTTACTGTTTCATTCATTGACCAACAAAGCAATCATCGGCAAGGAAACTTACAGGAATTACTGGATAAAGGTTTTGGTTGGGAAGAGATAGTAAAAGGTTTGCAACGCGTTATCGCACCGATTTCGGCAACAGCAGTATTTGAGGAGCAAAAAGAGAAAGAAAAAAAATATCTGCCTGAAACAGATACGTTTGATACTTGGTTTTCATCCGGCCAATGGCCTTTCGTTACGTTAAAAACCAGCAAGCAAGGTGATTTTGAAAAGTTTTATCCCACAGCTGTTCTGGAAACAGCATACGATATTTTAAAAGCATGGGTGAGTAGAATGGTTATGCTAGGAATCTATATAACGCCAGCAGCAGTTCCTTTTCACCATGTATTAGTACATGGGATTGTTAATGATCCATATGGAAAGAAAATGAGTAAGTCGAAGGGGAATGTCGTGAATCCGTTGGAACTTGCTGATCAATATGGAGCAGATGCAGTACGTTTCGCCTTAATTTACGGGAACGCTACGGGAAGTGACCAAATTCTCTCATATCCAAAACTGGAAGCAGCGCGGAAATTTACCAATAAATTATGGAATATGGCACGATTTATTGAGTTCAAAATGCAACAGGATACAACATTGCAGATAGCAGTAAAAGAGATAAAGGATCTTTCAGCAACAGACCTTAATGATAAGCATATACTCGATAAAACAAAAAAGTTCTCTCAAGAAATCACCCGATACATAGAAAAATATCAATTTAACCTTGCTGCAGAGCGCCTGTATGAATTCTCATGGCACGAATTTGCCGATATATATATTGAAGATGTGAAGAAAAGGGTAACACAAGAAAGTTTTACTGTACTTGTTTCTCTATATCTTACTATTATTACGCTTCTTCATCCTTTTATGCCGTTTGTAACAGAAGAAATTTACCAGCGATTGTATATGGGAGAAAAGCCATTAATTATTCAACCTTGGCCGCGAACGTAATTAATCGCACCTCCTTGTACTTCTATTTGGTGTTCTGATCATAGACTTGATACAATCAAAGTGATTGTCTATGAATTTGGTTATGATTTTTACCAGAGAGCTTCATTTGAGAAAGTACTGTAAAAAAAGATTCCCGAGAATTTACCGATTTATTACCGATTTTAGCGGCTTACTTTGGATTCCTATAGGACTGAGTTTGCTTTCTTTACTCTTTCTGCTGTTTACTCAATTCTTTCAATCATTTCAACAGTGGGAGACTGTGCAAAATCAACGAGCCCAGCTTACGAATACCATGCGCTTATGGAGCAGTATCGCAAACACGTATGCAGGGTATAGAGATGCATACTTTCAGGCGGCAACCTTGGCATATCAAAATCATGACTGGAAAAACGCGAACATATTTCTACAAAATGTGCTTCTGCTTGATCCGACATTCACCAAAGCAAAAACATTGAAAAATCTTGTAACAATTGAGGAAAGGGAATAATTATTCTTTCTTTGGTTCTTCTTGTGGGGTTTCTGTCGGTTTTTCTTCTGTTGACGGTGTTTCACCCTCGGCTCCTGTTTCTTCTCCTGCGGCGACTTGAGCAGCAACTTCTTCCTGCGCTGCTTGCTCTTCTGCTTCTTGGGTTACCAATTCACCGATACTACCAACAACCTGTTCTGCATCAGTAACGATTGCAACGCCGGGAAGTTTTTTAATGTCACTAACCTTCACTTGCTGTCCTATTTCTGTTAAATGGGTAACGTCAATTACAACATGTTCCGGCAGGTCTGCGGGTAACGCTTCAACCTCAACTTCGTTGAGTGTTTGTAGCAATAATCCAACTTTGTCAGTCACTGCTTTTGGTTCACCGACTAACTCGACAGGGACTGTTGTTGTTACCTTTTCTTTGAGGTTTACCTGGAAGAAGTCAGCATGAAGTGGCATGTGACTGACATAATCATATTGCAGATTATGAATCAGTGTAGGTCGTTTTTGCCCATCAAATTCCACTTCGACTACACTTGAAGATCCAGCCTGCTGATACACGTTTTCGAATTCTTTCAAAGGAAGCTGTACAGCAGTTGACACGAGGTCTTTCCCGTAAATATTACCAGGCAGAATGCCTTCTTTACGAAGTTTTTTCAGTTTCTTACCAAAAACAGCCCGTTTTGTTACCTGTAAGGTATACTTCTTCACATACGTATTGTACATGAAAAGAACCCTTTTTACAAATACAATGTATTTCTGCTAGTATGAATTACATGCGCATTCTTGGCGTTGATCCTGGTATCGGACGATTAGGGTGGGGAATAATTGATAAGGAAAAAGGGAATGTAACTGCAGTTGCATTTGACTGTTTTGAAACGGCAAAAACAACCGAATTACCAAAACGCCTTGAGCAAATTTACCGGGAAATGAAGCGAATTTTGGCTACGTATAGCCCTGAGATAATGGCAGTAGAAGATCTATTTTTCAACAAAAACGTTAAAACTGCCTTTATCGTCGGTCAGGCGAGGGGAGTAGTACTGCTAACAGCAGCTGAGTACAATATTTCTGTTGCTGTATATACGCCACTTGTTGTCAAAAATACTTTGGTAGGATACGGACGGGCAGAGAAAAGACAAGTGGGAAAAATGGTGCAAGCAACCCTTCATCTGACAAAAATTCCATCTCCCGATGACACATCTGATGCGTTGGCAATCGCGATAACCCATGCGTATTCGCACAACCTTTCTTCGCTCTGACTCTGGTATAATGCGTATCAATGGAACAGCGATATATCCGCAACTTTGCCATAATAGCTCATATAGATCACGGGAAGTCAACGCTTTCCGACAGGTTTCTGGAAATTACCGGAACAATCCGGACTGAAGCATTGACGAAACAAGAACAATTTCTTGACCAAAACCCGATTTCGCGAGAGCGGGGAATTACCATTAAACTCGCACCGGTTCGGATGCATTACTCATATGAAGGGAATGTCTATCAGTTAAACCTCATTGATACACCAGGACATATAGATTTTTCCTACGAAGTTTCGCGTACACTTGTTGCCTGTGAGGGTGCAATTTTATTAGTTGATGCGACAAAAGGCGTACAAGCGCAAACGCTTGCTCATTTGCGTGAAGCGCAAAAAGCACGCCTGACGATTATTCCGGTTATCAACAAAATTGATATGGAAAATGCGCGAGTAAAGGTAGTGGAGAAGCAATTGGAAGGTCTCGGGTTTGCAAAAGAAGCTATCCTCCATATTTCTGCAAAAACAGGACAGGGAGTGGTAACGCTTTTGCAAAACGTCATCGAAACAGTTCCTGCTCCAAAGGGAGAGGCAATAAAACCATTTCGGGCAATCATTTTTGATGCAGTATATGACGAACACCGCGGGGTTATTGCATGTGTGAGAGTGCTTGATGGAGAAGTGAAGCAAAACAACCCTTTAGAATTATTCCAAACTCACCAGAAAACCAATGCGCAAGATGTCGGGTACTTTACTCCCGGTCTTGTTCCCGCTACGAAGCTGTCGAGTGGCGAAATTGGATACATAGTTACCGGCATTAAAACGATTCGCCAGTGTCGGGTCGGGGATACCATCTTTCTTGCTCGAACAACTATTGCGCCATTTCCTGGATACAAAACGCCAAAGCCAATGGTATTTTTCGGTGTTTATCCAAAGGCAACTGACGATTTCGTGCCACTACGAGAAGCGTTTAATCAACTGGCGCTTATCGATGCATCGCTCACGTTCCATGAGGAGTATTCGTCTTTTTTAGGTAGCGGGTTCCGCGCTGGGTTTTTAGGATTATTGCACGCAGAAATTTTTAAAGAACGGCTCAAGCAGGAATTTCAACTTGATCCGTTATTTACCATTCCTCAGGTAGTCTATGAGAAGACAGAGTTAGGCAGTTACAAAGAGCCATATATACATCTTACCATTCATGTACCACAACTGTACCTTGGTGGTACGATGGCGTTATGTCAAAGACAGCGGGGCATCCTGTTTTCAGTGGACTACCAGGATGATACGGTTGTCTTGCAGTATGACATGCCATATAGCACGTTTCTGAAAGGGTTTGCATCTGAAATAAAAAGTATTTCATCCGGTTTTGCCAGTATTGATTATGACCTCACTGATTATAAGGAGGCTGATTTGGAGAAATTGGAAGTGAGGATTAATGATACGCCGATTGATGTGCTTTCAGAATTTGTCTACAGAGATGAAGCCGTTGCTGTCGGACGGAAAAAGGCGGAAAAGCTCAAAGTTGCGCTTCCCCGTCAACAGGTGAAACAGGTTATCCAATGTTACAGCGGCTCACATATTATTGCCAGGGAAGAAATTCCCCCTTACCGCAAAGATGTCCTTGCAAAGATGAGTGGGGGGGATAGAACAAGAAAAGATAAACTACTGGAAGCACAGAAAAAAGGAAAAGCAAAAATGATGACAATCAGTAAAATTGAAATTCCACAAAAAGCGTTGTTTGACCTTGTTGCGTCATAGGATAAACAGAACAACTAATCCTATGGTTGTCATAATAGCTCCGCCAATACCTGCATAAAGAAATGTACTTCCCGGTCCTGTTGCGCCGACAGTTGTTACCGGGTGAACGGTTGACCCATTTGTTTGCGCTACTTGAACAGGTGTAGGAGTAGGTGTTGCCGTGGGTAGAGCATATACGGTAATTGTCCGTGAACAGGCATTTGATTGACTTGCGTTGCCGTTCGCATCAGTAAATACTGCCGTTGCCGTGTAAGAACCGCTTGATTGATATGCATGTGAAATTGACTCTGAGACATTTGCCGTACCAATGCCGCCTCCTGTTGACACATTCTGCGTGTATCCATCACCGAAGTTAAAGGTAACTTGTGAGATTGTTGAACTACTACTTGTGCCAGAGGCAGTAAAGGTAACAGTAAACGGGGAAGTTCCCGACGTCTGATCGGCAGTAAGACTACTGCACGTAGGTCCTGAACTGCTCGTGTTCGAGGAAGAATTATTGCTTGCATTGTTCGAACTATTATAAGTCACTGCTTGAGTTGGTGTTGGCGTATCAGGATTAGGATAGGGAGTATCGGAAGGATTGGGAGTATCTGTGGGGACTGGTGTTCCATTTGACGATGCATTGGAAATTATGGTGATTGGTAATGCTGTGGCACCAACGAAAACATTTTCAGATGGCTGGTCTGCAGTCGCAAGGGAAAGTATCTGTTGCTGTCCTTGCACAAAATTAAGTGTTGTCGGAGAAGATGGATCTGTTGCTGCCTGCGGCGTAAACGAAAATGTTCCTACCGTTGTCGGTGAAGTTACCCCTTGTACCTGCTGGGAGTAAGGAATGGCAACGGTAACGCTAATTGTGCACACATTATTGCTGTCGCATGTATTCGTTGGTCCCTGAAGCGTTTGTGAAAATGCAGTACTATTCGTAAAATATGTACCTCCCACTTGTAATTTATTGCCGTCATAGGTGAACGTTGCTTTCACAAACGAGACGACATTGCTTCCTCCGTTAACAGTCGGATCAACAGTAAGCGGAATATTCACGGTAGTACCTACCACAACAGGATTCGTTGGCGCAACAAATGCAAGACGGGAAGAAGCAGCAGCGCCGCTTTTGGTATTTGTCTGTTGGCTGACAAGAATATAAATGGTAAGAGGAATTGCCAGAAGAATAACAACAATAAAACCAATAAACAAAAACCGTTTCATATTGTAGTACTCCTTCTATGCTATAGAAGTAGTAAAGTGCTGTCAAGCCTTGCTTCCTTACTTTCCCCTTGCAAGAAAATCCGTTTTTGTTTTACACTGAAGTTACATGATGTTTCAAGACAATAAAATCCTGCGAACCTCTCTTTTTTTAATAGTGACCCTCCTCTTGTTTATTGCTTTTCCAGGCATGGTGGAAGCAATTGGAGTTCCAGCCGTTCAACAAACAACAAATACAAATACCGCTTCCACAAGTAACGGATTGACACCAGGCCAGTCATGTATTACAAACGCCACTGTACCCAGCGGCTGTAATCCTGCGTGTGGAAAAGGGGAAGTGTGTATAGACGGTAATAAGCTATCCGCATGTATTTCCCAGTTTCAAAACAGTCTTTTTACAGGACTCCAAGGAATTTTTGGTGATAACTATTATTGCACGCCAATTCCAACTCCTGCTCAATGCCAGACGAATTTTGAATGCACTCCCTATACGTGTGGCACAAACCATTATTGCACAATCACTCCTGCTCCAACTCCAACGAGCTGGCCGACACAAAGTCCGCTTTGCCCCAGTGACGTGTGTGCTACTGCTTTAGGTGCTATAAGTACACAGCCGGTATTGTTCATTGTTGATATATTAAAAATAATCCTCAGCTTTGTCGGTGGCATTGCTGTTCTTCTTATTATCTTTAACGGTTACCGGATCATGGCATCATCCGGTAACGCAGAAAAACTTCAGGAAGCACGGGATGGCCTTACCAGCGCAATTGTCGGGCTTTTATTTATTGTTTTTTCTGTCGCGATTCTGCAACTGATTACCGTCAATTTGTTGCATATCCCCGGGTTTCAGTAATGATTGACTTTTCAAAGGCAATTCTTTACGCTAAAAATATGAAGGTTTTCATTTCTGCTGCGGTTATTTTTATTGTTGCTTCTCTTATTTTCCTTCCCCTTGTCCATGCCCAGACACCTGCTTCTGCGCTTCTCCAGGATTCTCAGAGAAATACCAATGTTCCCGTAGACCTTCACACATGGACGCAGAATGTTATGATTGAGGTGGCAGCGTCTCTGAGTTGTCAACTTACTGGTGTGGATCCGGTTGACAGAAACGCGTCTTGTCTTGGCATTGATCCGAAAACACAAAAAATAGGCTTTGTCAAGAAAGGGGGAGGGGTGCTTGCTTTAGTCAATCAGGCGATAATCGCCACATACACAAACCAGCCGCTACATACGTCAGATTACCTTACCTATATGGGAAGAAATTTCGGTCTGGTGAAGCCGGCGTATGCTATCACTACACCTCCTTGTACGTACAGTATCGGGTTTTGCGGCTTAACACCTCTATTGAATATCTGGGTCATTTTTCGTAATTTCGTTTATCTGTTTTTCGCGCTCGTCTTTGTTTTTATTGGTCTTCTGATTATGTTACGGGTGAAGATAGATCCGAGAACAGTTATGAGCGTGCAAAACCAGATACCAAAAATTGTCATTGGACTTATCCTGGTTACTTTTTCCTTTGCCATCGCTGGTTTTCTGGTTGATCTGATGTATGTGGCAACCTCACTTATCCTCAATTTATTTGCATCCCCTGGAATCATTCCAAATCATCAAGTACTCACTTTTTCTGCGCCTATTTCCATAACGAATTCACCATCGGTACTCACAATGAATGCTGTTGAAAGTCAAAACGTTCTCGGATATTTCAATTCCCTCTTCGGGGTAGCAACAAACAATACCGCAATTATAGGAGCTCCCTTGCAGTTTGCTATCGGAGGAGGAGGGTTTTTTCAACTCTGGTTTAATGGGGCGCATGCAGTCTCCGTATTTACCCAGGGATCGTTTCCCGGACCATTTTGGGACTACACCTTAGGTTACGGAGCAAATATCTTACTTGCAGTACTACTAAGAAATTTTAATCCCCTCACGGGACCGCTTACCTATATCTTGAAGGCAATTCAACTTACCGGAGGTGGGCAATTAGGTATTGTTATTGCAGGTTTAACTGGTGGTTTGATTGCCACTCCAGCAAGTGCGGCAGAAGCACTAGGAGTTCTTTCAAATCTTACTGCCCTTACATTTGCAGATCAGGGAAGTCTGGGGGCACTTATTGGTCTTATTTTGATACCGCTTGCTCTCCTTATGGCTTTATTCAGAATTCTCATTAGCCTCATTAAGGCATATATCAGTGTGCTCATTGATGTATCCTTAGCTCCGTTTTTCATTGTCATGGGCATTTTTCCTGTTGAAAACGGTGGATTCGGTGGATGGATAAAGGGGCTTGTCGCGCATCTAGCAGTTTTTCCAACAACACTGTTTATGCTCCTGTTAGGAGCAGTATTTGCCAATCAATTTGGACAACCTGGAGCAAACGGATTTGTTCCTCCGCTTATTGGGGGACTGAGCAATCAGGAAATTCTCGGACCTTTAATTACGATCGGTATCTTATTTCTTATTCCTGGCGCAGCTGATCTTATTCAGGCTGCGATTAAAGCACCACAAAGTAAAGCTGGAGGAATTATCGGGCATGGCGCTGCAGCAGGAAGTCCAATGGGAGTATTGCAACAGGTTTCGACAATTGGCTTTACTTTGAGCGGGCTTTCCTCAATGCCGCTATTTAAACGGATCCCCTTTATTCAGAAATTTTCCCATGCAACCGGGGAAGAAGCGAAGATAGCAATGGCGAGAGGTGGTCAACCCCACTAATTAGTTCCTTGAAAGATGGGTGAATTGGGTCCTAATAAGAAGATCTTCTACTTTGCTTCCTCTTTTGCCAATTGTTGTGCCATATAGAGCGCAAGCGCAATAATAGCAAATTGTAATCCCATAAGCGTTACTTCATTGCTTGCGAGTATTTCGTTTGAGGCATATTTCTCCATAAGCCTATGCATATCGTCATGAGAAATAAGTTCTTTATGTGCTGCTTGTTCGATGAAGAAATTAATTTCTGTTTTTGTCCATAGCGGTGCACCAGGACCCCACAATGATCGTGCAAGCGATCCATGGCCGGCAGATTTAATTGTTTGTCCGATAATTGGAAGATTTGTTGTCCAATGACCCCTGCACAATTCAATAACACCTTCCATTTTTTCTGCAACAGCAGTTGCTGCTTTTCCTGAATCATACCCGGCAATCTCATTATATATTCCTGCAAGTGTACTTAGGACCTCTTCAGCTGTTGCATTATGTTTCATGCTCGTAAGCATCCCCATTTCCGCACTGATAGCTTTGCCTTGCGCCTGGTTATCTCTGCCGCGTCTTGCAAATCCGGCAGTCGGACCAAGTGCTGCGACATTAAATTCATTCACAGGCATATCACCTGTCCAGGGGATATACCCGTGATTATATGGTCGATACGTAATCCATTCATCCCAGTACGCTTGTTTATTTATTGCGAAGTCCTGTTGTACTGCTGACCACAATTTCTTTGCGAGTTCCTTTTTCCGTTTCGCGTTATCGATAGCTTCCTGTTTCTTCGCCGATTTTTGTTCAGGGGTGTCACTTGGTTCCCCAAATAAATCTTCTCGTACGTTTTCTATTTCTTCTGTTATTTTGTCAAAATAGTCCTGTAATTGGACTTTATCTGATTGTACGAATTCTCCATCATGACCATCAAAGCTTTTTCCTTTTTTCAGCAGATTATTTCTGTCGTCAAATAAAGCTTTTTCAGCAAGTTGTAGTCCCTCAAGACCGTCCTGGACATCATCATTACTCATCCCAAGTGAAGACAAGCGCTTGCGAAGCTTTCTGGATTTCTGGTATAAGCGGTGAGGTTGTAGCTCAACCATCCGTTGAATAAGCGCATGCGCTGTTGCCTCTGCTGCATGTGCTGCATGTAATTTTCCATGGTCATGACTTCCTAAATCCTCTAGCCTTCCCCGAAGTAATTCAAACCGTAGTCCTGTTCCCACCCAGGCGCCAAGTTCATTGAAATATCTGTTCATTTCTTCTCTTGCTTTGACGCGTTGTGTTTCGCCCAATTCTCCAAACGCTGCCCGTACCGCATTGTCAACAAAGATTTCTTCATCAGACAATTTTATCTGATTTCCCGGATTGTTCGGATCTGGTTTGGTATAATCAACGCCTTCAACAGGAAGAGAAAGTGTCGTAAAATTAAAATTCTCAGGAAGTCTTTCGCCGAATTTTTCCCTGAATGCCTGTAGCATAGTCCCTTCCTGCATCCGTCCTTCTCTGTCTGTAAATACTCTTCGTCCCTGCTGAATAAATCTCCTTGTCATAGACAATTTATCAGGACTGTCAATATCCCCTGCACGCCAGGAAATCCAGGTAAACACGTCTCCTGCGCGGTCAGGATTCTGATTACGGATATATAAATCAGGCGGATATTTCGTTTCATCGTCGTTATAGAGTAAATCGTCCGCATTTCCCAGCATTGCATTCAGCCACTTCTTTTTTTGTCCAAATCGGGCAAGTTTATGAAAGCCTTTGATGAAGCCCTTTTCTGCTTCTCTGGAGTGAAGAAATATCGATAGTCCTTTTCCGCCTATGCCGTATTTGCCGATAATGTGCTGTAAATAACTTGAATATCCCTGCAATACATCCTGCAATACATTACTCGTATACAATCCTTGTGGGGCAATTCGAGCCTCCGACGCAATAGAGAGAATGCGAAGCGAAGTCACCATCATACCTCTAGCAATACCAAAAATTTTATCTACTTCAGCATTCGTTAAATACTCATCCCCACCGATTAATAATTCTTTTCCGTTACTATCCACGATCCGTATTTTCTTTCTCCTGTATAAATCTCTGTACCGGTCTTTCACTCGTTTATCAACAGGCGATTCGCCAAAATAAGAATATTGTGTTTGTCCACCTACAATTTCTGTTTTAATCTCTCCAAGAAAATCTTCAGGACGTAAATACCCGTCATTTGCAAGCATTGCCTCCCGCAGCCCCTGTTCGTATAAATCCATCATTTCCTGTACACCGGTCATTTTCATCGCATATTCGCCGTCGTGCGAGGAAAAGCCATTGACATATTCAAAAACATTATCTGCTTTAATACTTGGCAAATAGAAAACCTGCATGGCATCATGGAGTGACCGTCGTACCACCAGTTCCCGTTCAAACCTGTCTACATCTAGACGCGCTTCTTTCTTCAGTTGTTCTCTTGCGGCAGGAGATAGATCGCGGGGAATTCCCTGCCACTGTCCCTTCTCGGCAACAGTAAGCAGCATTCTCTTTAACCACATATACCGTTCGTAAGGAGGATTCAGTACAGTAAAAACCTGGTCAAACTGTTTCGTTGGCGTTGCATCGACTTCGGCAAGTGCATCATTAAATAATCTCTCTCTATTTCTTCTTCCTTCGGATCCGATTTTCAATAAATCTGCAGGTTTCAGACCCGTTGCCCCAACAGTCCGTTCCTGATATTGTTCATTAGCGCCGATATACTGTTCTGCCTGGCGAGCGGATTCTTCAGCCCTTTGTAGCGCAACAACCTGCCTTAAAAATGTTGTTAAGTCATTGGCAACCTGCAAAGCGCGATCATGGTCAGGATCATTAATGTCTTTTGCAATGTCATCAAAATACCGTATGTCACTTCTAATAAATTCTTCATCAATGGTTCCTGCTTGGATAAGGCTATTTAATCGAGCTAATTTTTGTTCGTAGGCTCTATTGGTAAATCCGTATGTCTGCGGGTTAATTTCCTTCATACTCAGGTAACTACGCAAACCAGATCCTTCCTGCCCACTACGTGCAGCTTCCTGCTGTTTTATTAGATAGTCTGTCACTATCTTCAAACGTTCTAAGCGCTCAATTTGCTCTTCGCTCAGATTAGATTGTCGAGAAGAAGCATCCAGCTCTCCTAAAAACTGTCGCAGGGCTTCCTGATCCGTCGGGTCAGGGTGGGATTGTGGCCCACGGGAAGCAGCATTCTGATCTGTTCTGTTTGCTACACCGACGCCACCTTGTCTTTCTTCATCATCCATACATCCAGCATAGCTTGCGCATGAATCAGTTGTCAATGAAACTCCAGCTTTTCACTATTAAAAAAACATGGTAGCATGAATGTATGAAGCTTTTAGCGGCACTTATTGGTGGAGGAGCTAGTGGGAACACAGGAGGAGCTCCCCTTTCAATTAATGGTCAAACACTGCCGCTTCCTGGTTACTTACAATTCAATGCATTTACCGTTATTTCCGGTTTTATCACTCTCCTTTTTCTCGCTGTGACGCTGATAGCTCTTATGTATATGGTCTATAATGGTTTTATATGGCTGACCAGCGGGGGAGACAATGAAAAACTTGAGAAAGCAAAACGCTCTATTACTTATACGATATTTGGCCTTGCATTTGCTTTTCTGGCGTTTTTAATCGTCAACGTGATAGGTTTCTTTTTTAATGTGCACTTGGTAAATTGGATATTCTAAAGAAGCGGGAGATTTTGAAGGTTTTTCCCAAAATGTTTATGTGCCAGGACAGTCGCGATACGTCCCCGAGGCGTTTTTTGCAAAAACCCAATTTGGAGTAAGTACGGTTCAATCACTTCCTCAATGGTATGCACATCCTCTGAAATGGTTGCAGCGAGTGTTTCAAGCCCAACCGGTCCACCCCGATACTTTTCAATTAACGCAAACAGCAGGCGTTTGTCTGAAGCGTCAAGACCCAGTTCATCAACGTCAAGAAGGCGCAGGGCTTCCTGCGTTAACGTAATCGTAATAGTTCCAGAGCCTTTTACCTGGGCATAATCCCGTGAACGTTTTAATAATTTCAAGGCAATACGAGGGGTGCCCCGTGAGCGCTTTGCCAGTTCTTGAATACTTTCTTTATCAGCCATAACGTTTAATTTTACTGCTGCTTGTTTCAGGATGGATGCAAGTTCTTCCTGTGAATAAAACGTCAGACGATGGACAACGCCAAACCGGTCCCGTAACGGTCCGGAAATCCGCCCTGCCTGTGTTGTTGCGCCAATCAGAGTAAATTGTGGCAGGTCGAGTCGTAACGTTCTCGCTCCCGGCCCTTTTCCGACAATAATATCAAGACAAAAATCCTCCATTGCCGGATACAACACCTCTTCAACTATTTTGTGTAACCGGTGGATTTCATCGATAAACAGTACATCGCCCTTTTGCAAATTAGTAAGGATTGATGCAAGATCTCCTGCGCGTTCAATTGCCGGTCCGCTGGTAACTTTAATACTTGCCCCCATTTCTTTTGCAATCAGGTGGGAAAGGGTTGTTTTCCCAAGTCCAGGCGGGCCGTAGAGCAGTACATGTTCAATCGCTTCGTTTCGTTTTTTTGCTGCTTGAATGGCAATAGAGATCGCTGTTTTTGTCTGCTCCTGCCCAATAAATTCATCCCATGCAGCTGCACGTACATTTTGTAATAACACTTCTTCGTCTTTTGTTATGGCAATAAGCGGTTGCTCGCGTTGTTTCATACGTTACCAAGAATTTGCAGTGCACGTTTTATTTTTTCCGTTGCATTTTTTCCGCTGTCTCCGATTTGCTTGAGCGCGAGATATGCTTCTTTTTCACTAAAACCCATACTGATCAAAGCAGTAATAATATCTTTTTTCTCCCTGTCTGTTTCAGAAGATAAATCGAGTTCAGTAAGACCACCGACTTTATTTTTTAACTCAATGATAAGTTTTTGCGCGTTTTTTCTCCCCAAACGGGGGACTGCAGTAAAAAAATCAACATCTGCCTGTTGAATTGCATGAATAATTTCTTCCCGTTTGCCGATTGTAAAAATACCAATCGCAGTTTTCGGACCGATACCTGAGATACTAATGAACTGTTCAAATAGTTGCAGATCAGAGGCCGTGTGAAAACCATATAGCTCAATACCGTCTTCACGAACATGCGTGTAGGTAAAAATAATCGCATCCTGTTCAAGGAGTGCATGTTGCAAAACAGTATGAGACGCAAATACTTTATAACCGATACCATGCACGTCAATGAGAAGGTATGGATCATTGCGGAAAACAATTGTACCCCTGATGCGACCAATCATACTTGAAGTTTTCCTAGTATAGCACAGTCAGGACAGGGGAGCGTATTATTCCGCCAATGTTTGAGAGTTGTTGTGATGCACGGGTATGGATTCAAACAATAATGAAGCTAATAATTCACTGGCGGAGAGAGCGAGATTCGAACTCGCGGAACATTACTGTTCGTCGGTTTAGTAAACCGATGCACTCGACCACTATGCGATCTCTCCGTAGGGCGGAGGAGACAGGATTCGAACCTGCGCGAGCCTTACAGCTCATGAGTTTAGCGAACTCAAGCAATGGACCAGCTATGCGACTCCTCCAAGTTGCTCGATTATAGCAAATTTATACCGTGTAGGAGAAAACAGTTGCGGGAGCATACTCATACGAGCACATCTCTTCATTGCTCAAATGTTCGAAGTGTTTGCGCATCGGGCGGATAGAATTGCCATGCGCTGAGATAAAAATACAATCGTTTTGCTTCATGTCGTTAAACATTTCTTGCAAAAACGCAATCACCCGTTTTTCCACCATTGCAATACTTTCGCCCCCAGGGGGAGGAGTGTTATAAGAGCGATGCCACAACTGGAAATGCACTGGATCTTTTTCTTCTAGTTCGGTTTTACTTTTGCCGGTAAGATTTCCATAATCGCGTTCTTTAATCCGAGGATCTATGACTGTTGGTACAGGGGGATGAGAAGCTAAAACAATTTGTAATGTATGTTGTGAGCGAATCAGGTCTGAAGCATAGGCTTTCGTTGGTGTTTCACTGCGCAACTTCCCAGCTATTTTTTCTGCCTCTTTTTCCCCTTCAGGCGTTAAATCAACATTACGCCATCCCGAAAAAATTTTGTCTTTATTGTCACTCGTTTGACCATGACGGAAAAGAAAAATTTTTGCCACGTTGTCATCATAGAGCATGGCAAGCAATTTTTCCAGAGATATATATAAAAAGGATAGAAGAGGAGCTGTTTAATTACCTAAAAACAGGAGCAATTTTGCTTCATGAAATACCAGGAGCCATTGGCAAGAGTTTTTGTGGAGATGTCCGGGAACGGTCCGGAGTCCAAGAAACCAAATTATAAACTTCTACAAGCGTAGCCAATTTTTTTATCTTGACAGCAACTTTTCCAATTGGCAGGAATATTGTTGTCGCAGGTATAATTTCAGATAACAATCTAACCAGGTGTTGTTACCGTTTCTCAGCTGTTTTTGTGCCCAATCTACCTCACTGAGAAAAGGATAGAAAGGACAGATTAGGATTTATTACGCAGCGAATGCGTAGTTAAGGTTCCCAAACTTTGCAGCCATAATTGCTGCGTATTCTGCGGCAAGCGCTTTATACTCAGCTTTTTTAGCTGCAACCTGTGCTTTTAAATCAGCACTTACTTTTTGATACACTTTTACGACTTTGCATCATGGTCGGCTTGCAGTTTTTAATGTGCTTATCCTGTCGAATCAGTTCATCCCCAAGAAAATTTCTTGTAAAAATCTTATTGCGAATACCGATTATGAAAGATCTTGTGCTAATTCTCTTTCCAAATCTTTCCGTTTCTTTCCCTCTCTTTTTTCGTACTGCTTTTTCCCTTTTGCTAAGGCTAATTCAGCTTTAATTAACCTGCCTGAAGTATACAACTTTACGGGCACAATTGTCAAGTTTTGGCCTTCGATTTTTGACCTCAAAGCAGTGATTTCTTTTCTATGTAAAAGCAGTTTTCTGCTTCGTCTTTCATTACCACTTTCTGAGCGTGTATATTGGTAGGGGAATATGTGCACATTAATGAGAAATACTTCATTCCCTAGAATTCTTACATGGCTTCCTGTCAAATCAGCATGACCCAATCGAACTGCTTTTACTTCAGCGCCTGTCAGCATGATGCCTGCCTCAATGCGTTCATATAATGCATAATCAAATGATGCCCGTTTATTGAAGATTTGCATACAGTCATAATACTGCAAGCAGTAGGGAAAGAAAAGAAGGTTATTTGAAGGTCAATTCATAGATATCGTTACCAATAAGTACATCAACTTTCTTGTTTTTTTCATCAACAGTCATATCTGTTGCCTGTTTGAATCTCTGTGATTGATATTGTGCAATATATTTTCCTGTTTTATCCAGGATAACAAGTCGGGAATTACCATTATCCAAAACATAGACATTACTGTCATCTATTGACGTTACAATATGGCTTGGAGCAGAAAATGGTTTATCAAGCCCGATTAGTGAAAACGTGTCCTCATTTCCCTTGGTAAATTTCAGTATAGATCCATCGCTCGTTACTACCCAAATAGACCCATCAATAGCAAGAGAAACAGCATGAGACAAATCAGGTTTCACGCCTGAAGCGAAATAATACGTACTCGAATAGGTGCTTCCTGCAGAAACATACTTCAAAATCCCGCCATTCTTATCAAGAAGATAAAAATTTCCCAAGTACGTTCCAAATCCGCCAACTATTTTCCAATTAGAGCTATTTTTAATGATCATTTTACTTGCATTTGTTTTTTGATCATAGCGAGTGATGCCAGTCGTGTCTGCGACATAGAAATTTGTGCTATCTGAAGTAACATACGTTGCATGCTGTTTTCCCTCAAATGCGAGAAGTGGATTTGCGCTACTATCGATTTTTGCTAATTGCGTCGTGTTGACTTGGGAAGTATTCATTAAGCCTTGTTCCGCTTTTGCAAGCAAATCATCAATTTGCTTTTCCTGGGATGAGTTTGCAGGAAATTTTCCTTTGCCATTTTGTAAGAGTGAAATTGCCTGCTGAAAGTCACTGCGCGCTTCATCAGCATTGAGGTTTAGTAAACTTTGTCCTTCCTGATATTTTTGTTGAGCAGGAGGATAGATGCTTTTAAAAACAGCTGCTGTTTTTGCCTCTTGAGCTTTTTGGAGGGATAAATAAATCGTTGCAGCAAGGACAAGAATCAAAATAACAGCAATGGAAAGAAATAGTTTCTGCCGGTGCGTTAATGATTTTCTTTCTTTTTTTGACTCAGTGGTATCGGTAGATTGTAGTAATGGTTGAGTTGCTTTTTGTATTATTTCATCTGGTATTTTTTCCTGCCTCTTTTCTTCTGATTTCTCCAATGGTTCCAGCATACTTTTCTCCTCTTTATAGGAAAAGAAAAGTGCCGCTGCAGATCCTTCCTGTACTTCGTGGACTTTGGGGGATAAAAGCTCCGCTGTTTCATCAAGACCATTTTCTGATAAGGTTTTAAACAAATTATCTGAGGGAATAATTTTGGAAAATGCATCAGTTTCCAGGACGATAACATCATGGTCTTCCAAAAAACCTGAAGCTGCAAGGATTTCTTCACTTTCTGATGCTTTTTTCTCCAAAAGTACACCCATCTTACCTTTTCGCAACAACTGGACACTACCACTTCCTGCGAGAAAAACGTATAGGGCATTTTGTACGCTTGACACGACAATTAAGGTTATCTCATGAGTTTTTGCAGATTTATTATATGTCGTTTCAACTGCTTTACCGATAGAATTAAGGTTTTTCGTCTCAAGGGTAAAATACTCAGATTCAAAAGTATTCAACAAATCTTTGCCAATAATAGAAAGAGAAGGAGAGGCGTGCTCTTCGTTGTCTTTTTTCTTTATCGCAAGTAGTGCAGTTAGTCCACCGGCATGGTATGCCTGTGCCCAAGCGATGTATGTTGACGAAGCAACAATTTTAGTAACATGTAATGGTTTGATCATCAGTTATAGTATAACAATACTTACAAGAAAAAGTGTAATAGCAATACTGATGAGAAGATAAGAGAACACTTGTAACGCAACAAAAAAACCAGCATCAGAAATAAGTTTATTCATGGATTGTATTTGCCTCAATACAACAATAAGAAAAAAAATAAAGAAAAAAATTGCAACTAATACCCCAATTTTGGAAATAAATAACAGCGTTGTACCCTGAAATAATATAGAGAGTGGGAGTGTCATAACGGGTTTTCCTTTCGCTTGCCAATGAGAGATTCAACGATTGCAACAACACGTTCCGGCTTAGGTATAGAAATAAAATCAAAGTTTTCTGCGCTCCCGGCGGTTTGAATAAGTACATTACCATAATCAAATAAAGCAGGAATAACGCCAATCTGGGTAATGCTGACATCTTGGACAAGGGAAATTTTTGTTTCCGCAACATTTTTATAGACAAGATCCGTAAATTCAATATCGATAACACGTTTTGTCGTCAAAAGCATAATATTATAATACCAGGTGATAAAGTTGACAAACCCGATGGAAATAACGATGAGATAATAGAACGTTATTAAGACAAGCACAAAAGATTGTGGAAAGAAGGAGAATGGTGGAACAGACATTGCAACACCAAAAAGAAAAAGGACAGGTAAGAGTGAGAAGAAGATAATCATTGCAATCCAAGGAATATTCGTGATAATATGCCTGCGAAGAAAAAGGAGAATAGTTTCATCATCTTCCTGTGTCTCAAAAGATAATTTTTCCGGCATTTCGCGAAACGATGTCAATAGATGCAGCGGATTTCCTGGTGTCGATACAGAAGGAGGGGAACTATCTATTATATTTTCTCCCTCTAACGTAGAAGTTTCGACAGTATTCATACCTGCATCCTGCAGCAACCGAGGGTCACGGGCAGCAGTTTGGGAAACAAAAAGATCCGGCATAGCATTAACGTTCTTCGATATTATACAACGGACCGACAATATTGATATTAGATGGGGCACGAAGATTGAAATAATTCTTAAAATCACTCCCGCTAAACGTTTGCGTCCCGCCGTCTCCTGTTACCGTAACCGTTGCTGTCTGTCCTGAGGTAAAGTCCGCAGAAACAGAGATACTTGATATGTTCGTAAAAGCTCCTAAACCGAGTTTCTGCCGGACTTGGTCCATTCCCCACGTATCAACCCCATCAGGATTTGGTTTGTCAATTTGGGCTAAATGCGTTTGCGTTGACGAGTCTTTCTTAGCCAGGAGAATGACATTGACGATATCAGCAAGTTCTCCGGATGTCAACCACGCAGTTCCAGCATATTGCGAGCGTGAACCCCAATCACAATAAAACCATGGAGAATTTGCATGCGCGGGACCATCATACGCGTTATTTATCAGGTCAGTAAAACTATTTACAGAACCTATGGCGTCAACACCGGTTTTGGTATATGATGTACTACTCCAGCCAAGATCCGATGAGCTATGGAAATAACCACCGGCAGTAGAAGAGAACCACGCTTCGATTGGTTGACCTCCGGATTCCATGACTTGTCCTGCAGTTGCATTCACCGCGTCAATCCATGCTTGCGCATTTAACTCTGTTTTTACTTCCTGAAAACTCTGATTTGGGGCAACTGTTGCTTGTCCACTAGACAAAGCATGCATAATAAAGGAACGCGCGGCAATTGCTTGCGCTTTTAATGCTTCTGATGGCCAGTTGCTCGGCATCTCATAAATATGTTTTAAATAATCTTCGACATTCATTGACTGGTTGCTGAACGTTTCACCATAGTCATTTGTTCCATTCACTGTAATATTTTGACCACTGCCCACATTGGTTATCGTACTATTTGCAAAGTACGCATTCAAAATATCTGTATCACTCTGTCCTGCCTCTGCTCTACCAAGTGCTCCATATTGACTCATTCCTACCCTGTGGGGTACACCATAGGTAAATGCTGCAAACTTCGGGCTGAATCCGGGATCCTTACCATTGGTTAAGTCACTTGAACAGCCACCACTTGTCGTATATGCAGTGGTTGGGAGTCCTAAACTTTGTTCTTTTTGCGCAATCAATTCCTGCTGGCGGGTGGATAACTCGGCAATTTGACTGCTTAAACTTGCCTGATACGCTTGCGCTCCCTGAATAATTGTATTAAGTTTTGCAGATTGATCATCTAAGTTCGTTTTCAACGCGAGGAGTTGCGTTTGTTCTGTCTGTAAATCTTTTTTTTGCTGCTCAAGGTCTGTAATCGATAATGCAAGGTTGGTAATAACCGCTTTATCCTGATTCGTTGCTACCTGCTGATAGGTAAGGACCTGTGTTAATTCAGCGGCATTTTGTGAAGAGAGCAAAATAAGAATAGGAGAATTATAGGTGCTTTTAATATAGAAATCCCTGATTGTTTGGTTAAGTAATTGTTCTTTTTGCGCAAGGTTCCTATAAGACGCATCAATGGTTTTTTGTTTATTCGCGACATCCGCTTCTATTCCGGAAACTTGTGTTTTAATTTGGGCGATTTGAGACTGCATGTTACTTACCTGTGATTGAAGTGGTCTGGTTGCGTTGATTGAGTCATTCAGTTCAACGGTAAGTTTACTCAGCTCATCGTTAATACTGCCGATATCATTTAAGTTGATACTATCAGTATTCCCTATGGGAAGATATTTAAACATTGAAAAAACACAAAACAGTATAATAAAAATGAGAAACGTTATTCGTTTTATCATTGAAAGGTACTGCTATTTTAGCATATTATTTCCTGACACTTCTTGTATCCGTGTACTATTTCTTGTAGCATGAAAGAGTGGAACAGCATTTTATACTCACTGCAATAGGAGATGTTATTATGGATATTGCTCTCTCACTTCCTGTTTCTTCGGATGCTACTACAGAAAAAAAAGAAATTTGTTTCACTTCAGGTAGCAAAGTGCTTGTTGACACTGCAGGATTTTATCTTGGCGGCAATGCATGTAATCTTGCCGTTGGATTAAAACGGCTTGGTTTTGCTACGACACTTATTGCGGAATTCGGTAGTGATGCATTTGCAAAACAGATGCGGCAGGAATTGCAAAAAGAGCAAGTTTCGCTAGATTATGCAAAAATAACTGAAGGCGCTCAATCAACGTTTTCTGTCGGTTTGCAACTTCACCAAGAGCGGACACTTTTTGTCCATCACGTTGCCAGGGATCATATATTTCCACTGGATACCCTGCAAACAGAATGGATTTATCTGACATCTTTAGGAAGAGAATGGAAAACGTTGTATCGCCAGGTTTTGTCATATAAACATGCGCATAACGTTCTTCTTGCGCTGAATCCTGGGACGCAGCAACTCGCTGACGGTTCAGAAAGTTTTACCGATTTGCTTGCAGAGACTGACATACTCTTTGTAAACAAAGAAGAAGCGGAAAAGATTCTCTATGGGACGGTTGTATCAGCAGAAAAAAAAGAAAAAGAAGCAAATCTACTGTTCAGATTATGTCGTATGGGAGTAAAAAAGGTTTGTGTGACAGACGGAGAAAACGGTTCTTTCTTCATGGATGAACAGGGGAGCCTCATGCATCAACCTGCGGTAAAACCTAAAGAATACAAAGGTAAAACTGGTGCAGGAGATGCGTACGCAACAGGGTTTTTAGGAGCACATATAAGCGGTATGTCTACAAAAGAAGCAATGGTATGGGGATCGGTAAATGCATCGTCGGTCATTGAGCATATTGGCGCACAAACCGGACTTTTGACAAAAGGGGCATTGGAGGAGAAAATAAAAGCATAATGAAAATTTATCTTGGCGCAGACCACGCTGGTTTTATTTTAAAAGAAAAAATCAAAGAGTTTTTACTGGAGAAAGGATACAATGTTATTGATGAAGGCGCATATAGAGAAGACGATGCTGACGATTACCCTGAATTTATCAGTAAGGTTGCTATGCACATTTCCCAAAACTCAAGTGATCGAGGTATCATCCTTGGTGGTTCTGGACAAGGCGAAGCTATGGTCGCCAATAAGTTCCCCTCTGTGAGAACGGCAGTTTTTTATGGCAAAGCAATCGCTCAAGCAGCTATTGATATAGAAAAGGACAAAAGCGATGATCCGTTTGAAATCGTAAAACTCAGCAGGTTGCATAACAATGCGAATATTTTATCTCTTGGTGCACGGTTCTTACACGAAAAAGATGCGTTTGAGGCCGTTTCTCTGTGGCTCGTGACACCATTCTCAGAAGAACTGCAACATAAGCGCCGACTTTCAGAAATGGCAAAAATAGAAAAACAGGTATGAACATTTTTGACAGTTATAAATTGGATACGGAAATTATCCCCGGAATCCTTGAGGAAGAATGGAGTGAGATTGAACGCAAGATAGGGCTCATTAAGCCTTTTGCCCACATTATGCATATTGACCTTCTGGATGGTATATTTGCAGGCAACAAAACATTTTCCGACCCGTCTCCATTCGCCTTATATGCCCAGGATATTTTTTTTGAACTTCACCTGATGGTAGAAGATCCACTTGCCTCTGTGGAGAAATGGGCAAACGTTGGTTTTAAACGGTTTGTCGGACAAGTTGAAAAAATGCCCGATATTGCTGAGTTTGTTGCTCGAGTTGAAGACATTGGGGAGGTGGGACTTGCCATTGATACACAAACGCCGGTAAAAACAATTCAACATTACCTAGAAGATATTGATGTTGTCTTAGTAATGACAGTGAAAGCAGGGTTTTCGCACCAAACGTTTGAACAGATGCAGCTTGCCAAGGTGCAAGCATTGCGGCGTCTTGACCCCTTGCTTCCCATAGAAATAGACGGTGGCATAACGCCACAAACCCTACCTCTTGCAAAAAGGGCAGGCGCAACGAGATTTGTATCAACAGGATTTCTTTTCGGAGGTCAATCGTGTCAAGCACAATACGACTTATTAAAGGAAGCTAGTGCGCAGGTATCGGTGTAAAGGTGGGATAGATCACTATGCAGGCAGGATTGTTTTCTGTCCCTTTGAGGAAATACTCAATATGTCCCAAACACGGTTTGCTGACAATGGAAGAGGGAATGGGAAATGGGTGGTCAGGACTACTGTGTAGCAATTGCATCATGATATCATGCCAGATTGGTGCTGCACCGGTTATCCCTGATGCGAGGACAGGACTCATTGGTGCATTATTATTATTCCCAACCCACACAATGACAACATAGTTTGGCGTATAACCATCTGTCCAGTTGTCCCTCTTACTATCTGTTGTTCCAGTCTTCACGGCGACGGTATGATTCGGAATATACAATGGCGAGTTTGTCCCGAATTCCCAACTCCGCGCATTATTATCTGAAAGAATATTACTAATGAGGAACGCAACGCCATCAGAAATGACCGGCGTTTTTTGTATATCATTTTTCTGTTCAAGTATGTTTCCCCGTGCATCTGTAATAGAGATAATCGGATTCAAATCAATGTGGTTACCATAATTTGCAAGCGTTCCATATGCAGTTGCCATATCCAGCATCGTTACATCAGCGCTCCCTAATGTGACAGAAAGACCATATTGGCTGGCATCTTGCAAGTGGCTGATACCCATTGCCCGCCCTGTTGTCACAAAGACTGGAATGCCAATCGTATTGAGTGTTTTAATAGCGGGAATATTAAATGAATTGGCAAACGCAGTGCGTAAGGTTACTCTTCCATGGAATTTTCCGTCATAATTAACCGGCACATACGTTTCCCAGGGATTTTTAAAAACGACCGGGCTGTCATCAAGGATTGTTGCAGGAGTGAATCCACGTGAGAGAGCAGCAGCATAGGTAACAATTTTAATCGAAGAACCTGGCTGACGAAGCGAAGTTGCAAGGTTCACTTCTCCATCAATATCTGAAGCAAAGTAATCCTTACTGCCAACCATTGCCAAAATATCGCCGTTTTGCGGATTGGTAATTACCGCAGCTCCATTCGTCAGCTGGAGATACTCATCTTTGCTAATTTCATCTGCAACAACCTGTTGTGCCATATTTTGTGTTGGTAGGTCCAGTGAAGTGATAACGTTCAACCCTCCCTTTTCGACCAACGCCAACCCATATTTTTGAATCAGTAAGGAGCGGATATACATAACAAAATGCGGAGCAAGCAGCGGCGTTCGCGGCTGAATAAAATGTAACGTTTCTTTGTCCGCTTCCTGCTCCTGCAAAGCAGTAATGTAGTTCAACGAACGCATATGAGCTAATACGTCTTCCTGGCGTTTTTTCCAAAGATTATTGTTATTCTCGAATGGAGAATACAATGTGGGTGCTTGTGGGAGGCCGGCTAGAAACGCACTCTGTGCCAAATCCAAATTCCTAACCTCCTTACCAAAATACGTTTGCGAGGCAGCTTCTATCCCCCAGGCAGTGCCTCCATACGGTACTTGATTAAAATACATTTCAAGAATTTGATCTTTTGTATATACCTGCTGCGCAAGAAAAGAGAGAAAAACTTCTTCCAGTTTTCTTGTAACTGTTTGCTGCGGGGAAAGTAGCGAAGACTTGATAAGTTGCTGCGTGATAGTAGAACCTCCTTGCAATGATTTTCCTTCTATATCTGATAACGCAGCGCGTGCTATTGCGGTTATGTCAAAACCAGGGTTGTTGTAGAAATTTTTATCTTCAATGGCAATAGTTGCATGCTGCAAATTCAACGGAACGTTTGAGAGGTGAATAAGCGTTCTGTTTTGTGTTGCATAGATTTGATAGAGAAGAGTATGGTGTCTGTCATAGATGTTTGTTGTCTGGGGAAATTGCTGGAGTTTTAAGGTCGTAATGTCAGGAAGCATTTGGGCAGTGACGGTAAGCAACAGCGGTATAAACAGAAAAAGGAATGAAAAAAAAGCACCAACAACAAAGTAATGAAACCGTAGTCCTATAAGATAAAACTTTGCGATCTTTTTTTTCTTTCGCCTCCTTCTACTATGATTCTTGGTAAAACGTTTGTGTAGTATCGAAAAAAACCATCGAATTTTTGCTTTTATAGATTTGATTGAGATAAAAAGTGCCACAAAAAATCGCATGAAAAAAACAACAGTTATATCGCCAACAAACGATAAAAAATTGAGCAGAAGTATCAGTGTTTGATAGAAAAGATACATATCCTCTAGCACAGGAAAAACTCGTCAATAGTATAAAGTACTCTTCAAAGAAAAACCACAAGCATTTTGGTTTATGGTGTCGGTGTCGGGGCAGAGGTTGGATGCGGACACGTAAGGCAGTACTGATTGCCATCTGGGTCTTTATATACGGTTTCGAATTTTGCTTCAATATTATCTGTTTGGCCTGGTTTTGCAATATCCTGTGTTGTTTTATCAATCCATATGTTTTGGTTAAGACTAGCTTCTGTTTGCTTTGGTTCTTTTCCCTGGATGAAATACTCAAAGCGGGTTGGGCACGCATTTGGCGTTCCGTCAGGTGGAGGAAGAAGGCCGTCAGTAGAACATACCTTTCGTGATACTACATTGGTTGGATGTTTGATAGCGGTTGAAGAATTTTTCTGCAACAGTTGGGTCATAATATCATGCCAGATTGGTGCTGCACCGGTAATCCCGGATGCCAGACCGCTCATCGGCGAATTATCATTATTGCCAACCCACACAATGACAACATAGTTTGGTGTATAACCATCTGTCCAGTTGTCACGGAAATCATTGGTCGTTCCGGTTTTTACCGGTACATACCTCTGGGGGATATATAATGCAGAAGTAGCTCCGAAATCAGCAAGACGCGCACCATTATCAGCAAGAATATCAGAGATAATAAACGAATATCCTTCCGGGAGAACCTTCGTTCCAAATAGTGCACTTGCCGGAGGAGTATATTGTTCTAACATGTTTCCGTTGCTGTCAGTAACAGAGAGAATTGGTTGTAAATCTATCCGATAGCCATCATTAGCAAAAACGCCATACACAGTTGCCATATCCAGCATCGTTACATCAGCTCCACCTAATGTCATGGATAGTCCATAGTGATCAGCATTGTTTCCCCATGAGCTGATGCCCATCTGCCTTGCTAGGTCAAGCATTGATTGAACACCATTTGCCTTGAGCATTTCAACAGCAGGAATATTAAAAGAATTTCCAAGGGCGTAGCGCATTTGGACGAGTCCATGGAATTTCCCGTCATAGTTGACCGGACAATATGGAGTGGCAGGTGGATCGGGAAAGCAAATTGCCTGATCAACAAATGCTGTTGCAGCAGTATAACCATGCAATAACCCGTCAACGTAGTTGACGGGTTTTATTGAAGAACCTGGTTGTCGTAGTGCAAGCGCTACATTTACATTCCCATCAATGTCAGTTGCAAAATAATCCTTACTGCCAACCATTGCGAGAATTTCTCCTGTTGCCGGATCAGTAACAACCGCTGCGCCGTTGGTAACATGATAAGCACCCAGTTGCGCAACTTCTCCAGCAACAGAGGCCTGAACCATATTTTGCACAGGCAAATCAAGACTGGTAATTACCTTAAGTCCACCTTGTTCAACCAGTTGCTCGCCAAATTGCTTAATCAGTAAATCTTTTATATACAATACAAAATGCGGTGCACGGATACTGCTGCTGACTTTTGTATATACGAGTGGTTCTATCACGGCACCTTCTTTCTGCGCTTTCGTAATGTATCCCTGTTGTTGCATTGCGTTCAGCACTTCCATCTGCCTCTGTTTTGCAAATTCAGGATGCGAACCAAACGGTGAATATACACTTGGTGCTTCAGGAAGTCCTGCGAGAAGTGCGCTTTGCGCAAGGTCCAGATCTTTGGCATGTTTACCGAAGTATGTTTCGGATGCTGCTTCGATACCGTAGGCAGTACCTCCATAGGGAATTTGATTAAGATAGAGTTCGAGAATTTTCTGTTTGGAATAGAGGAGTTCCGTTGCAAAAGAAAGAATGATCTCCCGGATTTTTCGGGTGACGGTTTGCTCGGGGGAAAGAAGAGTATTCTTTACCAGCTGCTGAGTAATTGTTGAACCACCTTGAATTTCTTTATGAAACAGAATAACGTAGAGGGCTCGAGCGATGCCACGAAAGTCAATTGGTCCGTGATGATAAAAATCTTTATCTTCAATGGCGATGGTTGCATCCTGTACATTTGCCGGAATGACTGACAGGGGGAGAAAGGTTTGATTTTTACTTCCATATACTGTATACAACAGAGTACCGTTTCTGTCATAAATTTGCGTTGATTGTGGTAAATTAGGATTTGCAAGACGAGTTGGTGAAGGTAAGTCGCGCAGAACAAAAAAATAAAAAAGAAAAGCAAGAATGACAAGGGGAATAAATACTTTAATATATTTGACGCCAAGCCGCTGGAACACATTCTTGCTTGTTTTTTTCACTCGTTCATCATACCATGAGAAGAAAAGACTGACAAGAAAAGGCGTTCTATGCAAGCGGTTCTTCTAATGCAACAACAAATACATTTAACCTGGATTGATGCTGTTATTCTTACCGTACTCGCTTTGTACGCGGTCGAAGGATATGGATTTGGTGTTGTCTATGCGTTATTTGATTTTGTAAAATTTGTTATCTCATTTCTTGCAGGACTTAAGGGATATGCTTTTATTGTCCCATATCTTATGAGGTATCTCCATATGTCTAAGGGATATGCAAATGCCGCCGCGTTTTTTATCGTTGCAGTTATCGTTGAGCTTATGTGCCATGTGCTCCTCAAGAATTTTGTAAAAAAGGTTAACAGAGAAATGATTGAAAATCAATTCATTTCTTCTTGGTTGAGCAATTTTTTAGGTATATTTCCTGGTGTGCTTTCCGGTATCATTTTGTTGATGTTTTTACTTACTGTCATCACTGCTTTACCGGTTTCACCGTTTCTCAAAAATGCAATTGCATCATCGCAGATAGGTTCATTTCTTGTTGATCGTTCGCAAGTTGTCGAGAGAGAATTAGCTACAATTTTCGGTGGGGCAGCAAATGATACCATTAATTTCTTAACAGTTGAACCGCAAGCAAACACGAGTATATCTCTAGGTTTTACCGTGAGTAATGGTGAGGTTGACGGATCGGCCGAAGAACAAATGCTGATAATGATTAACGGTGAACGGGTAAAACGTGGAGAACAAACGCTTGTTGTCGATCAAAAACTTAAGCAGCTTGCTGAATACTATGGACAATATTTATTGTCTCATGGATACTTTTCTCACTATACGCCAGACGGGTTGTCGCCGTTCGACCGGATGAGCCAGCGCGATATTATTTTTCAATATGCAGGAGAAAATCTTGCATTTTCTGCTAACACCGATCTTGCAATGCAAGGCCTCATGAATAGTCCTGGGCATCGGGCCAATATTCTCTCAGCAAATTTTCGCCGGGTTGGCATTGGGGTCATTAATGCGGGAATTTACGGAGAAATGTTTGTGCAGGAGTTTACCGACTAAATTTCTTTTTGCTCGTTTTCCTCAACTATAGCTGTTTTCACAGCAATCATTTGCGATAGACCTTTTCTGTGAGATATGAGAAGAGTAATGCTGCTTGGCAAAACGAAAAGGACAGTTAAAACACCAAGCATAGTATAAATAATCTTTGTTCCGTATGTGTCTTGAAATTGTCCACCAAGCGTTACTAACACAATATAGCATATGCTTACCAGCATATTGAGAGCAGAGTTTGCCGTTGCCCGGTACCGGGAAGAAAATTCCTGATTGGCATATCTATCTAAGAGAGTGAATCGTGCGCCGCCGGTTATTTGTGTAACAATAAGCATAAGAGGCGCAATGACATGATTAGCGAAAACTCCCGGCAGCAGCGAAAGGCTCATCAGAAGTGGAAATCCGAGATAAATATGTTCTCTTGTTAGTGTAATAGGTAGCTTTGCAAGAAAGTAAATGACAAACGCACTGATAATATAGGCAAGTGCAAAAAAGACAGCTAATTCCTTCGTAGAGAAACCGATATCACTCATAAATGTCAAATTATAATAATTGAGACATGACCATGTAATAGCGCCAATCAGCGAATAAAAAATCGTGAGTTTTACCATGTAGCTGTTTTTAAAAAGTTCAGTAAAGCCTTGGTGCATATGACGTATATACATTGTTATACTTATTGAACGTTTTATTGAAACCGTAGGTTCATACATGAGAAAAAGAAGGATTATTCCAATAAGAAATGCAATGGCTTGTCCAACGTAGGGAAAGCTGATATTTGTCAGAAACAAATAGCCGCCGATAAGGGTTGCTGCAGCCATCGAGATGCGATACCAAAATTTTGCCTTTGCAACAACCAAAGAAAACATGCCTTCTTTTTTCATAGCTTGTAATGAGTCATATACCAGTGCAACATCAGCTCCGCTACTTAATGATGTTGCCGCACCAGCAAATGCAAATATGAGGAAAAACTGTAATGGTGTTTTAGCGTACGCTTCAAAAAGATACAAAACAGCGAGTGTCATCCAGCCAATAATAAGCGCTGATTTTCTTCCCATCATATCTGCAATTGCGCCGGTTGGAATCTGTAAAAAGGTTTCAATGGCAGTACTGATTGCGCTAAACAAAGCCATTTGCCCAAAGGTAAGAATTCGGTGTTCAAAAGCAACCCAAATAGGTATACTAAAAAGTAAGCCGATAAAAAAATTGAAGACATAAAATAGCTTGATATTGCGTTCAAATCGTTGCATGGATGCATTGTAGCAAAAGTCATGCTACTTTTCCTCTTGCTCAGGGAGTTTTTCTCTTCTATACTCATAGTAAATGGTACGTGTTGCAATTAACGGTTATGGACGAATCGGCAGAGTTGCACACCGGGTTATTTTAGCTGCGCATCAGAAAGATGCTGACATCGTTGCAATTAATGCTGGTGCTTCAACAGATTTAAAAGGATGGATGTATCTGCTGCAATTTGACAGTAACTATGGCATGCTTAATCATCAACTTTCTGTAAAACCAAGTATTGATACGACAAAGCCGGATTTTTTAGGAGAACTCATTGTTGACGGGAAAACGATCCCCGTCTATTCTCAAAAAGACGCAACATTGTTGCCGTGGGGTCAGATTGGCATTGATGTGGTGATTGAAGCTACGGGACATTTCCTCACAAAAGAAAAAGCAATGGCGCATATTATAGCAGGGGCTAGAGCAGTGGTTATGTCTGCGCCAGCAAAAGATGATACGCCGACATTTGTTTTGTCAGTCAATGAAAAAGCCTACAAGCATGAACAAATTGTCAGTAATGCATCATGTACGACTAACTCCATTACGCCAGTGGCCAAAGTGATCGATGAAGCATTCGGGATTGAAAAAGCAATGATGACAACCATTCATGCATATACTTCAGATCAGCAGTTGCAGGATGGTGGACACAAGGATTACCGCCGGGCTCGTGCGGCAGCACATAATATCGTGCCGACATCAACTGGTGCGACCATTGCTGCCTCTCAGGCATATAAACCATTGCAAGATAAATTTGCTGGCCTTTCCTTGAGAGTGCCCGTTTCAGTAGGGTCATTATCTGATTTTACGTTTCTAGTAAAAAGAACTGTTACCCTTGACGAGGTAAATGATGCCTTAATAAAGGCAGCAAGCCACCATGCAAATAAACATATTCTTTCTGTAACTCATGACCCTCTCGTTTCCTCAGATATTATCGGAAATTCTCATTCGGCAATTGTGGATTTATCTTTAACACAAGTCGTTGCTGGTAATATGGTAAAAGTAGTTGCCTGGTATGATAACGAATGGGGATATTCTAACCGTCTGGTGGAAGAGGCAATCCTTATAGGAGAACAACTGTCATGACACATCGTCCCGTTGATTTATCACGCATGCGGCTTATTACGGTATCAGGGCGAATAGCATCCGGTTCCACAACACTTGCCCACCATCTCGCAGCGACGTTGGGATGGCGACATATTGAAGGGGGAGAAATCTTCTGGGAAGCGGTACGACGAAAAATGCACCTTAGCGAAAAAGATACCAATAAGCGTCCTGATGAGGAGGACAGGGATTTTGATGAATCACTGAAAAATATTTTAAAGACACAATCACATCTTATTGTTGAAACAAAACTCGCCGGGTTTAATGCGCAGGGACTTGAGGGTATTTTTAAGATTCTTGTTGTATGTCAGGATATGCATGGAGTTGATCAGACAAATATCCGTATCGATAGGTTAGTCAACAGGGAACACATTTCTATCGAAGAAGCGAAGGAAGAAGTACTCGAGCGGGAGAAGAATGATTTAGAGAAATGGCAACGGCTATATGCAAACAATAACACCCGATGGGTTTACTGGGACGAGCGATATTATGATTTGATTATTAACACATATTCGCATGATCAAGATCAAACACTCCATACTGCTTTATCAGCAATTGGCTTTAAAAACACAGTCAGCTAAACCTCATAGTTTTACTTTGCTTTCTTGGAATAAAAAATTACCTATGCTATACTCTATATAGGCAGGGTATGAAAAAACTCTTTCTTCTCATTCTCCTCTTTTTTTGGGTTACCTATCCGGTAAGTGCACAAGAAATTCCTTTGACAGTTACACCCTCTCTTCCTCCTGCGCCACAAGTCATTACCTATCCGTTACCATACCCAGGACTTCTGCCTGATAATCCATTGTACGGCTTAAAAGTATTACGCGATAGACTCGTCAGTATTTTTATTACGGATCCACAGCAACAGGCAACATTTGATTTACTGCAAGCTGACAAGCGCTTAAGCGCAAGCATGTATTTGCTCCAGGGAACAGCGCAAAAAGAGCAACTTGCACTTGACACTATTTCCAAAGCAGAGAATTATTTTTTCTATGCAATAGAAAACGCGACAATTGCAAAAAAACAGGGAGAAGATATTAACGGGTTTCTTGGCACAATGACAACGGCAGCTGCAAAACACGAACAAATACTTACCGGTTTTGCACACGCCAGAGACAAATCATTTCAGCATGCTGTTGAGCAACAAGAAGAGAGGGTTGACGGATTTGTCAAACAATTGGATGCTCTCAAGAAAGCGTAAAGAAAAAGAAGTGAACTCTTTTTCTCCTCAATAATTTCTCTCCGTTTTCTTACAAACAAAAACGAAGCTAAAAGAGAAGGTGATAGTCTCTGATGTAGTTTTTGTCTATTGACAGGGGATATATAGTGCACTAGTATGGATTGTACCACTACATGTAGCAGGCATGAGTGAAGGAACGATGAAGTGTCCATATTGCGGAAATCATCAAACAGAAGTTGTTGAGACACGAGACAAAGAAGAATTAGAGACGATCAGGAGACGGCGAAGTTGCGTCGCCTGCGGTAAGCGCTTCACGACATACGAAAGAATTGAAAATGTTGATTTGTATGTCATGAAAAAAGATGGTAGACGAGAGCTCTTTAACAGGGAAAAATTAAAACGGGGCATGATTACCTCAACGGAGAAAACAAAAATTTCCGTTGAAACAGTTGAAAAAATGTTGACTGACATAGAACGTGAACTAAGAAGTCGCGATAGCGTTGAAGTGAAGAGCAAGGAGATAGGTGAAATGGTTGCAAAACGATTGAAAAAACTCGACAAAGTAGCATACATCCGCTTTGCAAGTGTTTTCAAACGCTTTGTTGATGTGGAAGATTTTGAGAAAGAAGTAAAGAAATTAATAAAGTAACGTATGGATAAAACAAAGCAAACAAGCCAACCAGATTTTGTGGGAACCTTGCGGGAAAAAGTTTTTCTCGATAGGTATGCGCTGCGCGCAGCAGATGGGGTACTCACCGAGCATACGCCTGAAGAAACATGGAAACGCGTTGCGTGGGGTATTTCACAAAACGAGAAACAAATTGTCAGGAAAAAGTGGGAAAAGGCATTTTATGATGTAATGAGTGACTTCAAATTTGTGCCGGGTGGGAGAATCCTCTCTGGAGCAGGTACAAATTATCAAGTGACCTACTTTAACTGTTTTGTTATTCCGTCTCCAAAAGATTCACGGGATGGTATTTTGGAGTCTCTTAAGCAACTCGTTGAAATACAATCCCGAAGCGGTGGTGTTGGACTGAACCTTTCTTCATTGAGACCTCGTGGCGCGCGGGTGCATAAAGTGAATGGAACCTCCTCAGGGCCGGTAACCTGGGCAGGGCTTTTCTCATATGCTACCCATGATGTGGTTCAGCAAGGTGGCTCGAGGCGCGGAGCAACGATGATTATGCTGTGGGATTGGCATCCGGATGTTGAGGAATTTATTACTGTTAAAGAAGATCTCTCTAAAATTAACGGTGCAAATTTATCTGTGTGTATTTCAGATGCGTTCATGGAAGCAGTAAAAAACGATAAAGACTGGGATCTGGTATATCCTGACATTGATGATCCTGAGTACGATGAAAAATGGAACGGTGAAATCGATGAATGGAGAGCACTTGGAAAAAAAGTAAAAGTCCATAAAACAGTGCAAGCGCGATACCTGTGGGATCTTATCTGTACTGCTGCCTGGCGTTCTGCAGAGCCAGGACTCCATTTCATGGAGCGGTCAAATAAACGGTCAAATACCTTTTATTTTGAAAAATTGATTGCAACAAATCCGTGCGGGGAACAGCCGTTATCAGCTTGGGCAGTCTGTAATTTAGGCGCCATGAATCTCTCAGCATATGTCAGAGATGCAGATCTGCCAAAAGAAAAGGCAGGATGGTTTGATTATGAGGCATTCGGTAAGGATGTCAAAGTTGCCATGCGGCTATTAGATAATGTTATTGACCAAACCTACTATTTCTTCAAAGAAAACGAAAAATGTGCAAAAGATATCAGAAGAACCGGTTTGGGGATCATGGGACTCGGTGACACACTGATTAAAATGCATTTAGCGTATGGTTCAGAAGCATCCCTACCGGTTATCCATAAAATCTTCCAGACGCTTCGTGATAACGCATATGAAGCGAGTACTGAAATAGCAGCGGAAAAAGGGTCATTCCCCAAATTTAACAAAGCAAAATACCTCAAAGGTTACCATATCCAAAATCTTCCTAAAAATATCCAACAGAAAATAGCAAAACAGGGAATACGGAATGCCGTTCTACTCACGATTGCACCAACAGGGACAACATCGCTTGTTTCAGGTGTTTCCTCGGGAGTTGAGCCGGTGTACGAATTTTCCTTCCTCAGACGATGGAGGGGAGGAGAAGAGATTGTCTATCATCCGCTGTTTGATCAGTGGAAAAAAGCCCATCCTGATAAAGAAAAACCAAACTATTTTGTATCGGCAAATGATTTGACACCTTTGGAACACGTCAAAGTTCAGGCAGTGGCGCAGGAATATATTGATTCGTCTATATCTAAAACCGTCAACGCGCCGAATTCTCATACAGTTGAAGATGTTAAAACACTCTATATGGCAGCGTACGACTATGGACTAAAAGGTGTGACGTATATGCGTGATGGTAGTCGTCAAGGTGTATTGGAGCGCGTTGAAGACAAAAAAGCGAAAAAAGAAACGCCGGTTATTGCAGTACAACCAGTGTTGCCTATTATGCCGGTTGTTGCCAGGCCACAACGCATTGAAGGCGCGACATATCAAACAGAAACCCCAGTTGGAAAAACATTCATTACGATCAATCACACTGATGATAAGCAACCGTTTGAAGTCTTTATTACCATCGGTAAAAGCGGGTCCGATGTTGCGGCAATGGCAGATGCATTGGGACGGATGATTTCCCTTAACCTTCGTTTAAATGGTATGTTGCAACCGCGGGAAAGAATACGACAGGTTGTTGCGCAGCTTACCGGCATCGGTGGGTCACGAAGTATCGGATTCGGCGTAAACCGTGTGCGAAGTTTACCAGATGCTGTCGCAAAAATTCTAGCGCAACATTTCAGTTTTTCCGTGAACGGAAAAGTTGAAGACAAAAAAATGATACAAGATGTTATGGATAACGGTGTTATTCCTGCAGCGGTAGAAACGCATGTTGTGCATGATGAAATCCCAAATGGACAACAGCAGTTACAGCTTTCGTCAACTGACACAAACCTGTACGATATTTGTCCTGAATGCGGTGTTTCCGCATTCGCCTATCAGGAAGGATGCAAAAAGTGTTTTAATTGTGGTTATTCCGAGTGTTAACAATCAAAAAATAACAAAGAAATAGGGCAATCACGGTGTGAGTCCGTGGCTATGCCGTAACTGTAAAAGCCAGAAAACCGTTTCTTTGCTTTTTCCCAAGGCTTTCGAGCAAAAGTTGGCAGTCATCTTGGAAAACTTTTCGAAAGAAGGTTTTTCATCCCTCTTTTGCTCTCAGGCTTGTATATTTCACCGAAAACAACTATAACTAGATCACAAAATTATGCCAATTTACACAAAAAAGGGAGATAGTGGAAAAACGTCACTTTTTGACGGTACGCGCGTTGCCAAAAATAATCCGCGTGTTGATACGTATGGGACAATAGATGAATTAAACAGCCAAATAGGTGTTGTTATTGCGCATTTAGGAGATAAGGAGTACGAAAAAGCACTGCGGGAAGTATTGTGGGCCATTCAGGATGATTTACTGCATATCGCCTCCTTGTTAGCTAATCCGCAGGCAATAGTTCCAAAAACGTTCGTGCAGCATATGCTAACGCAAGTGAGCCATTTTGAAAAAGAAATTGATACTATGACTGAGGAGATGCCGCGTCTTCGTAATTTTATTTTTCCCGGTGGTGATAAAGTTGCAGCATTTTTGCACATGACGCGTACCATTGCGCGAAGGGTTGAACGAAAACTCGCCGGACTTAACAGTACACAAAAAGAGAAGGCAATTCTGATATACTTCAATCGTTTGTCTGATTTGTTTTTTACCCAGAGCAGATACGTTAATTTTAAAGAAAAGAAACAAGAGACAATTTGGCATTCCGGGTGAAGAAGGTGTAATTCCTTCACTGTGCCGCAACTGTAAAGCAGCGTTTTGCTGATAAGTCAGATCCCCGTTATCAAATCTTCCGAGCAGAAGTGCATTTTTTGTGTACTCCTTTCGAAAGATTGGAGTTTTTTATGCTCGCAACCAACGAAGTAGCTTTACGAAACGTACAAAAAGATAGCATGTCAGTTTTTACTGCCGCAGCTGCAATTCCTTTAGAGCAGCAAAAAGATTTTTTTGAATTCCTTACTCTGCAGCAGGATTGTGATATGGCTTTGGGCAGAAAAACTTCCTCAACAGAATTGTTACAGCGTTCATATAACCCAGTTGCTGATGTATTCCAAACTGAACGTCTTCGCAAAAAAGGCGATAGAGAGGGTTTAAAGCAACTTGATAGTGGGATTCGTACGAATCTCAAAACAAATCTTATGGAGCGATTTCATGTTATCGATAGCATAGGAACATTGGTTAATCACAATGATGAATTGTATGCAAATGATTACATGAAAGAATCCTTGTCAGCTATTCTTTTGCGTGGTGCAATGATTCGCAAGCAACAGGGTTCTCCTGATCAGGAACGCGAAGCAGCAGAATTAGCCGGATGGAAGTATATTAATGACACACTGGTGAATGCAATGAAAAAAACAAAACCCGGGAAGAAGGGAAAAATGATTCTCTCATTTTCTCCTCCAAGTGATAAGCAAGATTCAGCATACTATGGAAAATTCTGTGATACATTCCAGGTTATTGAAAAAAATGGCGTACAATGTGTTGAAAGAAGACGTGTAGCTGTTGATTTTACTGAGCACGATTATGCGATGACCGCGCTGACGCTTGACCCAAACTTTTTTGAAAGTTATGACGGTCGTACCTCGCTTGACGCATGGTATTTATCCCATCCGATAGTTGTCAATGAGATACCGTTTGCGATTAGTAAAAAAGGTATGACAATGCAGGAGTTTGAAACTATTTTTGCAAAACTGGAAGGAGACAATGCGCAAGTGCAACTTCTTTCTCATTATCTTGCAGTATTGCATACTGAAAAAATTAACTGGCCAGAACTCGCGTTTGCGTTTAATGCAATTCTCAATGCGGCAGATCATTTTGCAGATCATCCCCGCGAGGATAAGTTGCTCGATGTTGTCCGGCGTGGACAGGCAATTGACGCATTGACAACGTACGCAATAGTTCGTCAGTTAGGGTCTTTGCCGGTGAAAACCGTCGAAGGAACAGGATGCCCGCCAAACGTTGGAGTGAATGTCGCTGGTTTGGTTGCGCAATTTACCTGGAAACAACCGTCAAATGTTGAGACGTTAGTACAAGGAACAGTCGGGCAGTTCGGGATGTCAGAAATCTTCAGTTCTACACTGGCGCAATGCCCTGATTGTATGAAAATGCATATAAAAAGAGCAGGAGAGTGGATATACGAATGTAGTTGTGGAAGTAAGAAGATTTCATGCGGAAGGGTTCGTCCGGTGGCATAATTATGGAAGATAAAACATGTGCAACGTGTTTTCGTATTGCCTGCAAACGGTGTGAGTGGGTGGCAGTAGAAACGGAAGTACAGCAAATTCAGCAAGGAAAGCTTACTGCTTGTCCCCAGTGTGGGTGGAAACCGGAAAAGAATGACTAACACTTTGTTTGCTTTCCTTAGCATGGTATGATGACAATATGGATCCAAATACACAATCTGTTCTCCAGCAATCGTCAGTACAACAGCAAGCGCAATCACTGAGAGGGCAACCTGTTAGTGTTCCTGTGGCTGCTAAAGAAAATGCTCCGCTTATTGTCAAAACAGGCAATGAATTTGCAACGCAGTCGGAAATAGTTTTATCTCCTGAAGTTGCTGCTGCCGGTGTTGAAGCACAACCAATTCAGGAAGTTATCAGGCAGGATGCTCAGCAAGCGGGAGTAATGCCAACAAAAGATCTAACGCCTGTGCCAACAAATCCGACTCTGATCAATCTGCCAGACGAGACAGTGCAGAGCATATTACAGACACCTAAGGCAATAAAACAATCTGTTACATGGCTTGCGACACTCATCAGGAAAGTGTTAAAAAAGGAAGCTATGCAGAAAGGAAAACAAACGTAATGCTGTTATCACCAGATATGCTGATGCAACTACTTGCATATATCATTCTCTCTCTTTTTGTCCTTCTATGTATTAGTGGACTTTTTTATGGGGGGGGGTATATTTTATTTCTCTGGTATAAATGGAGGAAAAGGGAAGAGGTTTCACTCAATTCAACATTACTGCAAATAACGCTTCCCAGAGAGAATGAAATTAAAATTGACGCAATGGAGCAGGTATTTGCCTCGCTCTCATCATTGAGAAAGGGTGGAAGATTTGCATTTCTCAAACCCCAGACATCCATTTCCTTTGAAATCGTGGGACGTCCCGGAGAAATTTGTTTTTATGTATATGTTCCTAATAAACTGCGGGATCTACTGGAAAAGCAAATTAACGGTGCATACCCCGATGCAGACATTATTATCGTAGATGGAAGTAATGCAAAACAAAGGAATATCATTGGAAATGAGTACAATATTTTCTCAGAAGATGGAGAGGTTGCTTTTGCCAGTCTTCGCCTGAAAGAGTCAGCATATAAACCAATGAAGGTGTTTAAGGATATGCCGCTGGACGGACTTTCAGTCTTGACATCCGTTCTAGCAAAAATGGGCGAAGGAGAAGGTGCTGCGATACAAATTATTATCAGTCCCGCAGAAGGTAAGTGGAAAAAAGAGGGGAAAAGTTTCCTTTCCAGCACAAAAAAGAAAGAATCAAACCCTGAAAAAGCTTCTTATTCGGTAGATGCAAAAGAGCTGGAAGCCATAGAGGGAAAAGTAGGCAAACCTGGTTTTAATACTGTTATTCGCATTGTTGTTTCATCAAGCAGCATGGAAGCGGCAAAAGCACACTTGGAAAATATTATTAATGTTCTGGAAGCATTTGGTGGGGTTAATCACCTGGGCAAAAATAAAATCCGTTTCAAAGGATTCTTTATGAAAGATTTTCTCTATCGCTATCAACCGATGTATAAGCAAACCAATGTCATGAGTAGCGAGGAACTTGCAACACTCTATCATTTTCCGAATAAAAGTGTGACAACGCCAGGTGTTGTGTGGCTCACAAGTAAACGAGCACCTGCTCCGCCGCAAATTCCAACAACCGGACTGTATTTAGGCAAAAGTGTTTTTCGCGGCATTACCCGTCCTGTATACATTGAACGCGAAGATAGGAGGCGTCACATGTATATTATTGGAAAAACCGGTACTGGAAAGTCAGAATTCTTAAAAGAAATGGTTTTACAGGATATTTGTAATGGTGAGGGTATCTGTGTTGTCGATCCGCACGGTGATTTAGTCGAAGAGGTTTTACCCCTTGTTCCACCGGAACGGGCAGAAGACGTTATTGTGTTTGATCCATCAGACACGCAACGCCCGATGGGATTAAATATTATGGAAGCCTATACTGAGGAGCAAAAACACTATATTGTTTCATCAATCATCGGTTTGTTCTATAAATTATATGACCCGAATCAAACTGGTATTGTTGGTCCTCGACTCGAACATGGTATCCGTAACGCTATGTTAACAGTTATGGCAGAGCCGGGTAGTACGTTCATTGAAGTGCAACGCGCCCTGACAGACTCAGCTTTTGTCCAGCAAATTTTGCCAAAAATAACCGACCCGATTATTAAACGCTATTGGACAGATCAAATCGCACAAACAAATGATTTTCATAAGTCAGAAGTACTTGATTATATTGTTTCAAAATTCGGCAGATTCGTTACCAATAAATTGATGCGTAACATCATAGGGCAATCAAAAAGCGCATTTGATTTCCGCCAAATTATGGATGAGCGAAAAATTCTCCTCATTAATCTGGCAAAAGGGAAAATCGGAGAAGAGAACTCCAATTTTTTGGGACTTATTCTGATACCAAAAATTCTGGTTGCGGCAATGAGCAGGCAGAATATTTCGCAAGACCAGCGAAAAGATTTCTATCTCTACGTTGACGAGTTTCAAAATTTTGCAACGCCAGATTTTGCAGTCATTCTTTCTGAGGCGCGAAAATATAAGCTTAATCTGACAGTTGCCAATCAGTTTACCGGGCAGATGCAGGAGGAAGTGAAGAATGCGGTGTTTGGTAATGTCGGAACACTGGTAAGCTTCCGCGTTGGTGTTACTGATGCAAATTATTTGCAGCATGAATTTCAGCCGACATTTACTGAGGCTGATCTTATTAATATCGACAAGTACAACGCATATATGAAAACCATTGTGAATGGTGAACCGGTGCCACCGTTTTCCATTAACCTCATGAAAGATATGGCAGCGCAGAAAGCAGCGGAAAATCCACGCGTCGCTGAACTTATCAAGGAATTGTCACGTCTCAAATACGCCAAAGATATTCGTCAGGTAGAAGCTGAAATTCAGATCAGAGCGAAGCTATAGGGATTGCAAGATTTGATATATTTTGATATAATTCCCGCTCTATGCTTACTGTTGAGGAGATTAGGAATGATGAGGCACTCAGAGCGCTCTTAGGTCAGTCACCTGTGTATGATGATGAAAATTTTGTGGAAAGGCGATACTGGTCTGGGAGATTTATCAATTCATATTCTCCTACTGGAAAAATTCCTGTCTTTTATGCAGCTTACGAAACGAGGAGAAAAGATGCGATACTCGACTTAGATATACTGAAACAAATTAACGATATGGATGTATCAAAAGATCAAGTATTTTCTTTTCCTGGAGTTGTGGTAACCTTAAAAGGACAAGACAATCAGCAGGAGTCAGTTACTCTACTCCCGGTACCAAAAGATAAAAGAGATAAATGGGGGATTTGGGTCTTGTCATTCACGCAAAGGCCAGGATACTTTTTTGCTGTCCGTCATTCAGCTCCTATTGTCAATAAACAATATTGGCAGCCGGTAGGAGACGTATTGCTGGTTGATAAACAGCATCCAGAAGGAGTAACAGTAAGAGCACATCAGTCGCTTTCTATAGGAATAGTAGATAGCATCGTTGCTTTATCAAGAAACAATGCGCAGTCAACAGCCCCCTTTTTAGAAGCCTAAACTATATGTATAGGTTTCTTTTCGCTTTTAACCAGCCTGATTTCTTTCCACTTCCGCATTTATAAAAAAGTAAAAATAGATTTAGATCATAAGGGTTTTGGTCATGGAACATGTAATTTACGTGTGTTTAATACAGTGATTAAGGAGAAAATATTGATGGCTATCAAAGCTGTCGGTGATTACTCAAAAAGTTATTTCTAGAATTTTGATATAATACGAAGACTAAAATCCGCGTCTGTAGCTCAGCGGTAGTAGCGCTATCCTTATAAGATAGATGTCCTTGGTTCGAATCCAAGCAGACGCACAGAAATTTATTATAGCTCCGTGAGGTTGGTATTTTCCTTTGCCCGGTCCGGAACAAACTCCAGATACCGTTCTGTTGTAGACAATCTTTTATGCCCAACAATTTTTGATAAAAGTACCAAAGAAACGCCATGTTTTAAATGATGGGCAATAAAGGTATGGCGCAAATCATTCACTTTTGCATTTTTAATCTCCGCAAGTTGAAAATACCGCTCAACAGCGGTACGAATATTTCTGATAAGAAACGGCCGACCTGATTTTGTGACAAAAACACGCGTTTCTTTCACATTCGGCCGTGTTTCCAAGTAGTGCTCAAGTGCTTCCCGTGCAGGCCGATTTAGTGGAATAATTCGCTCTTCATGTTTTTCAAACGGACGAATATATAACCCTTCGGGTCTAACATCATCCATGGTAAGTCCTGATAATTCACCAATACGCATACCGGTTTGCAGTAATAACTCAATAATGGCAAACATCCGCGGATCATTTCTCGCGGCATCCCGGAGTGCGCGATATTCCATTAAGGTTAAAATTCGTGGTGCCGCGAGCTGATATTCAGGATGGGCAACAAGTAGAGATGGATCGTCAGTAATATATTCATTAATCTTCAAAAACCGGTAGAACGTACGTGTTGAATTCAACTTTCGCGAAATTGACTTTGGCGTATAGCCTTGATTTTTCAATTTCTCAAGAAATGATTCAAGGTTTTCTTTTGTTGACTCGTGAGCTTGTGTTTTTGACAACGTTTGTAAATGCTCGATGAGCTGATCGATGTCTTTATTGTATGCTACAATAGTAGCGCTTGAGCGTTTCTTAGATTCCAAAAACTTTGCGAACTCCTTGTGGGCATCGCGAAGGGTGATAGGTTTCATACGGTACAAAGCCTATAATATCATCTCTTATCGTTTTCGTCAATGAAAAAAATTATCTTCTTTTCCATAATTATATTTGCCTGCGTCATTATTATGAGCCTTCTTGGGTCAATTTATCAACTGTGGCATAAACAGGATGTTTTATCTCAAGCTGCACAACAGCTCTCCCGGGTAAAAAAAGAAAATAATCAGCTGCAAAAACAACTCAAGATGGTTGCAACCAAGCAGTTTATTGAAGAACAAGCCAGAGATAATCTCTTTTTGGCGAAACCAGGTGAACATGAAGTTATCATCTCAGAAAGTCCTTCGGGTAAAAATCAATCAGCACAGAAAAAAATAAAAGAACTGCCAAACTGGCAGCAATGGATTGCTATTTTCTTCTAATTTTTATCATAGCATAGTCAGGAAACGAGAAACAGCATTGACAGAAAAAGCATCCCGTTGCTATGATCAGGTTCATCCTTATGTTCATTACCATCATTAATGATTGTCATGACGACAATACATCTGGACGACAGCAAACACGTCTCGCAACTCTGTTTCCTGGTGCTGCAATCACCATGGTTGGCATTACCAATTACCGGGAAATAGAAGCAGCTGGAAATATGATTGACATGCTGGATGCTTCCAGTGGCAATGAAGGAGTTATTTTAGTAAACTCAGCGCCAAGGCATAAAAAAAAGTGGCCAAACGGAACACCCTTTGGATACTTCTGGTATAAGAAAACACTTGTGGTTGCAACTATTGACGGGTATTGCTTATCGCTTGTCAAAAAATTCAGATTAGCAAAAGAGATTATGCTTACTGATGTTACAACAGTTGCCGACAGTTTTCTTCAAAAAGGAAAAATAACAAAAGAACTGCGTGATCAGCTCGCAACAACCCAGTTTCGCAGTTTTGACTACATGCCCCGTTTAGCCCGTTGGCTCATGAATAAAGAGGATATTACTCACGAAATATACCCCATAGAAAGTATTCCTGATGCACCAAAAACAATTTGGCTCATTGATAATTTCGGTAATGCAAAAACGACTTTACTGCCAAAGGAAATCAGTTTTACGCCAGGGAAACGTATACAAACAAAAATTGGTGAGTTTACTTGTTACACACAACTACGCGATGTGGCAGTGGGTGAAGCAGCGTTGATTGTCGGTAGTTCAGGTATCAATAGTAATCGGTTTGTGGAAATCATCATAATGGGCGAGAAAGCATCGGATAAATACCACCTCGAAACGGGAATGGAGATTTTGTAAGTTTTTCTTTTTGTTGCGGGGATTAAAAGAAATCAGAACCTACTTTCCACACGTTAATTTCATATAGTTACAGTGACATTTATGAAAGAGTTTTCCTCACTGCTGTCGTTTGAGCAATTATGCTATTCACTCCCCTTAATATACTGTCAAAGTCGCGTTTTGGATTTGGTACATATGGACTTTGCCCATGGGGAGTATAGTGGTCTGCTTCAAGACTAATACCGCCACTTTGTTTCAAAAAGTCGCCAATTGTTATAATACCTCTGTAGCCCAGCCCATAATATCTTGCTAATGTATTATCAACGGGATTTGCTATAGTTCTATATGCTCGTATACTTTCTGCTGCTTGTTGTTTCAGTGAAACTTCCCCTGTATATGATTCTTGCTGTAAGTAAGATTGCAATGCGTTTTGCACAAGAGGCAGTTGTATTTTACCAAGAGATTTACTCATAGTTCGAATATCACCAAGCATCTTTTCAAAAAATACTAACTGAGCGATAGTAAATATATTCATCTTGATTAATGTATTCCTCGATAAAGACGGGAGACCAAGATTATCTACGCTTATCTTTAAAGGATTTGCTTCAGCTTCTTTGATGTATTCTTGCCGTACAGCAAGTTCAATAGCATCGGCTTTTTCAAATGCCCCTCGTCTTGCGGCTCTGTAAGAAAGAGTGTTTACTTGCTCTAACTCCTCTTGTGTTAAAAATCCATTCGCATACAAGAGTTCTGCCATTTCTAGCATGTCTTTAGCCATGTTCGAAATTATATCAAAGTAGGATATTTTTTCCAAACAGAATATTTGTTGCGAAATGTAGTTAAAGTCCTATAAGTAGGATGTAACGAAAATTTTGGTGCACAGAAACCTTCAGTAGTAACAAAAGACATCACCTAATTATTGATTTGCATTGTATTATCAATCTAAATAACCTATGTTGCGGGGCTGGGAGTCGCGCCCAGCCTATGAGATTATGCATCTGTTTGCTCTGATTACTCAGAGTGTCGGACTCTATCTTCATCCGGTTCTGGATGTTCAGCGTTTGGTCTCTACGGGTTTTCGCATTGAGCGAACCTTCCCTCGGTATTGTCCACGTAGGAGTTTACCGATATAGCTGAATACATGTCTTACTATTCCTAATAAGATGGCCCATTCTGTTAAGCCTCATGTGCACTGTACACTACCCCGCACGTAAAGACCATTATAACATTGACCGAGAGTGAGGTCAATTGTTATACTAGAGAGCATTGCCAGGGTAGCTTAGTTGGTTAAAGCATCAGATTCATAAACTGAAGAGCGAGAGTTCGACTCTCTCCCCTGGTACGAAAGTAAAACGCAGGTACTGCTCTATGCATAAGCAACCCATTGGTATTTTGGATTCGGGTGTAGGGGGATTAACAATTTTCAGAGAACTCACGCGTTACCTTCCCCATGAAGCAACGGTCTATATCGGCGATTCAGTCAATGCGCCATATGGAAAAAGAAGTCAAGAAGAAATTCAGTATCTTACAAAAAAGCTTATCCATTTTCTTCGTATGCAACAGGTAAAACTTATTGTCATCGCTTGTAATACGATTACGGTAAGCGGTATTACTTTTTTACGCCATACATTCCCGGACATCCCCATTATCGGTACAGTTCCCGTTATTAAAACAGCAGCTGCAATAACAAAAAAGAAAAAAATAGGCTTGCTGGTAACCGAAGCAACAGCAAAAAGTGCATACAATAGACACCTTATTCAGCAATTTGCTGCTGATTGTGAAGTAGTTGTTATTGGGACGAATAAAATAGTTCCTCTTCTTGAAGCTGAAAAGCATGCAGCGTTGTCAACAATACTTACACAGGAGCTTTTTCTTTTTCGAGAAAAAGGGGTAGATGTTGTCGTGTTGGGTTCAACACATTTTCCCATTCTGAAAAAACAAATTCAGGAGTTTCTTGGTCAAGACGTGCAGATTTTAGATTCTGCCATCGCCATTGCTCAACAAGTAAGGCGGATTATAACAAATAATAAGATGCAGAATAGCCAGAAACATCCCACGCACCTCTTCTATACAACTGGAGAAAGCAAACCGTTTGCACAAATTGCTCAGGAAATATTGAAAAAATCATTCCCAATTCACCACGTTGATCTGCTAGAATAAAAACCAGGCATGATGTTCTCTGACTTGCGAAAGAAGCAAACAGCTATCCTCGGACTTGGTATTGAGGGATTAACTACAGCAGCATATTTTCTTAAGCATACTGTTCCTTTTGCCGTTTTCGATGAAAAAAATGAAGAACAATTACAAGAAACGGGGGGAGAGTGGGAAAGCGCCCTTCGTATACTCAAAGCGGCTCATATTCCTCTTTATTTGGGAAAACCTATTACAGGTAAGATGCTGATACCATATGATGTTATTGTAAGAAGTCCAAGCATATTACCTCTCAAAGAGCCACTTGTTTCTCTAAAAAAATCTATCATTACCTCACAAACAAAACTTTTTATTGAAAATAATCCGGCGAAACTCATCGGTGTTACTGGAACAAAAGGAAAGGGGACAACGTCCTCTTTGATTTATGAAATGCTCAAAAATGCAGGGCAGGATGTTTATCTGGGTGGTAATATCGGTAAACCGCCATTTGTTTTTTTAGACGGCTTAACGAAAGCCTCAGTTGTTATTCTTGAATTGTCGAGTTTTCAATTGCAAGATATAACAAAGAGTCCACACATAAGTGTTATGTTGATGGTGACCAGCGAGCATTTAGATTACCACAAAGATACAGAAGAATACGTAGAGGCAAAACGAAATATTTTCCGTTTTCAGACAAGCGATGACATGGCTATTTTGAATAGCGATTATCCGTCGACAAAACAGTCAGAAAAGATTGTGAAGGGGGTAATTGCCTATATTAGCAGATATCAGCCTGTTACTACTGGGTGTTTTGTGAGAAATAACAAGATTATTCTGCGAGATAAAGGATTTGAGAAAGAAATTTTGCCAATAACAGACGTACTCCTTCCTGGTGGACATAACTTGGAAAATATTTGTGCGGCGACAATGGCTGCGTTTTCTGCAGGAGTATCACTGGATGACATTCGTTTTACCTTACGAACATTTAAAGGACTTGAGCACCGTTTGGAGCTGGTACGGGAAGTGAATGGTGTCCAGTATTATGATGACTCTTTCTCGACAACGCCGGAAACAGCAATTGCGGCAATGCAGGCATTTCGTGCGCCGGAGATTCTCATTCTTGGTGGATCAACGAAACATGCTGATTTTACAGAACTTGGGAGAGTAATAGAGGAAGCAAAAAACATAAAAGCTATTATTGGTATTGGTGCTGAGTGGCAAAAAATAAAAGCAAAGATTCCCCACTTTACGGGGACAGTTATTGAAGGGTATATTTCTATGCAGGCGATAGTTGATAAAGCGTATGAAATTGCCCGTCCAGGGGATATCGTATTGTTGTCTCCCGCATGTGCAAGTTTTGACATGTTTAAAAATTACAAGGACAGAGGGAATCAATTTCAACAAGAGGTCAGTTTGCTATAATACCATTGTCATTCTCGTAAAACGGAAAATCTCCAAAGAAGATTTTTCATTTTTCAGGATGACTTTTTCTATGAATTCTCTTTCTTTTTCAATAGAACATACAGATAAAGCAACTCATGCCCGTGCTGGCGTCCTCAGGACACCGCATGGAGATGTACATACGCCAATGTTCGTGCCAGTGGGCACTCAGGCAAGTGTCAAGGCATTAACACCACATGATTTACAGCAAATGGGTACAGAAATTCTATTGGCAAATACCTACCATTTGCACCTTCGTCCTGGTGAGGACGTCGTAGCAAAGATGAAAGGGCTTGCGAGTTTTATGTCCTGGCCTGGTGTTACTATGACAGATAGTGGCGGGTTTCAGGTATTTTCTCTTGGAAGCGCGCAAAATACAACAGGAAAAAAACACAATAAATTTACCAATTCGGTTTTTATTAATGAAGATAATACCTCTTTCATGCAAAAAGTGGCAAAGCAAGAGCATTTCTCCTCGCATATAAAGCCAGCAAAATTAGATGAAAATGGCGTGACATTTTTTTCTCACATTGATGGAAGTAAACACCGGTTCAATCCAAAGATTGCCATAACAATGCAGGAAAAAATCGGTGCGGATTTGATTGTTGCCTTTGATGATCATGAATCTCCGTTATGGCATTATGAGGAAACAAAGCGTTCTTTAGATCGGACAAACCGATGGGGGTTGGAAAGTCTATCAGCACACACAAGAAAAGACCAGGTAATGTACGGTGTAGTCCATGGCGGTATGTTTGAAGACCTGCGAAAAACATCAGCGCAATTTACGGACAAACATTTTCAGGCAATTGCAATAGGTGGGTCATATTCATCAAAGGAAACATTATACAGAGTGGTTGATTGGTGTGTTCCATACTTTGCGCCGGAAAAGCCACGTCATCTGCTTGGTATAGCAGAGATCCCTGACTTATTTGAAGCAATTGAACGAGGAATGGATTTGTTTGATTGTGTTGCCCCAACGCGAAGGGGACGGCATGGCAATATGTATATTTCACCGGAAAGTGGGGGGAATAAGAAGAATAGTTTTTCCACTTCTATTACCAACGCAAAGTATACGTATGACCCAAAACCGATTGATGCTTGGTGCAGGTGTTATGTCTGTAAAAACTACACGAGAAGCTATATAAGCCATTTATATAGAGCAGATGAGATTCTGGGAAAACGGCTCGGGACATATCATAACGTTGCATTTATCATACAGCTTGTCAAGGAAATAAGAAATGCAATTCTGGAAGATCAATTCTCTGTAATGAAAGAAAAATGGTGTGTGAGTTGAAGTACTAGGTGCTATTTTAGTGTTGCATGATGCATGACCTGTTATATAAATACTTTTTTATTACACGAATGACATGCCCGCTATCTATTTGCCATAAGTTTGATACAATATAGCTATGGTTACTTTTGATGACTTCACAAAATTAGAAATAAAAGTTGGGACAATTATTGAAGCAACAAAAATTCCGCAAGGAGATAGATTATTGCAGCTTATTTTTGACTTTGGTGATGAAAAGCGTCAGATTATGTCAGCAATTGCTGCGTTTTACCCGGATCCATCAGTGTTGGTTGGTAAGCAAATACCGGTGATTACTAATTTAGAAACTAGGACACTTAAAGGGCATGTATCACAGGGAATGATTATGGCAACAGATGATGAAAATAGCATTGTATTTCTAGTGCCAGAAAAACCGGTAAAGAATGGAGTGAGGGTACATTAATACTATGAACCAACAACGTGCTTCAAGCTCTAACAACCCATTTCGCACAAAAAAACGGATTCTCACCGGTGACACACCAACAGGAAAATTGCACTTGGGGCATTATGTCGGAACTCTGGAAAATAGAGTGAAGCTGCAAAACGATTACGAGACGTTTATTATTCTCGCCGATACCCATGCTTTAACGACATTGCACGCAAATCCACAAATTATCCGTCAGCATGTATTGGATGTCCTGTTAGACAACATAGCCGTTGGACTTGATCCGGATAAGGTAACATTTTTTATCGAATCGGAAATTCCACAATTGTATGAACTTGCCGGATTGTTTTCTATGTATGTCAGCCATAATCGTGCACTTCGCAACCCCACGATTAAAGATGAAATTAAAATGAAAGGGTTGGGAGATCAATTCAGCTTGGGTTTTATCAATTACCCGGTTTTTCAGGCAGCGGATATTTTGTGTGTAAAAGGTGAGTTGGTGCCGGTTGGGCAGGATCAGGAGGCGCACCTGGAGCAATCACGGGAAATTGCACGGACATTTAATAAACTGGCAGGAAAAGATTTTTTACCGGAGCCACAAGCACTTATTGGTAGAGTAGGGAAGCTGGTAGGCACCGATGGTAACCCGAAAATGAGTAAGACAATTGGGAATACTATTTTTCTTTCCTCAAGTCCTAAGGAAGTTGAAAAAAAAGTTATGAGTATGTATACAGACCCAACACGAATTCACGTAACTGATCCAGGACACATAGAAGGCAATCCTGTGTTTATTTATCTTGATGCGTTCGGAACAGAAAAGGATGGGGAGAAAATTGGTGAATACAAAGATCTCTATCAAAAGGGACAAATAGGCGATATTGAGGTTAAAAAGTTCTTATTGCAAATTCTCAATAATTTCCTAGAGCCAATACGAAAACGGAGGGAGAAATTTGATGGTGAAGAAAAGTTACTGGCAATTTTGCAGAAGGGAAACGAGCGCGTCAGAGAGGAAACAAAAAAAGTGTTACAAGAAGTAAAAGATGTTTTGGGATTCGTCTACTAAACTTCTATTGTTACCGCCAAACCGAGGTGGTCTGACAAATCTTCATCAATCAATGTAAAATCTTTTACCGCAACCCGCGGACTGGTAAAAATAAAATCAACAGCCAAACCAGGTGGAAAAACCTTTGCGCGGTGCAAGCGAGGATTTAACGTATTTGTTAGACCATATTCTTTCGCAAGATTACGGCTATATTTTTCCAAAAGTTGGATCGTACGGGTAGTATTACCTGCATTAAAATCTCCGGTTAAGATAAATGGCTCTGCGAGCTTTTTGATAAAATCAACAAGGAGAGCTGCCTGCTGTTCTTTCGCAAGCGTATCTTTTTCTGATTTACTCCACGCGCCATGCGTATTAATAAACCATATCGGCCTATCGTTTATAACAAATTGCAATGCAAGAGCAGCAGTTCCCATCGTAGAGAAATCTTTTTCTTCGGAAGGAAATGGTTTATCTGTTTTATTGAGCCAAATGATTTCTTTTTTTACTTCTCTCAGGGTATCTTTCCAGAATGTTGCATTTGCTTCGTAAGCAGTCGGACTGGAAGTGAATAATGATCTTTTGATAAGTTCACTGTGATAAGTTGAACCAAGAAGGGTTTGTAACTCCTCTAAATTGTTTCTATTGCAAACAATATTGCCCACTCGCGTTCCTTTTCCGCATACTTCCTGGAATTGCAGAATGTCAAACGAATTTTCTTTGAAAAATTTCTGTATGTTGTCAAAATACGTGCAGGCGTATATATTAAGTTGCAGAATATGAAGCAGCATAAATTGTATCCTAGCAGATATGGTTTCTAAAAAACAAATGCAATCTTTCCAACAGGAAATTTTCACCTGGTATGCAGGAAACAAACGCGATTTGCCGTGGCGTAGAGATAGGGAACCATACCACATACTCATTTCAGAGGTGATGCTACAGCAAACACAGGTGAGTCGGGTTATTCCTAAATATGAAGTATGGTTAAAGCATTTTCCGACATGGAAAGACTTGGCCACTGCTGCAACTCGAGATGTATTGCTGCTGTGGAGTGGGCTTGGTTATAACAGAAGGGCATTGTATATGCAGAAAAGTGCTCAGATTATTATGGAAGAATATGATTGCATTGTACCGCAGACAGAAAAAGAATTGGTACGTCTTCCTGGGATCGGAACATATACAGCAAGAGCGCTTTTGTGCTTTGGATTTGATAAACAGCTTGCTGTTGTCGATACGAATATTCGAAAAGTCATTGCTGTGCGCTTTTTTGAAGGAGTTGTGCCTGAGGAAAAAATACTCGTAGAGGTTGCAACGCAGCTACTTCCAGGTGGTAAAGCCTATGAATGGAATCAGGCGCTCATGGACTACGCAGCAGCGGTGTTAAAACAATATAAAATTCCTATTCCCAAACAATCCAAATTCAAAGAATCTGATAGATTCTACCGGGGAGCAATAATAAAACTGCTTTTAACAAAACATAAAATGGCTACTGCTGATGTTAGAAAGTATTTTCCCAAATCATCACTTATGTCTGAAAGACTAAGTCATATTCTTGCCGGATTGGAAAAAGACACTTTTATTACTTTTTCTCCTGATAGACAAGTAATATATCTTCGACAATAAAAGGAAATGATTGTATAATAACTGCCTGTTTTATGTCGTTTCAAGAACAACTCAGCGCTGTCCCCGCGCAAAAAACATCCATGTCGCAATCCTTCGGAGAGCATGCAGAAAATACATTTGAAAAAATTGAATCAGTTATTGCGAAAGCAACCGGAACAAAAAAGGGAGAAGAAAATCTTGCGCTGCTTACTGGATGCTTTGCTCTGCTTATTGGAGCCAGTTTTGCTGCAGGAGATATTCCTAATCCGCTCCTTGCGGAAGTTGCAACAGTTGCACTAGCAGCACTTGGCGGCGCCACTTCAGGACTTACCTGGTCTCCTTTTAGTTTACGAAGAGAGCAAATAAACCGCTCAAATTTTTTGCAAGGATTGCATGAAGAAACTGAACAGATAAAGCCAGAGATGATTGCTCCATACCTGAGAGATTATCCGGAATTAATAAAACCAGGCGATGTGAGAAAGTTGATTCTCGGAAGACCATCAGCATATTTGCAGAGTGACGGACGATATCGTCTTTTGCAGATCCTTGTTGATAATGCAAAATCAAAAATAAGTGTAAATCTTTCTCCTAAGCAACAACGAAGAGTACTGCGCCAGAGAGTTTCCAGTTTACTTGCTGATGCGACTGTACTTGCTCAAATAGATAGAAGCGAACCGGAATATATGCAGGAAGCAGTAAGAGAAAGAGGAATTGATTTAGGCATAGGTAGTCTTGCAGGAGGTGGACTTGCCCTTGCTGTTAATCATCTGATTCCTGGACACCATGGAGCATTCATAGGGTGTAGTGATGAAGCACTTGTCTGGTTTTCAACTGTTTTGGCAATTGTAAAGAAAAGATTGCAACAAAAGCAACATTTGCCTCTTGTGAAACCCTCTCGGCAATATCCATTTAAAGAAGAAGCAGTGCAGGTAAAAGGACGAGAACCATCGCTCTCTTCTTCGATCGATCAGAGAAGACATATAGAAATAACACATGGTACGCAGCAAAGGCGTATATAAGAATTGCTGCAAAATAGCTTCCTGTATGGTATACTAACGTCCTATGGCAGATGCTCCAAAAAAGAAAAACCACAAACACAAGATAGTCAAAGTAAAAATCAATATGTCTTGGAAAAATCTTTTACTCTATGGTGTTCTCTTGCTTTTTCTACTGTTTCTTTTTGCCGGTATTAATATTCCAACTGAAAATTCGCAGTCCGTTGCTATTTCGCAAATCATTTCAGATGTCAAAGCAGGAAAAGTGAATCAGTTGACAGTAACGGATACCAAACTGACAGCAACAGAGCAGGGGAAAACATTAACAGCGACAAAGGAATCCGGTGTAAGTATTTACTCTCTGTTTCATGATGCAGGAGTTAACCTTAATAGGACAAAAGTTAGCGTGAATTCTGAAACATTCCTTAATTGGGTTAATATTGCGACCAATATTCTTCCTATAGTTTTAATGATCGCATTTTTCTATTTCATTTTTCGACAGGCACGAGGCGCACAGGAAAGCATTTTTTCATTCGGACAGTCAAAGGCGCGACTGTTTAATAAAGATAACCCGAAAGTGACCTTTGCTGATGTCGCTGGGGTTGACGAAGCAAAGCAGGAGTTATCAGAAATTGTCGATTTTCTTAAAAACCCTGCAAAGTATAAATCAATGGGAGCACGATCGCCAAAGGGAGTTTTAATGGTGGGTCCAAGCGGAACAGGAAAAACGCTCCTCGCGCGCGCGACGGCCGGAGAAGCCGGAACAACATTCTTTTCTATCGCAGGGTCTGAATTCATGGAAATGCTGGTAGGTGTTGGTGCCTCGCGGGTCCGTGACCTTTTTTCTATGGCAAAGAAGAATCAACCAGCCATTATTTTCATTGATGAGATTGATGCGATCGGCAGGCAGCGGGGAGTCGGGCTTATGGGTGGACATGATGAACGGGAACAAACACTTAATCAGATTCTTGTTGAAATGGATGGATTTACACCTAACGAACAGATCGTCGTAGTGGCTGCAACAAATCGTCCTGATGTATTGGACCCGGCATTAGTACGTCCGGGACGGTTTGACAGAAAAGTAACATTGGACATGCCGGATATTGAGGGACGAAAAGCAATTCTTGCAATTCACGCAAAAGGAAAGCCATTTACCTCGGACGTCAATTGGGAGAAGGTTGCGCGTCGGACTGTCGGATTTTCAGGAGCAGATTTGGAGAACATGTTGAACGAAGCAGCAATTCTAGCGGCGCGAAAAGATAAAAAAGCAATTGACATGCACGATTTGGAAGAAGCAGCAACAAAAGTAAAACTTGGTCCTGAAAAACGGCGACTGCAATCGGACGAAGACAAAAAAATTACCGCTTACCATGAGGGGGGGCATGCAATCGTTATTTGGTATTTACCGCATTTGGATCCTGTGCATCGGGTCTCCATCGTAAGTAGGAGTATGACACTGGGACATACGATGATGGAACCGGCCGAACGTTCGCATGAAACTCGCACCTTTATTCTTGAGCAAATCATCGCGATGCTTGGTGGACGTGCTGCTGAGCAAATGGTCTTTAATGAAATGACAACAGGCGCAAGTAATGATATCGAAAAAGCAACAGAAGTTGCCCGGGAAATGGTTATTAATTATGGCATGAGCGATTTGGGGCCGGTTAATTTACAATCAGAAAAGCGTTATATGTATGAGTCGCGGGAATTATCGCCTGAAATGCTTGCGAAAATAGATAAAGAAGTGCAAAAAATAATCGATTCATGTTATGAGGAATCGAAAAAAATTCTTAAGAAGTACAAAAAAGAATTAGATAAGCTCGCAGCAGAGCTGTTGAGAAAAGAAACACTAGAAGCAGATGAATTTGCAGGTTTTATGGGCAATAAACCAAAAGTTGCTTCACCGTTTATAGAGAAACCCAAAAAAACATAAAGAGCTGCTATACTATTCCCATGAAACGTCTTCTGCTTATTGACGGTAATGCCATTCTTCACCGCGCATTTCATGCATATCCGCCCTTCACCGATAAAGATGGCAATCCTACCAATGCAATATATGGATTTTTTGCCATGCTGCTTAAACTCCTGGAGGAAGTACTGCCAGATTATGTCGTGATCTGTTTTGATAAAGGCGCACCAACATTCCGTATGACCATGTATGCTGGGTATCATGCCAACAGACCAAAGATGAAAGATGGGCTGGTATCACAAGTTCCTATATTGCATCGAGCGCTTGAAGCAATCGGCATTCCCATATTTGGCGTTAACGGATACGAAGCAGATGATTTGCTTGGTACATTATCTACGCAAGCTACGGAGCAAAAACTTGAGACAATTATTGTTACCGGAGACAGGGATTTACTGCAGCTTATTAATAATCGCGTCAAAATTCTCATGCCTCTGGTTGGCATTACAAAAACAATGCTATTTGATGAAAAACGCGTTGAAGAAAAATACGGCATTAAGCCATCGCAAATTATTGACTACAAAGCACTGGTGGGTGATGCATCTGATAATTATCCAGGGGTAAGCGGCATTGGACCAAAAAGCGCAAGTGATTTGTTACAAAAATACCAAACACTTGAAAATTTGTACAAGCATATTGGCGAATTACCTGCTCAGCTTGGAGAAAAACTCGCTATTGATGCAGAGCAGGCAAGTTTATGTAAAACACTGGCAACCATTCGCTTAGATGCACCGGTACATCTGAAAATAGAGGATG
>DASYZL010000021.1:0-17500 GCA_035946335.1 Patescibacteria group bacterium | reverse complement strand
GCATTTCAGAAAGCAATTGCCGCCAACAGAACAGAAAAAGCGGATATGCTGTATTCGTATATTACCAGCCATGAGTTTGTCCAGCAGGTTGAAGCAATTGTTGAAACCTATTTTTCGCTCAAGCAGCAAATCGACAGGGAGAAAATTGTGTTTGAAAAGCAATGGAAAACGCGTGAGGAGCAACTGGATAAATTATTTAGAAGCACCGCGCGGATGGCAGGGAGCATTTACGGGAAAGCAGGTTCTACTATGCCGCAAATAAAAGGGCTGGAACTGTTGGATGATGGGAACTGATCTATGTGGCAAAAGTTGCTTACGGGTTTCCTGTATCTTTTCTACGCAATTGTTTTTCTCTCCTTCGGTTACTCATTGTATAAAATAACAACAACATATGCTCCGGATTTCAGTGTATATTATCAGGCTGGCTGGAATATCGTTCACGCAAAATCACTCTACATTGGTTTTCATGCGTTTACCGCATATAACTATCCTCCAATTACTTCGCTTATCTTTATACCTTTTTCTTTTCTTCCCTACACATTAGCCCAGGGAATATTTGTTCTTATCAGTGCCATCTCTCTTGTACTCTCTGTTCTCCTTTGTCTGAAAATCCTGAAACAAAACATTTCATTTTTTTCTCTGCTTCTTATAGTTTCATTATCCTTTCTTTCATTTCCAACAAAGTTTACCCTGGGAATGGGGCAGAGCAATTTGCTTGCCTATTTTTTTCTTCTGTTCTCACTACTGTTCTATACAAAAAAGAAAATGCTTCTTGTGAGTGTGTTTTTTGCTATTGCGTGTTTTTTGAAACCAATACTTATCTTATTTGTTTTCTTTTTTCTTCTGGAGAAACAATGGAAGATACTTTTCTCAGTGTTTCTGATTTTTCTTTTTTGTTTGTTATTGCAAATAGCGTTTTTTCCGAAAAGTTTTTCTGACTCGGTATATTATGTAACAACCGTATTGCCGAAACTAATGGATTGGCATGGAAGGGGTGTCTATTATAATCAGGGTATTGTGGGATTCGTATTCCGTACCTTTGGAGAGAATCAGTTGAATCTTTTTCTCTCTGACATAATGAGTGTTGCAATATTGCTAATATCGCTAATAAAAGCTGCAACAAAACACGTATTGGGAAGAGCAGCGTTATTGCTGGCAACAATTCCCCTTATCGACAGTTTGTCCTGGCAGCATCATTTTGTTTTTCTGCTTTTCCCCTTTTGCTATAGTTTCTTTACTGTTTACCAGTTCAGAAACTGGAAGGTATTAGCGCTTCTCATATTGAGTTATCTGCTGGTGAGCATAAATATAAAAAACCCGGGGGCGTTGCAAATATTTCCCATTAATTTCCTGTTATCTCATACGTTTTATGGCGCTTTTTTACTCTGGATTGTGTTACAATATAACGTCTATGAAATTCCAAATAAAGTCGAACTTCAAACCAAGCGGTGACCAGCCCCAGGCAATAGAACAATTGACAAAAAATATACAAAATAATGTCAATCATCAGGTTTTGCTGGGAGTTACGGGTAGCGGAAAGACTTTTTCTCTTGCGAACGTGATCCAAAACGTACAAAAACCAACGCTGATCATTTCTCACAATAAAACACTTGCGGGGCAGTTGTACCAGGAATTCCGGGAGTTTTTCCCGAATAATGCAGTCTGCTATTTTGTTTCCTATTATGATTATTACCAGCCGGAAGCATATGTACCGACAACCGATACGTATATCGAAAAAGAAGCGGAGATAAATGATGAAATTGATAAACTCCGTCTTGCTGCAACAACCAATTTGCTGACACGAAAAGATGTTATCGTTGTGGCATCTGTTTCATGTATTTATAATATCGGTTCCCCTGTTGAGTACGGAAAATTTGTGCTGGAGCTGCGTCCCGGTGTGAAGGTATCACAACGTGATATTATGGTACGTTTAGCAGATCTACAGTATGAGCGATATGAGTATGGAATGAAACGGGGAACTTTCCGCGTGCGGGGAGAAAGTATCGATGTCTTCCCTGCCTATACAGACAATGCCTTGAGAATTGATATGGACAATGATCACGTGAAAACCTTGGTGGAATTTGACCCGCTGACAGGAGACACGGTTGCAATACAACACGCAACGGTTATTTATCCCGCAAAGCATTACATGACAGATCCGCGGAGTTATGATTCGGTTTTTCCCAGGATTAAGGCGGATATGGAAAAGCAGGTTTCCCTTCTTACCAGCCAGGGAAGATTAGTTGAAGCGCAACGGATCAGGCAGCGGACGAATTACGACTTGGAAATGATCCGTGAGGTTGGTTATGTCAATGGCATTGAGAATTATTCCATTTACTTTGACGGGAGAAAACCAGGACAGCCGCCATATACCTTACTTGATTATCTTGAGGTATGCAGCAAGGACTGGCTGTTATGTATTGACGAGTCACACATGACCATTCCGCAAATCCACGGAATGTATAACGGAGACCAGGCGCGAAAGAAAACGCTGATTGATTATGGTTTCCGCCTTCCTTCAGCTCTGGATAACAGGCCACTGAAGTTCGATGAGTTCATGCGGCGTGTCCATCAGACAATATATGTTTCTGCAACGCCGAATGACTATGAAATATCATTAGGTATAGGAGAAGCAGGAGAAAATGGCGTTGTTGAGCAGCTCATCCGGCCAACCGGTATTGTTGACCCGAAGATTATTATCAAACCAAGTGCAGGACAAATTGCGGATTTGATTGTTGAGATACAAAAGCGAATTGTGAAAAAGCAGCGTGTTCTGGTAACAACATTGACAAAACGCATGTCAGAAGAGTTAACAGAATATCTGGAGGAACAAGGGATTAAGGTGCTTTATCTGCATTCTGATATTCAGACACTGGAAAGACAGGAAGTATTAGACAAGTTGCGCCGAGGAGACACAGATGTCATTGTGGGCATTAATTTACTTCGTGAAGGACTTGATCTTCCTGAAGTCGCCCTCGTTGCTATTCTTGATGCAGACAAAGAAGGTTTTTTGCGCAGCCGCACATCACTCGTCCAGACAATGGGGCGGGCAGCACGAAACATAGACAGCGAAGTTATTTTGTATGCGGATGTGAGAACGAAGTCAATTGAGGCAGCAATCAAAGAAGTCGAAAGGCGGCGGGAAAAACAGCTGGAATTCAATAAAAATCATCATATTACACCCCGTCAAATCGAAAAAAGCATCCGCGCGAAACTTGTTGAAATTGAGCAGGAAGAGACGTATGTACGTCCTGTTGATTTACTTCTGGAATTTCATAATAAAGAGGTGTTGCTGCCTGACGAAAAAGAATCCCTGATAGGGAAATTACGGGTTGAAATGAGAGCAGCAGCAAAAGAACTGGATTTTGAAACAGCAGCGGCAATCAGAGACAGGATACGGATGATTGAGGGAAAATAACAGTTTATGCTTTTGCAACACGGAGATGATATAGTTTCGCCCGTTTTACCCGTTTTTTTGCATGGGCTTTCACGACGACCTTTTCAATCAAAGGTGTCATGACCGGCCAAATTCTCTCTACCGCAACATCTCCAACCATTTTTTGTACCTGGAACATTTTATTTTCTCCCCTGCCTTTGATTGCCAGGACAGTTCCTTCAAAAATCTGTGTTCTGGTTTTGTTGCCTTCCTGAATTTTCTGGTACACTTTGACGATATCGCCTGGAACAAAATCAATTGCTGTAATCATATGAGGTATTATAGCGAAAAACTTCCCGTTTCTCAATACATAGCTTTACTTTGCATATTTTCAGGAGTATGCTGGTGACGGACTATGATATTCCTTTTCCTCCTTCTGGGCATCCTGATTGTTTCTTGTTTTGGCTTTAAGGTTATTTCACAATACGAAAAAGCTGTTGTTTTCCGCCTTGGCAAATATACAGGAATACGGGAAGCAGGATTTACCTATATTATTCCCCTTCTTGAACGGATGGTACGGGTAAGTATGCGTACAGTTACCATGACTGTCCCTTCACAAAAAATTATTACCAGAGACAATGTTTCCATAGACATTGCTGCAGTTGCATACTACAAAATAGTGAAAGCAGATAAGTCCGTACTGGAGATAGAAAATGTCTACAATGCAATTAATCAGATCAGCCAGACAACAGTAAGGAATGTTATCGGACAGTTCAGTCTTGATGAATTATTATCCCACACAACCGATATCAATGCGAAAATTAAAAATGTTATTGATAAGCATACTGAGTCCTGGGGAGTTCAGGTCAGTGCGGTTGAAATTAAAGATGTTATATTGCCTGACAATATGCAACGGGCAATGGCAAAAGAAGCAGAAGCAGAGCGGGAACGGCGGGCCAAAATAGTTGCGGCAGAAGGAGAAATGCAGGCAGCGGCAAAACTTGGAGAAGCTGCAGACGTTATTACAAAACATCCTGTTGCGTTGCAACTGCGGACGTTACAAACAATGGCAGAAATAAGTACAGAGAGAAATTCAACCATTATTTTCCCTGCACAATTTATGACAACCCTGCAGGATGTTCTCGCAACGGTTGCATTAGACTCAAAACAGAAAGCGACCTGAGATACTTTTGGGTAATCCTCCCTTACTTCAAGTACCTGTCAAAAAAATTCAGACTTCGTTGCATTGCCAGGGCAAATCCTTGCGTAATGTTGTGGTTGGTACCTGGATAGGAATAAAACTCTACTGTTTTTCCTGCTGATTGCAGTTTTTGATAAAACGTTTGGGAAAATGATGTTGGCACCTCTTCGTCTGCTCCTCCGACATGGAGCTGTACAGGTGCGGTAATACTTGAGGCAAAAGATGTCGGGTCGACAGAATTCCAGAATATCGGATTTGATTCGGGTGTGCCAAATTGCTTTTGTAATGTTGCGCGATATTTATTTCGTAAAGAGAGTTCATATGCCGAAGGGTGGTACGCAGGGTCATGCCAGTGTTCCAGCTCTGTATAATCTCCCACAACACCACCCCAGATCACAGCCGCCTTGATATCTTTCGTAGCTATAACCAGATCCCGCATGGTGATATTTCCTCCCATCGAATGTCCCCATACGCCGATCTTGTTGGGGTTTACATCTTTATACTGTTTTATTGAAGCAACGGCATTAAGATCGTCTACCGTATATGCTGGTGAATAATATGCGCCTTCAGGTTGTCCCTGTGAATTGCCATTTCCCCGGTAGTCTGGTTTAAATACAATATACCCGTGCGCTGCAAAGGGAGGGTAATACGTCGTATATTGCCCGATAGTTGGAAATGTTTGATACGATTGCGGCGTAATGTACCCGTGATTAAATACGATAACCGGCCAGCCACTCTTTGGTTTTATTCCTGTGGGTACAGTAAGCAATGCATAGATTTTCAATCCGTCTGAATAGTATGAAGTAAGGTACTGATGGTAATTACTGCCATCAGGAAGTGTTTGTTCAATAGTAATTGGGCTGCCGGGATAAGATTTTTCCCGCATTGCCTGAATTTGCAGAGGATTTTGTTCGACAAATGTCGTAGGAAGAACTGTTTTTGTTTGCCGGGAAATGCTTTGGAGTGCTTGATGAGAAAGCAAGAAAAAAGCAGATGCTGATAAAACACAAACGATTATGTCAAAAATGACTGCTTTTTTCATTCACTCCCCTTTTGTTATAGAACAAGAAACTGGAAAAAAGCTGAAAATATTTTGAGTTTCAAAAGGGTATTCTGGAAAACGGTAAGTCGTTGTAGTCAGGTTTCATAATAAGAGCTGGAATGCTGGATCGTCTGGCAAATTTTTCTAAAGACATTGTTGTATATGACCTTCGTTTTATCCGAGATCTCCTCTCTTCAGGAAACGGTGCATCAGGAAGCTTGGTAAAATCATAAACATGGATAAAGGGATCTTGTTCCCTTCCAACCATTTTAAACATATCCAGCGCGACAGGGTTCACGTGTTTATAACGGCGTTTGTATATTTCTTGAATGTTATTCCACATTCTCCAATGACTTTCAGAAAGGTCTGTTGCAATATAAAACTGTGCAGCGGTAAAGTATAATTTATCATTTTTACTTGGCGCAACATAAATACAGTCATGGATAAGAGGAACATGTTGAATAGCGCCATATGCTTCCACTGTGAGTAATTGCACAGATAAATAGTATATTGCCAATTGAAGGATTTGACAAGAAAGTGCTGGCAATACGAACAAGAGGAGTCTTACTGCAGCTTATGGAATAATCCAAGGAATGTAGTGTAATGCAAATAAAACATATATCCGTTCAATACAATTAGCCCAGGGAAAACAATTAGGTTTTCAACAAATCCACCTGTTTTAAATCGTAAAAAAGCGAACGGTGGAATACCAAATTTATATGGAATCGGAAATAACCAGGGTACCCCTTCCCGGGTAAATGTATCGGTAACAAGATGTGATAAAAAACCAATCATAAAACTCCACCAGACAATAGTGTCATTCACCAGTAATGTATGCTCAGAAAGTTGTAAGAGAAACTTTGCAAGAAATCCAAAAATAACAATTCCTAAAATAGAGTGAGACAAATGCCGGTGTCCTCCAAGGAAGGGAGTGAAAAGTCTGCTGTAGACAGTACCAGCAGGAAGCTTGTGCCATAAATCCCCTGTTGGTTGGTCAATGTCCGGGGCTAATCCGCCAATCATGTTTGCTGCAAATGCAACTATTATTGTTGCTAAGGATAAGTGCGGTAACGAACTCGTTGCGACAATATAATTAATTGCAGTAAATGCAGCAAGGTCATGGGTTCTTCCTGTCATTGAAATAGTGTAACAACGGGTTCGGGAAAAGTAAATGAAAAATAACGGGTAACTGGATGCAGGATTTTCGTACTTCTATAGAGCAAACCAAATTCCAGTATACTATCCAAACTTTTCTATTATTTAAATAATTCCTTTTTATCAATACCGGCCTGTTTAAGAATTGAAGTAAGTGTTCCTGGTTTTAGGTCTTTATTGTGAATTGGAAGAGTTACACGTTTTGTTCTATCACTTTTATGATGAAGAATCATATGACTTCCACTCTGTCTTGTTATATAAAATCCTCTTTCTTTAAGAAATTGAAGTAATTTCTTTGGAGTTATTGATGACATAGTTAAATTGCTAATGGATTAGTAACTTTCACTTGTCCAATAAATATATTGGTACTCTCCTGCGGAATTTCTTCACCGTCTTCTGCTAAATCTTCTAAATAAAGTTTAATTGCATCAGCAATATTTTCCTTTGCTTCTTCAAATGTGTCTCCTTCACTAATACATCCAGGCAAAGAAGGAGCTGTGACCGTATATCCACCTTCTGGTTGTTCTTCAAAAACGACATCATATTTCAAAATTTTCTGTTTCATAATAATTACAGTATAGCTTTTTATAAGCTAATTTTCAAGGTAAACATATTGGGTTCGAATCTGTTCAGTTGTTTTACCAAATTGAGGCTAGTCTAAAATAATTGTTAAGACTAATTTTCTTGGGGTGGCATACCAGACTTGAACTGGCAACCGCTAGATCCACAATCTAGTGCTCTAACCAATTGAGCTAATGCCACCATGTTTTTTGTATTGTACCAAAGAAGAACGTATTTTGCAGCAAAGTTATGCTCTTGCTACTTTGTAGTATGAATAAGAAGCACTCCCTACGGCTATAAATCCAGCGCAGAAAATGATATTCATAAGTGTATCCTGGAATGTGCCTGTAGCAGCGAGAGTTGATGCCCCTAAAACTCCCTGAGACGGGTTGGACGAAGAACCTCCCGAGGATGTATTTGCAGCAGTGTTATTTGAGCTGTTCCCGGTATTGCCTCCTCCACTGTTACTTCCCCCGGAAGTATTTGTTTCTTGTGCTGTCGGGGTTGGCTGAATGGAAACTCCAGGTGTTGGTGTTACTTGTGCGGTTATTTCAGGAGTTGGTGTACAGGTAAGTTTTGGAGAACTGGTGGGTGTTTCCTTAATGACGAGATACGTCGTATTAACATGGTTTACAACGACAATATTGGATTGAGCAGAACCAGTATGTATTGAACTGTTGCCTCCGCTCGCTGTATTCCCGCCACTATTAGATCCTGAAGAAATAGTATTATGCACATTCGCTGCATTTTGAACGTCTCCGGAAAATGTCGAAATTGTGTCTGCCGAGACACGAAAAATAATCCCTGCAATAAGGAGTAATGTGCAGACAGTAATTATTCGTAAAAAATATTGGATCATCTTTTTAGGCTGGTAATTCGGGACTTTATCACGATTAGGGCATTTCGTCAAGGGGAATACAAAGTTGTATATGCGAAAAAATGTGCTATACTGAACCGAACGGATGAGAAAAATGATGATGCTGTTACTTGCGTTACCGCTCTTTCCCCTGTCTTCTCATATCGTATTCGCAGATGCAACAGTTCATACATCTGTAACAACTTCAGGAAATGCTACAGTATCAACCCACATTGAAACGTCGGTCAACGGGCAAAAAGAAGTGCTTGATTCAGCAACTCCAGGTACATACACGCTTGATGTAAAAAGTAACGGAAGCGCAACGCCGGTTGTTACCGTAATTCCTTCAGGAATAACAGTGCAAACAAATAGCAGCGATGAGGTAACCACAACTCCTGCTTCAGTACCTGCTACGCAGCCAACTTATATACCTGTGAAAATTTATAGAGAAAAAATTTTGTCCCTATTCTCTTCTTTACAGCAATTTTTTGCACAGCTTCATTGGTTTTTCCACTTTTAATAAATATTGATATACTTTGATATCTTGACAAGACAGGCATATATTTTTTACTATGTGACTTGATATTACTACCATCACGTGACGATAGTAAGTGTCATTTACTGCCAAACAAAACCATCAAGGTAGCATTGCAAAAAATATTTTTTGATATAGTAACAGGTTGGCAGTTCTTTTTTTTGAATACATGTACCTTAGAATAAGCGCTTTATGTGCAAGTTCAAAAACAGAATGAAAAATGTATTTTTTTTCCAGATGGCCGATAGGAATAATAGAAGTTCTATCGGTTTTTAATTTGGAAATATTTTCAAAGAAAGGAGGTGAAGAAACATGCTAATCAAAAAAGTAGCTATTACAGCAGCAGCAAGTGCATTGCTCCTTGCATCAGCAACAGCAGCATTTGCTCATCATAGTAGTACAAGTAACAATTGTGTCAGTTACAGTTGCGATTCTTTATCGCTGGAAAAAACAGTGACGATAAATAAACCGGTAACAACGACAAAAACTGTTACAAAAACTCTTTCAGTGGAGAACGATGCGACAGTAACAAACAGTGTCGTATCAGCTGCAGATTCCGGAAATAACAGCATTACCCCAACGTCAACAGCAACAAGTGGCGATTTGACGCAAGGTGCAGCTATTGATAACTCAAACAGTGTCAGTAGTGAAAATCATAAAGGGAAATCCGGTAAAACATCAGGTCAAGCAAATGCTAACCTGACAGCAGGTCAAGCTGGTGGAACAACCACATCAGATAACAGCGGAAGTTCATCTATCGGTACTGGTGCGGCAAGTACATCAACAAACGTTGTAAATGTCGTTAATACGACACTTGCAAAAGTTAACTAAAAAGTAATTGTCGGATTTTGTCGAATAACAAATAAGGCAACTGAAATACATATAGTTTTATGTATGAAGTCAATGTCCGACAATTATTTTCAATAAGGAGATTAGGCAGGATGGGAGTAAAACAAAAGAAATTATTTACGGTTATTCTTATATTTGCCCTTGTTGGCAGGTTTTTTGTACCGTTTGTAGTTAATGCACAAACGCCTCCGCCCACTGATACGCCAACTCCAACGGTTACCCAGGCTCCTGCGCCAACAGATACCCCCAGTATAACCCCGTCACCTACCCCAACAGTTACTGTGACACCGTCACTAACGCCAATATTGACGCCGACGCTAACTCCTACAGTAGCGGTAGATTCACCTACTCCGACTCCGACAATTGATCCTTCCCAGCCTACGCCGCAGGTTACAGGAGCAATAAATAATGCAAGTGCGAGTGCGAGTGTTGATACGAGTGCAACACCATCTGCGTCGGTAAGTACAGATTCCCCGGGGAATTCCGGTAGTTCGAATGGCAATGGCAACAATAGCAATAGTAGCGGAAATCATGGATCTTCAGGAGGTAGTAGTAATCAGTCGAGTCCTCACGACCCTTCAATTACAACAGGAAACGCCACAGCGGCAACGACAGGGACAAATACTGTCAATACGACCGCTGCTAATTCTCCGGTTATTTACCAGACAATAAACCTGTTTATCGACAGTAATGGTGATATTAACTTGTCAGAACCACAGAGTATTGCATCAAATATATTAACCGGAAGCAATGCCGATAACCCGACAACGAATGTGCTGATGACCGGTGTTAATAATTATGCTTCTCTTGCTAATAACGTGATTTCAACTGCGAATAGTGGCAATAATGTCGCAAGCGGATCAGGGGACCTGGTTATTAATACAGGAAACGCAGATTCTCTCGTTTCTTTGACAAATACCGTTAATCTGACCCTTATCGATTCAGCGATCCATATTATTGTTTTAAATATTTATGGGGTGGTAAACGGCAATATTGTTTTGCCGACAGTCAATGGCAGTACCAGTTGCACTTCCTGCAGTATTACAACGCTTGCAACAAATAACAATGCGACTGTGGTAAATACTGTCGCATCGGCAGCAAACACTGGGAGCAATACGACAACCAATGCGTCAGGGAGCGCACAAATTGCAACCGGCAAGGCAAATAGCGCAGTAAATATTTTCAATCTTATTAATATGCTTCTCTACGGGGTTAATTACCAGGCATTATATGTGAATAATTTCGGTACCTGGAATGGGTCATTCCTGGGATGGGGAAATATTGCCTCCTTACAGGGAGGACAAAATCTGTCCGCAACGAGTATTACCACTGCCGGTAGCAACGCTACCTGTACTATGTGTGCGCAATATGCAAACATCAAGAATACGGCAAACGTTTCGAATACTGTTGTTTCAAGCGCAAATACCGGCAACAATTCGACAAATGGCGGAGGTAATGCCAGCATTACCACAGGCAATGCAGCCAGTTTTGTTGCAATAACAAACCTCATCAATTCAATATTCATAAAGTCCGGGGTATATCTTGGTTTTATCAATATCTTTGGAACGCTAAACGGTAATATCGGGGATGCAGGTAGTCTTGCTCAGCAAATACCGACTCCTGCTCCATCGCAGGATACGGTAACCACTGATACAAGTGATGGCATAACGCACCGTGAAGACGGTGGAAACCTTACGCTTTCGTCAAGTAACAATGTGGGAGCATTTGTTTATCCCGGTGATACCGTAACAGTATTCGCAAAAGCAAGGAATAATGGAAGCGGAAGAGTGTATGGAGCAGTTCTCCATCTCTCTATGATACAGGGAACAAATTCGCAGGACGTTGCTGACTTCAATCTAGGAGATATTCCTACTGGAGAAGGTGTACAGCTTTCAACAGGACTTGTACTGGCAAAAACAGCTAGGAGTGGAAATTACATAATTCACGCAACAGTTACCGGTACAACAGGAGATGAAAACAAAGGGCTTTCAGCAAGTAGCGATAGTACATTTGCCATCTCTCCTCTTTTCACTCCTATCGACAATACACTTGTCGTGAAAGCGCCGGTTACCCTGCCGCAACATGGGGTGCTTGGAACGCACACAAAAGAATCACGTAGCGCAGCACAAACGCAACTCTATCTTATGCTGGTTATCATTGTCTTTGCCTACTTGGGTATTCGTGCTGCAAGAGATTATAAACAATTGGGAATGCTTTTCTCAAAGAGTATCAGCATGAAAGATAAACTACATACCGTCCGCTTATTCTTGCTATAACTGAAGTAAAAAATCATATTCGGTATTTGTTATGCGCATTGAGTTATAAGAGCTGATCGTATATCCTTTTCGCTAAGTGTCAGGGTACGGTGATCGTTGCAGTGTTCTTCAGAACAGATGCAGTAATTCCTTCGGAAGTGATTTTTGTATTTGGCATGAATACCATATCTGTTGCTGTTTGGGGAACAGCGATATACGAAATGCTTATTATTTGTCCTTTTCCTTTTAATTGTTTCATGCCGGGATTAATAGCAAATGCGTAATTTATAATGCCGTTTTGTGCATCAACATCATTTTGTAATACTGTTCCATTCGGAAAGAAACTGCCAGGTACTACTTTTACATTTGTCAGGACTTTTGGATCGTAAGCAATTTTCAGCTGTACTCCCGAAATGCTGTCACTACCTGTATCAATATTGACGTTAACTGCGTTCTGGTACTTGGTAAACGAAAGCGACGAAGTGATAAGCGACGGATCTGTTGTCGGATAAGGATTTGTACGGGTAGCAGTTCTTGTATATGAGATTGGAGAAGCATTGTTTCTCAAAAGCTGGAAAGCTATGAGAATACAGGCAAGTACAATACCCGCAACAACAGAGAGAATCATCCAATGCTTTTGTATCTTCTCGCGAAGCGTCATCCAGCGCGTTTGTACCATTTCATTAAAAGTTTGTTTATTCATTTTTACTTCTTCCATATATTATTTCTGTGTGCACTTTAACGGGCATAGCTGTAATAGCTTTTTATTTGCTAAGCAGGATGGGTCAGGGAGACACTGAAATACTGGTGTTATAGAAGGCGTAGGAGTTACTATGACGGGATTTGTGGTAATTCCTACAGGAGTGCCATTTAATGTTTCTGGAGTCGTAGAAGAAGCAGTAAAGACGTCTCCTTGCTGCCCGATATTTGCTTTCACAGTATTCAGGTCACCCTGAGTAACAGTACCATCGAGATTGATATCAGCTGCTTTTGGATCAGGACAGGTTGTAGTCGGCTGGGCTGTGTCCTTCAGTCCAAGGCAACCAAGGACAAAATTATAGTCCTGTATATCGATAGTATTTGTTTTAAGGATATCGCCGCCGGTTAAGGATACCGGTCCTACGGCTAGGGTTTTCTGACCTTGTATAACTGTAAAAACATTCCCCGCACTGTTTGTTAACAACTTATCCAGGTAGCCGTCTACATGTAAAATGAGCTGGTACTGTCCTGGCATAAGATTTTGTATGTTGAAATTCGGATTTGAGAATGTATTAGTCGTGGGGTCATAGTTAACAGAATCAGATGCAGCTATTACACTTGCTCCCAGTACTTTCGATGCAAGAAACGCTTGTCCTCCAGGTAATGCAGCACTAACAGCGTTTACTATAGCTGGAATTAAACTTAATTTGCTGTTATTTGGGCAACAAACATTTGCGACACCACCAATGCTACTGCAAAAATTTGCGTTTGGAGTGCTTACACCTCCACATAAACTAGGCCTTGTACATGAATATCCTGAGCCACAATCAGCAAATGGAGTACTGGGATTTGATGTAGTATCTGAGCGATCAATACAGGTTCCGGTAACACAGTCTTGGTAACTTGCGCAATTACTCGTGCTTCCTTTATTTGGTCCACTGGTGAATGTAAACTGATTTCCTTTTCCAGTACATTGAATGGTAGGAGAAGAAGCTGCTTTTTGAGATGAAATGTTTATAATTGGATTATTATTTCCTCCAGAAGTGTTTACAGATACTGTACTCCCGATGTTGATAATCTGATTTGTATTCTGGCAGCTAACTTGGATGACACCAACTGAAGAATCATAGTGACAATTAACATTAAACGTTGTCGATCCGGTTCCTTTAAAACATTGTGGAATTCCATTGGGACCAGACTGAGAGTATACGCATGTTGCTTTCGCCAAATTTACAGAGGATGTAGTTCCTGTACTTGATTGAGTTGTTGCAGTTGAAGATTGTGCTCCGCAAGCTCCATTCCCTACCAGGTAATTACAAGTAAATGAGCAGTCAGCCATTTGTGTCACATTAACAGCTCTACTTGTGCCAAAACCGGATCCACTCGGACCACCGTTTGTTGCGCAGTAGCTGTTACCGTTTGTACACTCATTATATGAATGCTGTTTACAGGGTGCAGATATTAAATTGTTAACATTAGTTTGATTAAATCCACATTGTCCATCAACATACGCTGGTGAAGTGCACATATATCCACAAGAAGACGTGATTGTCACATGCATAAGCTGTTGAGAATTTGCAGTTACCCCGTTACATGTTCCGCCGCATTGATTATATGTGTCTCCTACCTGGTGCCCATTCGGACACAAATGTCCTCCGCCGGACATGTTATTCAGGTTATTTGTACTGTGAGCAGTGGCATTCGATGTGCCATTTCCTGACGCACTTGTTTGTGAAATCGGCGCATGTTGGCCGCATTGTGAGGAATTCTGGACATTTTGTCCACACGAATAGGAAGCAACGGTACCGTTGCATGTTCTTGTGACAACAGATACTGTTGTTGAAGGATTTCCGCAAGCTCCACACTGTGGATACTGGCCTGCAACACAAGAAACGCCGAAGGCGCCAAATGCTGAGTTGTAAGATGCAAAATGCAAAAAAAATAGGAGACAGAGAAACAATATTTTGGAAAAACCAGACTGTTTTCCGTTAACAAAAAAAGCAGGAAAACCGTTTTTCGCAAACTGATACATATTTAGTATATACTTTTACCCTATATATAAAATGTTAGTATGTCAAGACTTTATTGATAATGCTGTTCATCAGTTTCTTAATTTTGTAGTTTTATTGAGTAACATGAAGTGAAGGATTTGTTTCTGTTTTTGCGATTTCGAATAACGGTAACGGAGTCTGAGGGGTAGGTATATCGACAGTTTTATCAGATAGGTTCGCAGATAAATAGTAATGTTTTGCCGGATCAGTTGTGGTGGAGGTATAAGCAATTGTTAACTGTTCTGAGAAGTTACTGATTTCCGGAAATCGTTCATCCTGCTTTGGCTCAAGTCCACGCCGTAAGATTTTTTCCATTTCAAGATGTACCGCATCTGTTATGCCAAGTTCTTTGAACGATAAGGGGGAGACATTTTTTCCGGCTGCTAATGCAAGCAAGTTTTCCTGTGTAAACGGCCTTTTTCCGGTTAAGGCCTCAGATATGGTAAAGGCGAGTGCCCACTGATCGGAAAGCTTTGTTGGTTCCCCTTTGACCTGCTCTGGTGGTGAATATCCCGGTGTGCCCTTAAAATTTCTTTCCGGTTTGTCGTATATTTCCTGCTTGATTCTTGCAATGCCAAAGTCAGAGAGCAAAATCCAGTTTTCAATTCCAAAAAAAAGCAAATTTCCGGGTTTAACATCTCCGTGAATGGTTCCGTGTTCATGGGTAAATTGCAGTGCCGATGCGGCATTCATTGTGTAATTAACTGCCTCTTTAGGGTCGATACAGCGTCTTTTCATGATACTATCCTTAAGAGATCCCGTAGCCCTTCTCATGACCATATAAAAAACTCCCAGATTCCAGTCAACTCCAAAGTTAAGAAGTTTTATTATGTTACTGTGCTCTAGTCCATCAAGGGTAAGTGCTTCCTGTAAAAAAATACCTGCTTCTTCAGAGAATCGGCGTACATTATGTTTGACTCGATCTGGCGGAATTGAAGATTCTAATAGTTTTATGGCGACATATTTAGTGTCCCAATCTTCCGAATGATGCCACTCGTCCAATGCCGAATAGACACTCCCTTCTCCGCCTTCGCCTAACGGTGTAAGCAATTGGTATCTTCGGAGCTTAACTCCTTTGTCATTGTGATCTGTGAGAACCTGATTAAACCTATCTGTGATTCCCTCCATAATTTTTCGTCTGGCTTATTGACTTGGAAGCCTGGAAAATTCTCTTTAATATATCAAAATATATCACAATAATCAAATATAGTACATTTTGTTTTAGGTATGTTATGCTTTTTCTTTTGATGAAATGATTGGTAATAAAAAACCAGCCATCTGGCTGGTTTTTTATTACTTGGAATTTGTTTTGCTTACCCTATGCATGAGTAATCCTTCCAATAATAAATAACTCGGTTATTTGGTTGCCTAAGAAGAAGATCAATAAAAGGAGTAAGTTTATAAATTAATACCATATTACTGGAATTATTATCACAGAGTCTTATGCCTGTCAAGATCTTGCAGTGTTTATCAGGTGCATTGTAGTATTTTTATAATCAACATATTGATTATTTATTGCTTTCCTCTGCTTTGTTTCTGACGAAACGTGTTGGATGTGCTACACATATGCATGCACCTCTTTACATTCCTTTTTTCTGTATGCTAGTGTAAAGAAGGAACGGTATTATGGTGATGCAAAACTGCCCATTGAATCAGATGGCAACCGATTTCGGATGTATTCCGACAGATCCGGTCGGTTTTGTCAGTAGGTTTTATCTCATTGGATTAAGTCTCATCGGTGGTATCGGGGCAATTGCTATTATGTATGGCGGATATACCCTGCTTATGTCCCAGGGAAACCCGACGCAAATTATGAAGGGAAAACGGTATATCTTTGCTGCAATTACAGGTATTCTCCTCGCTATTTTCGGATATGTGTTCATTAAATTTTCGCTTGTTGATTTATTGCATATACCGGGATTCGGGGGATAACATGCGTCAATTCACAACGATCTTATTTGCATTCTTTACGGTAATTGTCTTCCTGTCACGTGCAGGAAGTGTTTATGCTGCAGCTACTCCTATAACAGGAAATAACCCGTTAGTTGTGCTTACTCCCTCTCCCTCGGTTTCACCCGTTCTTACCACACCTGATACTACTGCGACTGATAACGAGTGGGTGCCTGATCAGACAGTGACTTTTTTGGGTGAAGCTGCATCCCGTTCGGCAATCCTTCTTGATTGGGCACTGGTCAATTATCACTGGGGATATATTGAAACAACGATCCAGACTTCATGGGCGACGACAAGAAATATCGTTTTCGCACTCTTGATCCTTGTTGTGATCATTGCAGCTGCGGTTATCATTATTACCGGCGGGGCAAATGTTACTGTATTAGTATTTGCGAGAAAGTTTATTTACATTGTCTTACTGATCACATTTTCGTATGCGATAGTCAGCTTGCTGTATCAGATTATCGATATTCTGCAGGGTTTCTTTCTCAGAAAGGCTGACGGGACTGTCATTGCAGCTAAAGACATTGTCCAGATGTCTTTTAGCTACTCAAGCATTGTCGGCTACCGCAAATTGGGTGCGACAAACTTTGAAGCGGCATTTATCTCTGAACTGCTTATACAGTTAACGGTGCTAACGAATTACGCAATGGTTATCATCCTGACCGTCAGGAAAATCATTTTATGGTTATTCCTTGTTGTATCTCCGATCTTCCCGCTTACCCTTCTCTATTTTCCCATCAAAAATGTATCAAAACGGTGGTTATTTGAGTTTTTTAGATGGTTACTCTACGCACCATTATTTGCTCTGTTTTTATCAGCGCTTGTTACGATATGGCAGAATAGAATTAACATTCTACCGTTTAACTTTTTTTCCCCGCAGCCATATATCTTTCCAACAGCAATCAGTATCCTTATTGGAGGACCAGGACAAACGTTAAGTTTGACGAACAGTGTTAACTATAAT
>DASYZL010000020.1:0-2285 GCA_035946335.1 Patescibacteria group bacterium | reverse complement strand
ATATTGAAGACCTCTTTTAATTGCAGCTATCGGATGAATGCCGCCAGCAGTTGACTCCTTCTTTGCATGAACATGAAATAAGACTAATCCGATTATAGAGGCTATATAGCTGATCCCATTAAGAATAAATGCTCCACCGCTTCCTATAAATCCGATTAACAAACCTGCAACGGCCGGTCCGATAACTCTCGCGCCGTTAAATGTTCCTGAATTAAGAGCTATTGCAGATCCCAGCTCTTCTTTATCAACCAATTCAACAACAAAAGCCTGTCTTGCAGGAATGTCAATGGCATTAACAATTCCAAGTAAAAATGCCAAAATACAAATCTCGAGAAGATTTATAACATGAAAAATGGTTAATAGGCCATAGATAAGTGCGAGAACCATTGCCGCAGATTGAGTAACTAACAGGATTGTCTTTGTTTGGAATCTGTCTACAAGCACTCCTCCGAAAAGTGAAAGCAACAAAGAAGGTGCAGTCGCGAGAGCTGCAACCAACCCGATAAGAAATGGCGAATTTGTTAACTGGAGAACAAGCCATCCTTCTGCAATCACTTGTAACCATGTCCCAATAAGTGAAACAAGCTGGCCGGTAAAGTAGTATTGATAGTTCTTACTTTTGAATGCAGGAAATGCTACAAGTATTTTACTTGCCCAGTCAGGATATTCACCAATGCTTATTTCAGGACATTCATTACAAATATACTGTTCTTCTTTTCTCATCCAATATGTTCATTATAACAGTTCCTTTTTCTCTTTTATATTTCCCGTATTCAAGTAACGAACGCAACCCTTAAGGGTTATTGAGGTAGAAGTCAAAGACTTCCTGAGGTGTTTTAAATTTAAGACGTTTTCTGGGTCTATTGTTTAGCTCCCATTCCACGTCTTTCAATTCTCCATTGGTAATACTACCAAAATTTGTTTTCTTTGGGAAGTAGTATCTGATCCATAAATTTGCATTTTCATTCCCTCCTCGCTGCCAGGAGGAGTATGGGTCTGCAAAGTATATTTGCATCTGCAGTTCTGTTTTTAGCTCACTATGGTTTGTATGTTCTTTTCCATTATCGAGTGTTGTTGATAATCTAGCATGGGCAGGTAACTCGCCAAATATTCTTTTGGCAGCACTCATTGCTTCATCTGTGGTAATCCGCAGTAACCTCTCAAATCGTATGAAAGAAGAAACTCTCTCATACTCAGTATGTAGTCCTGAAATGTGTCCTTTTCCCACAATACTATCACCTTCCCAATGACCAAATTGACGTCTTCTCTCAATACGTTTTGGTCGCGCGTGAATACTTACCCTGTCTGGAATACGCACTCGTTGAGATTTTCTGCCTTGTTTTTTCCTCCGTCTCTTTTGTTTTCTTCGTAAGTATTCAAACAATTTTTTCTCTTTGTTCTCCTTTGCATAAATATATTGGTAGATAGTTTCATAACTGATGTGCCAGCTCAGATCCTTTGGATGTTCATATTTGAGTCTCCCTTCAATCTGTTCAGGAGACCATCCTTCCATGAGCTTTTCCATAACATAGGAAAATACCTTTCTGTTTTTCAAAGGTTGTTTTGCTCTATATGCTTTTTGCTGTCTGAACTTTGCATGAGCATCTGCATTGAGCGGTTCATATATGTATATGCCCTCAGCTTTGTTTTTAAATCCATTCCTTTTCAGTTCACGACCGATTGTTGAGACATCCCGTCCCAGTCTTCTTCCACATTCCTTATTTGATAGTCCTTCTTCTTTCCATGCAGCAAGAAGTGTCCTTTCTGTACTCGTTAATTTTTTATGCGTTTTCATCTTCACCTCCTTACTCTCAGGAAGTGATCATACCGCAATTAACTCCTTGGGGGGGGGTTGCAATCGTTTCTTGAACTTACGCGATCACAGTACACAGCTCATATATGGTATTATTGGTATATGAATTATCTGCAACAAAATTTGTACTGGCTTTTTCCGCTGATTATTATTGAAGGAGTTCTGAAAGCATTCGCTTTATGGAGAGCCGGAAGAAATAACCAGCTGTACTGGTTTATTGCAATCGTTGTCCTCAACACGGCCGGGATACTGCCCATCATCTATATGCTCTTTTTTGAGCGCGATTCCAATAAAAAAAGAATATGAAGTTCCGTATCGGAACACGTCGTGCTGTGTTTTTCATCACTGCTTTTCCAACGCCCTTGTGATACCGTATACCCTATGATTAGTATTACCAGACGGGGTCAATACCGGTTAATAGAAATAAAAAGACAAATAAAAGTACTTATTCTTGATGAGAAAGATGTATTTT
>DASYZL010000019.1:0-88745 GCA_035946335.1 Patescibacteria group bacterium | reverse complement strand
AGTCTTATCAAACGAGTTGAGGGGAAGAAAAGTACTTCTCCTAGGAAAGAAAAGAAACCTTATCCGCAATCGGTCAGTGCGCAATTAGAGTTGTTATAATGCATGTGGCTTCCACAAAGCCGATATTTCGATATAGAGACGTTTCACGAATGCAATGTCCGTAATAAAGAAGCATGTTGACAAAATTTGTGTCTTCTGCCCGCCCATTCTTTTTTTGGTTATGAAAGGGTGTTATTTCTTGCCCGGTATGGTATTGCATTTTCAGGAAATACAGAGATGGATACAAAAAGGAGACAACAAGCAATCAGTTTAACTGAGGAGAGTAATTATTGTAGACACCAACTCGGCAATTCATCCAAAGCGTATAAAAAAAGAAATAGTTTTCTGTCAATAGATTCGCTATACTACGTGTATGCGTATTGCCCTTGTTCACGACTATATTAAGGAATATGGTGGGGCGGAGCGTGTACTGGAAACGTTTCATGATATGTATCCTAAGGCGCCTATTTTCACGCTCGTATATTGTCCGGAGTTTTTGGGTCCGCATAAAGAACGATTCAAAAACTGGGACATCAGACCATCCTTTTTGCAACTTCTTCCGTTTAAGGAAAAGTTCATCAGCCCGTTCCGGCTCATCGCGCCAATTGTATTTAAGTTGTTTGATTTTTCCGGATATGAGGTAATTGTTGTTTCATCAACCGGCGCATATATTCCCAACTGTATCAATAAACAATCGGCGAAGCAAATTTGCTATTGTCATACGCCACCGAGGTATTTATATGGTTATGCAACAGCGCGTGAATGGAAAAAGTATCCACCCTTTCGTGTCCTTGCTGAGATTGTTAATCATTTCCTGCGTCTTGTTGATTTTTCTGCTGCACAGCATGTTGATGTATTTATTGCAAATTCTGAAAATGTCAGGAATCGCATTAATAAATTTTATCGGCGAGATGCAATAGTTATCTATCCGCCGGTAGAGATGCCGTCAAAAAAAATCCTTATCCAAGCTGAGCATAGTAACAGTCGAAAATACTTTCTTACTGGAGGGCGACTTGCCCGTCCCAAACATATTGATCTTATTATTCGGGTGGCAAACGAATTACATATGCAGTTGAAAATTTTCGGCAAGAGTTTTGCAGGCTATGGAGATGAGCTCCAAAATCTTGCCGGTCCTACGGTTGAATTTCTTGGAGAGATTACAGACGAAGAAAAAGCTGTATTGATGATTGGAGCAAAGGCCTTTCTTTTTGCCGGTGAGGATGAGGATTTTGGCATATTACCGGTTGAAGCAATGAGTTTTGGAACACCTGTTATTGCATATAAATCAGGCGGTGTTGTAGAGAGTATAGTGCAAGGGAAAACAGGTATTTTCTTTCAGGATCTTACTGTCAGTTCGTTGAGTAAGACAATAACGCACTTTAAACAACTTTCTCTTAATGCACACATATGCCAGAAACATGCACAAAAATTTGCAAAAGAAGTATTTGTAAAAAAGATGACTGCAGTTATGAACAAAATAATATAACGCAGCTTGCTTCCTTTTCAGCCTTTGTGGTATGATTATCTTTGTCGCTTATGGGATCTAGCTTTACTGACAAAATTGTCATGTCAATCGGCGGGTCTCTTGTTGTTCCTAACGGCGGTATTGATACTGATTTTCTTACAAAGCTTAACGCTTTTGTACGAAGCCAGCTGGCGAGTTATCCTAACCGCCAGTTTTTTTTGGTCATAGGTGGGGGAGGAACGGCGCGACACTATCGTGATGCTGGGAAAACAGTTGTCAGGTATCGTATAACTGATGAAGATCTTGACTGGCTCGGCGTCCATGCAACCCGACTGAACGCACATCTGGTTCGTACTATTTTTCACGATATTGCGCACCCGCATATTATTGAGCATTATGAAATAATCCGTAAGGTAACAGAGCCTGTTGTTGTCGGAGCAGGATGGAAGCCAGGGTGGTCAACAGATTACGACGCTGTTATTCTCTGCGAAGATTATAATGTGCAGACAATTATTAATCTCTCAAATATTACAAAGGTATACACTGGGGATCCAAAGAAAGATCCAAATGCCCGTCCCATTGATACAATATCCTGGGCTGATTTTCGAAAGCTCGTTGGCGAGACGTGGAAACCGGGAATGAATGTGCCATTTGATCCTATTGCCGCAAAACGCGCTCAAATGCTTGGTCTTACCGTTGTCGTATTGGAAGGAAGAGATTTTGATAATTTGCAAAATTATTTTGATGATAAACCTTTTGTCGGAACGATTATTAGCTGACTCCTTGCTATAATAGCTGCATGTACCTCAAGCAAATTATACTCCAGCACTTTCGCAGCTATTCGAATAAGCACCTTGTTTTTTCAGATGCTGTTACTATTGTTGTTGGCCCAAATACTGCTGGGAAAACAAACCTTATTGAAGCGATTGTTCTCTTATCTTCAGGTAAAACATTTCGTAGCGGAGGAGACAGCATTCTTACGCAAGACGGGCAAGACATTGGGCGGGTGCAGGGACTAATAGAAGATGATACCACAAAACTGAAGCGTGAAGTGACATTAGTAAAAGGAGAAAGGTTCAGTAAACGCTATCTTCTTAATGGTATTGTCAAAAGCAGATCAAAATTTATGGGTGATTTACCTTTTGTTTTATTTCACCCGGGAGATCTCAATATGGTTATCGAAGGGCCAGCAATCCGGCGGGAATTTCTGGACGCAATATTGGAACAAACGAATAATGCATATGCGCTGTCGCGCATGCAATACGATAAAGCACTTAAGCAACGCAATGCTTTGCTTGCAAAAGCAAAAGAAAAAGGAAGAAAAGTACGAGAAGAATTTCGTTACTGGGATGACCTTTTAATATCTCATGGAAGCATTATCACAGAGAAAAGAGGGCAACTGCTTTCCGCTTTCCAAAAAGAAGAAAAACAGCTTTTTAATTTTTCTGTTAGCTATGACCCCAGTATTATTTCTGAAGAACGGTTGAAACAATATGAACAGGCAGAAATCGCAGCAGGGATAACACTTGTAGGACCGCAGCGAGATGATTTTATACTCAAGCTTTCTGATGATAAATCACTCAAAGATTTTGGATCACGCGGGCAGCAGCGGCTGGTTGTACTACAGATGAAACTTTTGCAAATACAATATATGACTGAGAGATTGCAGAAAAGACCGCTCCTGCTTTTAGATGATATTTTTTCAGAACTTGATAAAGAACATATTGCTGCTGTTTTATCTCATGTTACTCAGGGACAAGTCATTATTACGACAACACATGAAGAATTCATTCCTGTTTCAACTAGAGAGAAAGCGTATGTGGTACAATTGACCAGCGTATAAGAGCAATTTTATGCATTATTTTGATACAAATGAGTTATCTCATTTGTATATTCCTTTAGACACATCTCATAAAGGGCAAAACGGGAAGTTACTTCTCATTGGTGGCTCGCAGTTATTTCATGCTGCTTCGCTATGGGCTCTTGAAATTTCATCAAGGATTGTCGATATGGTATTCTATGCATCTATCCCTGAAAATAATGCGATTGTCGAAAAGCTGAAAGAACAATGGAGAGGTGGTATTGTCATTCCACGGGATAGAATAGAAGAATACATTATTGAATCTCACTGCGTGCTTATCGGTCCAGGAATGGTTAGATCTGACAGGTTCGAAAAACATAAAACATTCCAAAATATCACTGATATCCTTGCGCTTCCTGACGAAGCAGAGCAAACATTTTACCTGACAAAATACCTGCTGGAAAAATACCCGGATAAAAAATGGGTAATTGATGCAGGTGCATTACAGATGATGGAACCGTCATGGATTCCACGGAATAACTGCATTTTGACACCTCATATTCAGGAGTTTGAGCGGTTATTTCATCTTGAGCCATCATCAATGAATGTCTGTGATATGAGTCAAAAATATCATTGTGTGATACTGTTAAAACGTCACATTGATACAGTTGCTTCCCCTGCAGATTGCGTTTTAATAGAGGGCGGAAATGCTGGTATGACAAAGGGTGGAACAGGTGATGTGTTGGCAGGGCTTATTGCCGCTCTTGCCTGTAAAAATGATCTATTTCTCGCCGCAAAAGCAGGAAGCTATTTTAATAAGAAAGCAGGGGAAGTTTTATATCAAAAAGTTGGTTTATATTTTAATGCCTCGGATCTTGCGCATGCAATTCCTGCTGTAATGGGGGAAATCATGAAGCTTCATCGCCACCAATGACCCTTTCCTTGATATATGTTAGTTGATATGTGATGAAAACAGCTAAAAAAGTTACGAGTATTGCATAAAGGAGCAGAGAGATAATGCCGCTTCCTGTTGGCAAAAGTTTTTTCACATAGGTATTCACGAATTCCTGAATAACATTATTCCAAGAAAGTGCAGCAACAAAACCAAATCCACTAGTACTTAACGTAATCATTTGCGTAATAACCGCAACGGGAAAACCTTTCGCTTGTTTTTTTACCGTTTGTATTTTTTTGGTTTTCGTTTCTATTTGCTCTATAATATCATAAGGTATTCTCTTTGGGAAGAAAGTATGTATCAGCCAAAGTTTACTATAACCAACGCGATCTTGAAATCTATAGGTGCAATAGAGGCAGCGCGAGAAGTCATTAACCACGCGCCGCTTTTACCATACTTTGAAAAAAAATTTCGTGAAGATGCATTGATTCGAAGTGTTCATTATGGAACACATCTGGAAGGGAACGAATTAAGTCTCACAGAGGCAGAAAAAGTTGTCATGGGGCAAAATGTTGTCGCACGAGAGCGCGACATACAGGAAGTTATCAATTATCGCAACGTTATCGATTTTATTGGAGACATAGGAACGTATCAAAAAGAAAAACCGGCTGTTACTGAAGAACTCATTTTTAATCTTCACAAACGTACTATCGCAAAAATTCTTCCGCCTGAGGTAGCCGGATTTTACCGTAAAACTCAAGTTGTCATTAAAAGCAACCAGACAGGTGTCGTTGTATTCCGCCCACCACTCGCCATTGCTGTGCCGTATCAGATCGCAGATTTACTTACTTTCATCAATGAAGCAGGCGATGTACATCCGGTGCTTAAGTCCGGCATAGTACACTACGAGTTTGTCCGTATTCATCCGTTTGTTGACGGTAATGGCAGGGTTGCCCGTGCCCTATCAACGCTCATTCTCTTTCTAGAAGGGTACGACATCCGACAGTTTTTTTCTCTAGAAGAATATTTTGATACAGATGCAATTACATATTATGATTGCTTGCAATCCGTTGAAAAAGAAAACAATGATATGACACAGTGGTTGACATACTTTGCGCAAGGCTTAGCGATAGAACTTAATAAAATTAAAGAACGTGTAGAACGGGTTTCAGTTGACACAAAAATAAAAGAAAAATTAGGTGGTAAACCGCTTCTTTTGACAGATAGGCAAATGAAAATTGTTGAGTATATCAGGAAAGTGGGATACTTACAAAATCAACAGTTTAAAACATTATTTCCGATGATTTCTGAGGACGCAGTCCTGCTTGACCTAAAATCGCTTATTCAGGCAGGGCTTGTGAAAAAATCCGGTGTCACCCGTGGAGCAAAATATGTAATGGTTTAATACGCCGTTACTGCTCGTAGCTTTTCGATAACTTTCCTTATTATTGCTGCAAAAGAGGTCAAAAAATATGCTAGAATATCACTATGACTTTTGGCATTTTAGCCTCGTATTTTGAGCAGCTTGAAGCAACCTCTTCTCGCTTGCGTCTCATCGAGATTCTGGTAAAACTCTTTAATGAAGTCAAAGATGCGGAAGAACTGGAGGAAATCATTTACTTGGTGCAAGGCCGTATCGCGCCATTTTTTGAACCCTTGGAAATCGGTATGGCAGACAAAATGGTTACCCAAGCTATTGCAAGAGCATACGGTTCAACAAAAGAACAAGTTTTACGCCTTTATGCAAAAAAGGGTGATATTGGTCTTGTCGCGCAGCAGTTGCATGCAAAAGACAATCACACGAGCATTTCGGTAGATGATGTTTTCAATTGCCTCAAAACCATTGCTCAGACAAATGGCGAGGGGACAGTGGAGAAAAAAATTACTCTCCTGTCAGACTTATTACAAAAAGTGAACACAATTTCCGCAAAACATATCGTACGGATTCCATTAGGAAAAATGCGCCTTGGTATCGGTGATCCGACTGTTTTAGATGCATTAGCGGTTGTAAAGCTAGGCGATAAAAAACAGCGGCATTATCTGGAAGGGGCATATAATCGTACTTCTGATTTGGGATTAATCGGTAAAACGTTATGGAAAGCAAAAAATCCTATTGACGCAGTTAATCGGGTTGAAAAATTAACCGTGACCGTTGGTAAACCAATACGCGCAGAACTGTGCGAACGATTGCCAAATCCAGAGAAAACAATTGAAAAAATGGGAACGGTTGACGCTCAATTTAAATACGATGGATTTCGTGTTTCTGTGCACAAGAACGGGGGTCACATTTGGTTGTTTTCCAGAAATCTTGAAAATACGACACAAATGTTCCCGGAACTTATTGCAGGAGCACGAAAACAAATCAAAGCAGATTCGGTAATTCTGGATGCGGAAGCGCTTGCCTACAATCCGACCTCTGAAGAATTTCTCCCATTTCAAGAGACAACAAAACGTCGACGTAAATACAAAATAGAGGAGACAGCAAAGTTGCTTCCCCTAAAAGCATTTGTGTTCGATATATTATATCTTAATGGTAAATCTTTAATCGACAAACCGCTTACGGAGCGAATGGAATTGCTACGGCAAACAATTATTCCGGATGAAACACTTCTGGTAACAAAGAATAACATAGTGCACGATGCTAAAACGCTCACCCTGCTTTTGGATGATGCAATCTCAAAGGGACTGGAAGGCGTTGTGGTAAAGAAAATTAACAGCACATACGAAGCAGGAGCACGGAATTTCAACTGGGTAAAATTAAAGCGGCATTCCAGTGGTGAATTGAAAGACAGCGTTGATTGTGTCATTCTCGGATACATTTACGGTAAAGGTAAGCGTACAGCATTTGGCGCAGGCGCGCTTCTTGTTGGTGTCTACGATCAAAAAAACGACATGTTTGTTACAGTGACAAAAATTGGTACCGGGCTTACAGACGAAGAATGGAAAAGCATCAAAGAAGTAACAAAAGGGTTGGAGGTAGACCATAAGCCTGCTCGCGTGAGTTCGCTTATTATACCATCTGTCTGGGTAAAACCTGAGATTGTTATTGAAGTATTGGCAGATGAAATCACCAGAAGTCCTGTTCATACTGCCGGTGCTGTTGTAGAGAGCGGGAAGGTAGAAGAACCAGGTTATGCCTTGCGTTTTCCCCGTCTTATTTCCTTTCGCAACAAAGATAAAAAGGCAGAAGATGCGACAAGCGTAAAAGAATTAATTGAAATGTACAAAGAGCAAGGGAGACAATAATATGCCTGACATTGTTGCTGATTTACATCTTCACTCAAAATACTCCCGAGCTGTTTCTCCGCAAATGACCCCCCCGGTCATGGCAAAATTTGCAGAGCAAAAAGGCATTGACTTACTCACAACGGGCGATTGGACGCACCCGTTGTGGTTTCGTGAAATTAGAAGTTATTTATCGGAAGCAGAAGAAGGGTTGTATAAGATAAAAAATGCAACTGAAGAAAACGAGAAAACACGATTCCTTTTGTCTGCAGAGATTGCCTGCATTTATTCACAAGGAGGAAAGGGAAGGCGAATTCATAACCTTGTCTTTGTTCCCTCATTTGAAACAGCGGAAAAAGTCAATAAAGAGTTAGTCCGACGCGGGTATAATATCACCTCAGATGGCAGGCCTATACTAGGTCTTTCGTCAAAACATCTACTCGAATTAATCTTATCACTCGACGAACGATCGCTGCTCATTCCTGCTCATGCGTGGACGCCATGGTTTGGAATTTACGGACAAATGTCAGGGTTTAATTCACTGGCAGAAGCGTTTGAGGATCTATCCTCTTATATATATGCAATCGAAACAGGTCTCTCTTCTGATCCGGAAATGAACTGGCAAATCAAAGAATTGGCAATGCGTTCTATCGTGTCATTTTCCGATGCCCATTCGCCGGCAAAAATGGGGCGGGAAGCAACAGTATTTCGACTTGGGAATTTTTCATATGAGAGTATTCGTCAGGCAATTATGGCCCCAAGCAAAAAAACAGAAAGTACAGATAATAAAGTTTTATATACTATCGAATTTTATCCTGAGGAAGGAAAATATCATTATTCAGGACATAGAAATTGCAACGTACGCTATACACCAGAAGAGATGAAAACGAAAGGCGAAATATGCCCGGTCTGTTCGCGTAAGCTTACCGATGGTGTTATGCGACGGTTGCAGGAGTTGGCAAGCGAGGAAGCGAAAGGGAAGCGTAAGTCAAACGCAAATGGTCTTGTCTGGATTACTGATCCAACCAACACGCATCCGCCGTTTGTCAAACTTGTTCCGCTTCTGGAAATCATTGCAGAAGCGCTTGGGGTGCCGGTTGGAAGCCCGAAAGCGAAAACACTCTTTGACGAACTATGTAAAAATTTGCAGTCAGAGCTTTTTATTTTACTGCATGCATCTCTTGTTGCTATTCAAAAAATTGCTGGAGAAAAAGTTGCGGAAGGTATACGTAAGGTTAGGGAGGCTCATATTTCCATACAACCTGGTTATGATGGGGTATATGGCGTTGTTAAGATTTGGACTGACGAAAACAATCTTACAAAGAACAAAGACGCTTTAGGAAATCAAATGGGGATTGACTTTTAATGCAAAAACTTAGTAGCGTAAAAAGTGAGATAAAAAGAAAGGAGGTGAGAAAATGGCGAAAAAAAGTACTAATTATATGGTCATGATGGAAGATTGGTTTGGTAAGCTTCCCGAGATTCCAAAAGGAGGGCGGGAAGCTATTGTAGCAATTACCCCATGGCTCGCGCTCATCTTCGGTATTCTGGGTGTTATTGCGAGTCTTGCTGGATTTGGTATTTTGACTGTCTTTTCACCAGCAATGATTTTCTTTGGTGGTCGGTTTGCCGGAATTGCCCTTCTCAATGCATTGCTAAGTCTTATTGCAAGTATATTGCTTTTAATGGCGTTCCCCGGAACAAAGAAACGTAAAACGAATGGGTGGATGATGCTTTTCTATAGCGAAGTTGTCAATGTCATTGGCGCAATTATTGCACTGTCATTAAGCGGTGTATTGGTGAGCTTGATCGCGTTTTACTTATTATTCCAAATCAAAAGTTATTATAAATAATTGCATTATCAAAAAGAGCATGAAGTATATCCGTGCTCTTTTTGTTTGCACTTGTCAGTGAATGCTATACTTACAGTATGAAACTTCTTATTGGCTTAGGGAATCCTGGAAAAGCATATGAGAAAACCCGTCACAATGCGGGTTTTATGCTATTAGAGTATTTTCTCAAAGAGTATGAACCAGTCAGACAAACGGTTTGGACTAATGAACCAAGATTCAAAAGTGATTCTGCAATTATTGTCTGGCAGAAAAAAAATGGCAAGACGGAAAAGATTCTTTTACTTAAACCAAAAACATACATGAATAATTCCGGTCTTGCTGTTTCATTAGCAGTCAATTTTTATAAAATTCCATCACAAGATATGTGGGTTTTTCATGATGATATTGATTTTCCTTTTGGAAAGTTCCGCATTCGTTTTGGCGGTGGTTCCGGGGGACACAAGGGGATTATGTCGCTTATTGATACATTAGGTACTGACAAATTCTGGCGCTTCAAACTCGGCATTGGTAGGTCAGGAGAAAGTGAGCATAGCGGAGTTGATCATTATGTATTAGATACATTTGCCCGACAAGAAAGCGGAAAGCTCAAGGAACTGTTAAAGCGCGGAGTTGAAGCAATAGAATTAGGGCTGGAAGAACATTTGGAAGCAGCGATGAATAGATACAATTCTAGGTGAGAAAATTGCGCTATGCAACAAGTTGGTGATATTCTCAAAAGATTCGATCCCACAAGAGATAAATATATCTCCCGCGAATTTCAATCGTTTGGCGTGCACTTGACAGAAGAACTGGGTGATTACAAGCATAAAAGTCTCTATATCAAAATGGCAAAAACGATTCCTCGGGCAATTCTGGAAAAGGCGTTATCTTTTGTCGTAGACAGCAAGGCAAATAATAAAGGAGCACTCTTCATGTGGAAAGTAAAACAATTGAAAGGAGAGAAAAAGAAAGCGTAAGGAGCGTAAACATGCTTTATGAAAGATGCATATGTTGTTGTTTCAGGTTTTGTCCAGGGAGTAGGGTATAGAAAATTTGCAAAGAAAGTCGCTGCAGCTATTGGGCTTACTGGATGGGTTCGTAATGTACCTGATGGCACTGTTGAAGCATTGTTACAAGGGGAAGAACACATTATTAAAAAAGCAATTACTTCACTAAAGAAAGGGCCCTTTCTTGCAGAAATTGAACATGTTGATGTTATGTGGAGCGACCAAAAAGAAAAACTCCTGGATTTTGTTATCCGGCGCGATTCTTGACGCAACCCTATGTATACGAATTGATACATTAGAGAATAACAGTCAAATCAGCAGCAGATCTAATAACAAATTTACAGCAAATTCTTTTCACTTGCCCAACCAGAATTCTCCTGTCCCTGGTGCGAGTAAATGAAGTTGTGATATTGCCAGAATTTACCTTGCTCCTGAGCGCAATATGCGCCCTCTGCGAGAGTTGTTGAGTCAGGGCCGAGGAACGCGTAATTATCAAAGTAGAATGCAGCTTTTCCTGTTTTTACATAATCAGTAATGATTTGTGATTCAGTTTGTGTGTAGAATTGTTCGCAGAACGGGCACTGAAAGTCGGCAAATTCGACAATTTTTACGGTAGCGTTTGCATTTCCCATCACAGGAAAGGGACCATTTCCGACTTGTGTCTGTGTTACTGAGGGAAGCGGTGAGGAAGGGTTTGCCAATTCCTGATCAAGCGCCTGTTTAAATGTTGTATACGGTTCTGCGCCGACAAAGAGATTGCCATTAATAAATACGCTCGGTGTACCACTTACGCCTGCTTTTTGACCATCAGACAAATCACTCTGTACATTCTTTGCGTATTTTCCGTTCTCAAGACAGGATTTAAATTTATCTGCATCCATGCCGATTGCCTGGGCAATATGCATCGGTCCTGCTTTTTGAGTTTGTTGCGTATTCCCAGCGGGGGTTGGGGGGATATTCGTGCCGTTCTGTTCAAGGTACTGAATTTTCGTGACAAGCATACCGAGTAAGAAAACAGCTATAAAAAGTAATACCAGAAGAATTGGTGTCCATGATTTTGGCTTCTGTATTTTTTGCAGTTTTTTTGTTGTAGTTTTAAAGACATCACGCAGTATTTGTTGTGCTTTTATAAATCCCCCTGATGAGCTACTCATAGAAAGAAGTATAGAGAGAAAGAGAAGGGGATGTCAACTAGGTGGTTTAAAATTCCTGTGTAGTTACGTATACTATACTCCATGGATATTTCCGTGAATCATTTTTCCCCTTTAGCAGATGCGGTTATTGGTGTCTTTGAAAAAAAAGAAGTTTCCAATAATGAGCCAAAGATCGTTGTCAATCGGTTTCTTTCAGAAATTGTTTCTTGGTATGAGAAATTACGAAATGCGATGGATATTCGCGATGATGAAGTTGTTTTAAAATCTGCAATTGAGCGTATTCTCAAACGCCGAACGCTCCTAGGAGGAAACGGAAAAAGAACTGCAGAGCCACTGCTTCGTGAACTTATTTGGGCACACTACTTTCCAAATAATACACTCCCGGAAAGCATGATTGATAAAATCGCAGTTAGCATTGACCTGCACCTCGCGTTACGAAATTATCTTTTAAAAAATAAAGTACTCAATGAATCAACGCTCAATGAGTGGATTTTACAGTTAACCTCGTGTGATATTTCCCGCTTATTAAGTCCAAACACAGAAAAACAGGCGATGAGTAACCTTATGTTTCATGTCATGAAAGATCTTGTTGTTATTCAAGATGACGCAGAGGATACAAAAAATGTACAGGTATATTTAGCGGTGCGTCGTGCTTTTGCGAAAGACGATGTGGCGTTTCTTCGGTACTATTTGTTTCAGCAAATTTTCGGTCAACTGACTCAGGAAAATCTTGCAAAAGTCTGCAGTTCATTCATTAAGGGCTACAGGGAAATTGAATATCAAATGACGTATCCGTTGCGAGAGAAAATTTTTGTCTTTATGAAAAAGCGCGTTGCAATCTTCTTTATTCTTGAGGATGTATTTCGTCAGAACAAAGGCACGATAAAAATACTCCTGCAAGATAGCGAAAAACTCAAAGCAGAAGTCTTCGCAGCATGCAACGCCCGTTACAAAAGCGTCCGCTCGAAAGTAAACAGAGCAATTGTGAGAAGCGTCATTTTTCTTATTGTAACCAAAGCTGTTTTTGCCTTTGGTGTGGAGGGAACGTATGAGAAGTGGCGTTATGGTCATTTTATGTGGGAAACTCTGGGAATCAATATGGGAATCCCGCCACTTCTGATGATAGTTGCTAGTTTATTTATTCAAACACCGGGCAAAGATAATTCACAACGGATTTTTGATAAAATATCCATGGTCCTGTTTGAATCAGAACCGAAAATAATTCCTCCGTTAAAACTATTTGTCCATCCACCGAAAAAGAAGTCGCTCCTTCCCATTATTTTTGGTTTCTTGGGGCTTTTAGCGTTTGTAGTAAGCTTTGGTTTGGTTATCTCAATTCTCCGTGATTTACATTTTGACACTGTCAGCCAGGCGATCTTTCTCTTTTTCCTCACCGTTGTTTCATTCCTGTCGTACAGAATCAATTTAACAGCCCACTCTTATTCAGTTGATGAAAAGCAGGGATTACTTACTCCGTTTGTAGACTTTCTTATTATTCCTATTGTACGGGTCGGAATGTATCTGACAGAGGGTATTTCGCAGGTAAATTTTGTCATTTTTATCTTTGATTTTCTTATCGAAGCGCCATTAAAAGCACTTTTTATGTTTTCAGAGCAGTTCTTTTCTTATATGCATGCGCGAAGAGATGATCTAGAATAGGTACTTTTTCTATAGTTACTTACCTAAAAATACCTTCTTGCAAAAAAATACTTTCCGTATTACCATGGACTCATGGCGGATATCACATTGACAGACCAGACTTTTAAACAACAGGTATTAGACGAAAAGGACTTGCCGGTGCTTGTTGATTTTTGGGCACCTTGGTGCGGTCCATGTAAAATCATCAGCCCGTTGGTTGAAAAAATGGCAACGATATATGAGGGAAAACTTAAAGTTGGCAAGTTGAATGTTGATGAAAATCAACAAACTGCTGGTCAATTCGGTATCATGAGTATACCCACTCTCCTTTTTTTCAAAAAAGGTCAGGTTGTCAAATCAATTATTGGCGCGCAGAGTGAGGAGACAATAAAGCAGACTATCGATACTGTGTTAGCCGCATGAATGCTTCTATGGCTGAACTATTTGATGTAATCATTATTGGTTCCGGACCCGCAGGGCTCACTGCGGCGATTTACCTCACACGGGCTTGCTTAAAGACACTTATTATTGCAGGAAGCAAGTGGGGAGGACAGTTGCAGTTGACAACTGAAGTTGAAAATTTTCCCGGTTTCCCTGATGGTATTCAGGGACCGGCGCTTATGCATGCAATGCGTAAACAGGCTGAAAAATTCGGCGCTGTTTTTCTTGACGACGACATACCGCCGACTGACGTAACCAGAGGTACACCATTTACTATTACTGTTGGGGGAAAAGCAGTAGCAGGGAAAACAATACTCATTGCAACAGGCGCTGATGCAAAAACACTGGGTATTCCAGGCGAAAAAGAACTGACAGGCCACGGTGTTTCGTACTGTGCAACCTGTGACGCGGCATTTTTCAAAAACAAACATGTTGCCGTTGTCGGTGGTGGAGACAGCGCTATGGAAGAAGCGATTTTTCTCGCTAACTTTTCCTCTCATGTAACGATACTCTATCGTGGAGATACGCTTCGCGCATCCCAAATTATGCAGGAGAGAGTGAAGAAAAATCAAAAAATCAGCATTCAGTATAACACGGATATAACGGAGATTATCGGGGAACAAACAGTAGAAAAAATTAAGGTAATACATGCCAAAACACATGAGACAAGCGAAATACCGGTTAGTGGGGTATTTATTGCAATTGGTCACACGCCAAATACAAAGGTTTTTCCGGGGATAGATGTTAATGAAAGAGGATATATTTTGGAAAAAAACAGTACCAGCACAAATGTGGAAGGTGTTTTTGTCGCAGGAGATGTGCAGGATGCGCGATACCGGCAGGCGATAACTGCCGCAGGATTCGGCTGCATGGCAGCACTTGATATAGAAAGATATCTTGCAGAGAGACAATAGTATTCTTCAGTATTGACACCTCTTTGAGGCTGTGATAAGATTGTTTGTGGAATAAGAAAATCCGTTTATGAAAGTCGTCCAAAAAGCAGTACAGAAAACTCCGTAAAGTTTATTTTTTGTCTTCATAAGTAGATTTTCTTCATTCCCGCACGTTTAGTAAAATCATATTTGGAATAAAGTCAGGATTCGGGCCTATAGCACAGCTGGTAGTGCGCTTCATTTGCAATGAAGAGGTCAGCGGTTCGAGTCCGCTTAGGTCCACATGCTTGTCCTTTTCGGCAAGCCTCCTAGAAAGAGGAGGTTTATCCAAGAGGATAAAACGTGAGTGCTCTTTGACAAGTGAAGAGATTCCATCACATCTAACCGCGCATACGCGGAAAGATCTGATGGAGTAAGGTTTTAATTATCTACTCATAATGCCAGCAATGGATGCCTGGGAGATTTTGGCCGAGGAAAGACGCAGACGGCGGCGATACTCGTCGGGGAGGTGCCATCAACCTTCGATCCGGCGGTTTCTGAATGGAGTAATCCGGCCTTTTGGTCAACCATATATAAAAGTATGGTAGTAATACTATGTATAGTGTATGGTAGGGTACCGTGCCAACTGAAACATCTCAGTAGCGCGAGGAAAAGAAATCACATGAGAGTCCGTTAGTAGCGGTGAGCGAAACCGGAAGAGCCTAAACCACTTTTTGTGGGGTTACAGGGCAAACGATATTTGATGTGTTTTTAGTAGCAGAAGAATCTGGAATGGTTCCTCAAAGAACGTGAAAAGCGTGTACGCAAAATTAAAAACACCGATAGTTTGTACCTAAGTACCATGGAGCACGATAAAACTCTGTGGGAATTCGGGGTGTCCACACTCCAAGGCTAAATACCAAAATCTACCGATAGTGAACGAGTACCGTGAGGGAAAGGTGAAAAGTACCCCGGAAGGGGAGTGAAAGAGAACTGAAATTGTTGGCTGACAAGCAGACGAAGCGCAAGTGACGTCGTGCCTATTGAAGAATGAACCGGTGAGTTATTCTGCATCGTCAAGTCTCAGTAACAATGGTTACGAAGGCGTAGTGAAAGCGTGCCCTAATTAGGCATTAGACGATGGGAATAGACCCGAAACCAGGTGAGCTAACCTTGAGCAGGTTGAACTCTGACGAAAGCCAGGGGGAGGACCGAACTCGTAGTCGCAGCAATGACTTGAGATGACTTGAGGTTAGAGGCAATATGCCAAACGAACCTGGAGATAGCTGGTTCTCCCCGAAATATATTTAGGTATAGCGCTAAGATAAAAGGAGTATGGGGTAGAGCACTGAATGGTTTTCTGCTTCGCAAGAGGTAGCAACCAATCAAACTCCGAATACATACGATCTTGTCTTAGTAGTCAGTCCTGTCGGGCTAAGCCGATGGGTCTAGAGGGAAACAACCCAGACTCTCAATTAAGGCCTCTAAATCATGGCTCAGTTTACAAGGAAGTCAAGATTCATAGACACCCAGGAAGTTGGCTTAGAAGCAGCCACCTTTTAAAGATAGCGTAACAGCTCACTGGCGGATGATTCTTGGCGCCGGAAATTCAGGAGGATCAAGCCATGTGCCGAAATTAGAGACTTGCAGTAATGCAATTGGTAGGGGAGCGTTGTCAGTGCGGCGAAGCGGAACCATAAGGTTTGGTGGAGCGCTGACAAGTGAGAATGCCGGTATGAGTAGCGAGAGTACAGTGAGAATCTGTACCACCGAATGCCCAAGGTTTCCTTCGCAATGTAATTCAGCGAAGGGTTAGTCGGCCCTAAGGATGTGCCTCGTGTAATGGGGTGTAATCCGATGGACAAGTCGTCACAATTCGACTACAGGATGTAGAATCGTGTAAGGGAATGACGAAATTGGAACAATCAGGCGTCCGTAAGGCGCGTTTAAGCAGCAAGAAAGAGACAACAGGCAAATCCGTTGTTTTGTTTATTTGAGCTGTGATGAAAAAGTTTGTCGCAAGGCAGATTGATTTGATAGGTTTCAGTTTCCGGGAAAAGTTTCATTACGTCTCACGCAAGTGCAGACAAAGCTACATACTTCCGTACCGCATAACCGACACAGGTGGGCTGGTCGAGCAGACCAAGGTGATCGAGAGAAAGATGGCCAAGGAACTAGGCACAAAAGCTGGGCGTAACCTATGGGAGATGCCCTACCACGTTCATCGTGGTTGCAACAAAAGATTGCTTAGCGACTGTTTATCTAAAACACAGGTCCCTGCAAAGCTGAAAAGCAACGTATAGGGGCTGACACCTGCCCAGTGCTGGTAAGTCAAATATCTCTGATGAAGTAGCAATACCAGTCTAGGATATAAGCTCCAGTAAACGGCAGCAGTAACTATAACTGTCAAACTATAGGGCAGTTACAAAATTTGGCTATATGCTGGAATAACTCAGTATCCAACAGTACTAGAAATAGTAATAATCTGTTTGGTGGAGTCAATCAGCAGGAAAGATTCGCACTAGCGAAAATCCTCAGAGACTATACGCCAAACTCTGCATTAGACAGAGATGATATAGTCCGATCTTTATGGCGACATAAAGGATTCCTGGTAGTTAGATTCAGGATAATAAATATAAGTCTATGGTAGCGAAGTTCCTTGTCGGGCGATAATAAACCCCGTACTGGCTTAAAACGGTAAAGCCCTATCATGTTGTGCTAACAAGGTAGCATGCAAAAATGAGGGTCAAACCGTGGGTAAGAACTGTTTTGTAAACAAAACAGTTCCCCGTAACGACTTGATTCATTTATGAATCAGAGGCATACTTATAATATGCCTAACACGCCAGCGCTTAATACGGATTCCATCGGTAGTTATCTCTCAGGATACGCTGATGGAGAAGGAAGTTTCTGTATTTCTTTTTCTCCAAGATCAAAACTCTTAACTGGACTTGAAGTTCGACCGAGTTTTTCGGTTTCTCAAAATAGCGATCGTCAAGAAGTTTTAACATTGTTTAAAACATTTCTTGATTGCGGTACTATTCGAAAGAATCCGAGTGATCGAACACACAAGTTTGAGGTGAGGAGTATCAAAGACTTGATAATGAAAGTTATTCCACATTTTCAAGATTATCCATTGCTTTCTTCAAAAAAGAAAGATTTTGATTTATTTGCGGTAGTATGCCGGATGGTATATGAACGTAAACATTTGCAAAAGGATACTCTAAAGAAAATTTTGGATTTTTCATATCAAATGAATGGTTTTGGAGCAAGAAGATATCAAAAAGAGGAACTTCTAGAAGTATTAGGTGAAGATATAGTCTACGCCTCACGTAATTGAGGAGAATCGTGGAGTTCCGACCCGCACGAAAGGTAGAACGACTGAGCAACTGTCTTGACCATCTACTCGGCGAAATTGAGATGGCCGTGAAGACGCGGCCTAGGTATGCATGGACAAAAAGACCCCGGGAGCTTTACTGTAGTTTGGCATTTGGGAGTTCATTTTATATGTTGAGAATAGGAGGGAGCTTTGGCGATAGTGAAATACCTCTCTTTGGAATGAGCAACCATTACCGTGAGCCACATAAAAATTTGGCAACGGAACAGTGCTTGATGGGCAGTTTAACTGGGGCGATTGACTCCTACAACGCAACGGAGTCGTACAAAGGTTGGCTAACCTTGTAAAGAAATCAAGGTGATAGCGCAAACGCATAAGCCAGCTTAACTGCGAGACCTACAAGTCGAGCAGAGACGAAAGTCGGTGTTAGTGATCTTCCGATGCTTAGTGGTAAGCGCGGAACTTAACGGATAAAAGCTACCCCGGGGATAACAGGCTGATCGCATCCAAGCGTCCACAGCGACGATGCGGTTTGGCACCTTAATAACATTGGGGCGCCGAAACGGTAACGTTTTAGTCTGGGTATCCATTGAATTTAACCCATGCAATGGAATTAAAATTTACTAGCTCAAATCGGTAAACTCCAACGTAAAAATTGGACAATACCGAGGGAAGTCAGTCAAAAAAGACGTGACCCCGTATCGACTGATTCGTGTATTACACGATGAGATAGAATACTTTTATCTAATGATAAAATATATAGTTTCTATCATACGGCTAGCTCCTCTGATTACAGAGGATGAAGGGATAGTCAACATTTTCTGGTAACAGAATTTTCGACAGCGATGTCGGCTCATCACATCCTGGGGGTGGAGAAGCTCCCAAGGGTCCGGCTGTTCGCCGGTTAAAGTGGTACGCGAGCTGGGTTCAGAACGTCGTAAGACAGTAAACATAGACCGTTGCTGTCTATAAATCTAGCTAAATGCTGGAAACACTCTGTATCCGACAATACTATAAGCAATAGTAATAATTTGTTCGGTGGAGTCAATCAGCAGGGAAGATCCATTTTTTGGAAACCCTCAGAGACTATATGCTAGAATCAATATAACTTGATAAGATATAGTCCGAACTCTATGGCGACATAGAGAGTACAACAGAAATGTTGTATCATTTTCAGGAATGAAAATGTAACACAATTGTCGGTCTCTATCCTGCATATCCGTCGAAACTTGAGGAGGGTCGATCCTAGTAAGCAATTGCTCCTTACCGCAGTAATGTGGTAAGTGTATTCGGCTAATAACGGTGAAGTCCCCGTGACTTTGAATATATCGCTAGTCCTATGATATATTCAAGATAAAGGTCAAAGGATAATACCGTGGGAAGACTTTCTAAAGAAAATCAATTACAACTTGCATATATTGCAGGGTTTCTTGACGGCGATGGAAGCATTATGCTTCAACTTCATCGCACTGCGAAAGGAAAAGAAATTTTCCGGGTAAAAACGGTTATTTGTTTTTACCAAGATAGTAAATATCATCAAGAAATTCAGTGGATTCAAAAAATCCTCGGTTGTGGGTATGTGTACATTCGTAATGATCATATCAGCGAATTACGAATTGAAGGATTTCAAAGAGTATATGATATGCTTTTGAAACTTCAGCCATATTTACGATTTAAGCAAAGACAAGCGAAGTTGCTAATCGATCTTATTCCAAGATTACAGAAAAAATTGCTCACAAAGCAAGATATTTCATCTTGGATTGTACAAATGCGAACGTATAACTATTTTTCTTCGCAGAGAAATTCTTTGGAATAGTCCCCGTAACGACTTACATAGAAGGTACCGGATAATCCGGAAATAAACTTCTATTATATGCCGATACCCTACGTTTATACGAGGGTAAAGATATAGTCTGATCCTCAGAGAAATCTGAGCAAACGTAATGACGAGAGGACTGGATTGAGGGAACCCCTGGTGTGCCGGTTGTGATCTAATAAGATTGCATTGCCGGGTAGCTATGTTCTTTCCTGATAACCGCTGAAAGCATCTAAGTGGGAAGCAGACTCCAAGATAAGGTTTCACTTAGACCCCTTGCAGATCACGAGGTTGATAGGCTGGCAGTAGAAGTGCAGCAATGCATTAAGCTTACCAGTACTAATGGTCGAGAGTAGATAAAAACTTTTTCTCTTCACTTGTTTAAACGCATTCACATGCAATTTGACAATTTGGTTTTGTATTGAAGCTTTCGGTCTTTGAAGCGAGATGGTACCACCTCTTCCCATTCCGAACAGAGTCGTGAAACATCTCAGCGCCTACGATACTGGATCTTTATGTTCCGGGACAATGGGTCAAGGCCGGAGACTTGAATACAAAACCAGCATAAATCCCGCAATAAGCGGGATTTTTTGTTGAGAAACAAATACTTTATTCTCTCGCAAACGCTCAATAACGCTCCAACTAGAATGAACTAGCGACTATCCGAGAGCTCTTAGCTCTCGGAGGTTTGTTGAACATATTTTGTCCTAGTAAGGGGAAGCATAATTTCTTTTTGAATACTATTTATAGCCAGTAGCTATGTATAACGATTGCCAACCTTTCTGACTCATGATATACTAGTGGAATCATATTGTATGAAAGGACATTTTCTTCGTGAGTACCGCATCTGGAAATAAACCCGCTCAGTCAATGGCAGAGCTTTTACAAAAACACTCTGCATCATTTGTCGTGCTGAAAAAAGGTGAGGTTATCAAGGCAAAGGTTTCAAAGATTACGTCATCAGAGATTCTTCTGGATGTTGGAGCTAAGACAGAGGCGGTTGTTCTGGAAAAGGATAGGAAAATTCTCAGGCACCTGCTAGGACTTCTTCATGTAGGCGACACTGTTGAGGCATCAGTGTTAACCCCGGAAGGCGACATGGGATATCCGATTGTTTCTTTGCGTCGGTTTGCCGATAACGCAACATGGAAACTTCTGGAAGAATTGTTGGTAACTGCTGAGAAAATTAATATTACTGTTACTGACAGTACGAAAGGTGGATTTCTTGTCGAAGCAGAAAGTGGCATTAGCGGGTTTTTGCCTCAGTCACACGTTCCGTTTACCGAGGATATGGATAATCTGGTAGGGAAGACTATCAAAGCAAGCATTGTTGATCTCAATCGCGAACATAAAAAAGTTATCTTTTCAGCAAAAGACGTCTTGAATACAGAAGCATTTAAAAGTATAAGCGCATTACTCAAAAAGGGTGAAACAGTGCATGGTATTGTTTCAGGTATGACGTCATTTGGTCTTTTTATTACCCTAACAAAGCATGACAAGACTCTTGAGGGTTTTGTGTACATTTCCGAAATTTCATGGGAGAAAATCGATGATATTAGTTCGCACTTTCAAATAGGACAGCCTGTTGAAGCAGTTGTTCTTGGTGCTGACGAAAAAGCAAAGCGGATTGACCTCTCTCTCAAGAGATTGAAAGCTGATCCGTTTGAAGAAATAGTGCGGGCATATCCGGTTGACAAGAAAGTGAGCGGAACTGTAACCAAGATAGAAGATGCGGGCATATTGCTGACATTATCTTCTGTTGGCAGCATGCCGGCAGAGGGAATGATCCGTAAGGAAAAGATTCCACCGACAACTACCTATGCTGTTGGTCAAAGCATCACGGCAACGGTTGTGCAAGCAGATAGTAGAAAACGAAGAATATTATTAACTCCGGTACTCCTGGAGAAACCGCTCATGTACCGGTAGTTGTTATAAACTGCTTACTGGTTCTGTGCGGCTACGAGTAGTAAAATAAGTGTAGGATGTGATTCTGGACAGTCTTATTGCTACTCAATACCTGTCAAACAAGAGATTCAAAAATGCATATATGCCAAAACAACGTACGGCATTTGTTTGCCAAGAATGTGGTTATGATAGCCCTGCATATCTAGGAAAATGTCCTGAATGCGGAGTATGGAATAGCTTTAAAGAAATCCGTGTTAATGACGTAAAAGTAAGCAGTGGAGTTGTTGGACAAACAGTGATAGCGCAACCATTACAACCGGTGACAAACAAGACAGCGAAACGATTGGATACCGGATTTGTTGAGATGGATACAGTGCTGGGTGGGGGTATTGTGGCCGGGTCGATCACGTTAATTGCAGGAGATCCGGGTATTGGCAAATCAACTCTTCTTTTGCAACTCTGCATCAATCTTGCGCTGGAAGGCAAAAAAGTCTTGTATGTTTCTGCAGAAGAATCATTTGAGCAAGTGAGCTTGAGAGCATTTCGTATAGGATTACTGAATAAACCATTGGAAACCCTTTTGCTTCTTTCTCTGACCGATACAGACAGTATTGCAAAGGGAATTGAAAAAGAAAAACCTGATTTGGTCATTATTGACTCTGTGCAAATGGTTTCATCTGAAAATACCGGTGGATTATCAGGTTCGGTCTCGCAAGTGCGATATGCTACGAGTACGTTTGTACGTATAGCAAAAACGTTAAGCATCCCGATTTTGCTTGTCGGGCATGTAACGAAAGAGGGAATGGTTGCAGGACCAATGGTGTTATCGCATATGGTTGATACAGTATTGTTTCTGGAAGGGGAAAAATTTACCAAAACCCGGATCCTTCGAAGCTTGAAAAACAGATTTGGTCCGGTTGATGAAGTCGGTGTATTTCTCATGGATTCGGTGGGAATGGTAGAAGTAAAAAATCCTGAACAAATTTTTCTCTCTGAAGCCCGTGTCAGCGCGCCAGGATCCATTATGGTTGTCATAGTGGAAGGATCACGCCCCTTTCTTATTGAAATTCAAGCCTTAGTCGTGTATTCTAAACTACCATTCCCAAAGCGCGTGTCCTCCGGAGTAGATAATCGGCGGGTGGAATTGTTACTTGCAGTGTTACAAAAACATTGCCGTTTGCCTTTAGAGACGTACGATGTGTTTGTGAATGTTGCCGGAGGAATCAAAGTGACTGATCCTGCAGCTGATGCTGGTATCTGTCTGGCAATTTATGCAAGTTTGAAAAATATTGCAATGCCAAAAACAGTAGGTATCGCTGAAGTGGGTTTACTGGGAGAATTGCGTAATGTTTCCATGCTAGATAAACGAGTGAGAGAAGCAAAAAAATTAGGATTGCAAACTATTATCAGTGCACAAGACTTTACAACGCTCAAAGATGTATTGCAGTCTTTTGGAGGAATAAGAGAGAAGGAATGGAAACAGAAAGACGAGCGACACTTTGAATTGCCAAAAGAGAGCGAATAAGATATGGCTAAAAAAGAAGAACAAATAAAGAAAAACGAACAACAAAAAGTTTCAACAGCTGAACAACCTTCTCAACAACGGCTCATCGGTGTTTTGGCTGATGAAATTGCAAAAACGCTTGTTCAACGATTGCCCGGAATGATTCCGCATCCAAGGAAAACAGCGAAGAAAAAAGAGCAGAAAATTGACAATGGTTATTTTCTTGATACATCGGCAATTATTGACGGGAGAATCTTTGATGTCATAGAACTTGGTGTGTTATGGGGATCGTTGGTAATTCCTGAGAGCATTTTATCAGAACTAAAGCATATTGCCGATTCCCAGGATATGGTCAAACGGGAAAGGGGACAAAGAGGGTTAGCAAGTCTTGAGAAAGTAAAGAAAGTAAAATATATAAAATTTTTGTTCCTTTCAAAAACAGTAATGAATCACACGAAAGATATGCTAGTAGATGACCAGCTCATCCAACTTGCTAAAAAATTCAAAGGACGAATTATCACCTGCGACTACAATCTGGAAAAAAAAGCAAGCATTAGCGGTGTTGTTGCCATTAATGTCCATGAACTTGCGAATCGGTTGAAAGTAATTGCGGTACCGGGTGAGACACTTCATATCGCCTTGCAACATGTCGGAAAAGATCCGACCCAAGGCGTTGGATATTTAGCCGATGGTACAATGATTGTGGTAGAATATGCTGCCGCTGAAGTTGGAAAATCGATCAATGTTGTTATTACTAGGGTTATCGCTACTTCAAGTGGACGGATACTGTTCGCAAAAAAAGTTTAAGATACTGCTCGTGTGCTCTGTGTAAGCAATAGCACTCATAGAATTCATTTCTAATGAGAGTAAAAATTTGTGTTGGATTAGTATGTAAGATGAAATCTTCAATAGTATAAAGAGAAAGCGAAGAAAACTTCAAGTATAGGTATTACCAAGAATATCCATATAGTAATTGAAAAAAAATAATGAATGTTACTTAATGCATTTGCATTACCTGGTTTGAAAAAGAGATTTTTAGCAAAAATAAATATGACTCACTTTTTTACTGATGTACCTATTGAATGATATTCAATTATATATTCACCCTTTACGATATCTTTTATATCATTTCGGGAATCACACTTTACTATACGTTGACTTATATTGGTAAATAAAAAATAGATAGTCCAAATAATGGATGCAAATATGAAAATGTGCAAATAAACGGGATACTTCTTCGGCTTGCCATAACAGACAAAAGCGTTTCGTCAAACGATAATTCTGTTGATTGGTAATTGATAATCGTTTTATATACCAGCTTTACGTCACTTTCTTCGCTGTGAAGCAAGTTGATCGTGCTTAAGGACATAGCTTTGAGAAAATCTTTGGCAACAAAGGCGCTAATAGTATGTGATACTTTTTGATATACTGTACTTATGGTATTTGGATTGACGTAGAGGACATACCGTTCTTGTGCAAAATAGCGGAATAATGCTGTAGCATGTAAATGTTTCGGGTCAGCCCGATCAATATATGCCACAAAAACATCAGGAGAGAGAAAAACTTTTTTACTTTGCATATACTTCTCTCATTATTCTTATTTTAAGCTAGCACCCCTTCCTTGCAACCGGAATATTGGATCAGCATCACTAAAAGGTCTCGCTGCGTGCTGCTTTGCTTTTATGATAATACTTTGTTGCGGGGTAGCGACTGAAAGTTCTTTATGGAAATTTTGCAGCTCTGTTTCTTTGATTCGTACAGTGCCACCGATCCTGACCGCTTTTAGTTTGCCTTCACGGATATACCGTCTAATTGTTAACGGATGCACTTTTAATATATACGCGATTTGTCTGACAGAGAGAAAGTTTTCCATAACGATAAAAATTTCACATAACCATGCGTCTTAGAATATACAATTATTAGCAATAGTATGCAATTGTATACAACTTTTGTCAATAGTTGACCATATGTTTTTCACAAGGCCATACTAAAATAAGAAACTATTATCCAAGATTATGAAAATATCTGCCCAACAAAATACTCCAATAACATTGTGGCAAAAAATCGTTGACCTACTTATTCGTTTAATCCATGCTGATTCTCCATACGCTAACTTTTATCTCATTGCCCGTGGCGGAAGAAATTGTTTTTTCTTCCTAGGTAACAGAGATTCTCAGGAGTTGATTTCCTTCTCATGGATTGTACTGCCATCCGTACATAGCAAAAAACCCATAAGCCCGTTGATATCCATAATTTCGATGATTGAGAAGAAAGGGGGTGAAACTACCATGACGTTCTTACAAGAACTTTACCAGTTACTATTTCAGGAACTGAGAGAAACAACAAGTACTGTTGCTCTGCTGTATGTCACCGATGTTGTCTAAAAGATAGCTCAGCCATTCTTGGAGATAGGATAGTGTTATAAGCATATTTTGCTTTTTTAGGCTTCGCTCTTCTTCATATCTTCTCATTCGACTTTCTCCAAGAGTGGAAAAGAGAAGTTTTATTCTTGCTTATAGCATAGCGAGCAGTTTTATTTTGTGGAAAAAATTACTGGAGTGAGAGTTGATAAGAGTAATGCCAGTCAAAGTGACTACAAACACAGCATGACCATTGATCTACCAGAGAAGCAATCTACAAGCGCATCAGAGATTGTGTGCATGCTGGGTAGAACAGTAGGGAGCTTACCTAAGAGAGAAATAGAGCCAAAAGACGCTGCTGATATACTTGTTATTTTGGGAAAGCAGTAAGTGCTTATTTACTCTAAGCGGGTAAGAAAGCCTGCCCAACTTTCTTACCCTATCAGAATAAAAAAACAATTCCGAATAATAAATGGACTCAATTTTCTCTTTTCCATTTATATTATCCTGTCAAGAAAAATAACCATTTTTAGCTTCAGCAATTTTTCTTGACATATATTGCAATTTTATGTATTAATTAATTCTGCACTTAGTTTATTCCTGCCTAAAGGACTAATTGCAAATTGCAAGAGCATTGCTTATCGTACGAATTTATTCACCAAGTAACGAAAGCGATGCTCTTTTTTATCAATTTACCATATTCCAATAGGAAGCTGTAATTTTTTCTTCAGTAACGTTTGAAATTGTGTTCTGCCAACCGCAACTAATGTTTCCCGTTTATATGTTTCAAGGGTTTTTCGTTGCTTTTTCTGAAAGCGTTTCATGATTCGGCTGGTAAGTCGGTCTAACATAACGACAAAAAGTGTAGCATAGTGGGACATTTGTTGTCAACCCATAGCAATGATATCGGAAAATATCATATATCCTATAGCAAACAATATAACGATTAGGTTATTGTAAAGGCAAAATATTATATAGAAAAAAAATGTGGATAACTTATGGAAAAGATACGTTGTTTTAGGACAACATTGTTGCTCTGGAGAAAAGTGAATACACATATCGTGGAGAGGGGAGGTGGTTATGCTCAAAAAAAGACAACATAGTCAGGCGAATTGTAGATGCAACACGCGAAATCGGCGACATGACTGCGCTTGTTTCGATGTAATGGTATTGCAATGGTTGTAAAAGATTGGCTAGGATACCGAACGAAAATAATTTCATTACCATAGTGGTATACATAAAATCTTCATCGCCACTGAAATATAAAAGGTCTTTTGGAAGAAGCAGTTTATTTATCATTATTGTTCCAGGTTCCATGCGGAGTGCCTCAAAGCTAGAAAGTATATGGTGGGGATAGCCAGTTGTACCAACGCGCTTTGTTTGCTCATTTACAAGGCTACATTGCGTGCCTACCCCAACAATTTTTTCATGGCGTTGCAGGTAGTGTAGTTGTTTTTTGACTTTCTCTTTATACATCCTGTCTTTTGGGTCCATAAAGACAAGATACTGTCCTTTTGCTTTTCTCAAAATTCTGTTTATAGTCAGTACTTTGCCATAATGCTTTACATTTCGATATATTTTGATACGCTCATCAGATGAACGGTAGATCCGAAGTACCTTCCATGAGTCATCGCGGGAAAAGTCATCAATAGCAATTACTTCAAAATTATCGTAGCTTTGTGCGAGTATACTATCAAGGCAAGATGGGAGATAATATGCGTCATTGAAAACGGGAAGAACAATGGAAATAAATGGTTGTGTTATGTTTTGGGTATTCATATGACTATGGAGCAGAAGTAATATGGTTATCGATGCTGTTGCGCAGGTATGCTTACTGTGAAGAAAGTTTAGCAAAGATTATGGGATCTGTCAAATAAGCGAGCCAAATAGTATTTCAGCTTATTTGCTTTCTTTTTTACGCACAATTTTCATCTCTTGACAAGTGACATTGACAATAGTGTATAATACAAACGGTAATCTTTTTCTTTCTTCGAATTTTGTTTAGTTCCCAAACATGACTGATTAACCAATTTATGCCTATAAAATCATCTGACAGAACTTCAGCAGAACATATTGTTGGTCAACCGATCTCGCATCCGTTTCAAGGAGACAACAATAGTATTTCAAATCCTGCAGCCTTACAGGGTCCGACAGAAACAGTACAAGGGATTTTAGATTTGCAACCTGAAGGACACGGTTTTTTGCGTCCGAAATTCGTTCCTTCAAATCGAGACATCTACATTTCTCAATCACAAATTCGCAGATTCATGCTTCGCGCAGGAGATTTGGTTAGTGGTGTGGCGCGTCCGCCAAAAGATAATGAACGATACTATGGTCTACTTAAGGTTGAAACAGTCAATAATGCACCGGCAGATCAGGTACAACGACGTGTTTGGTTCGACGACCTAACTGCAATGTATCCAAAGAAACAAATTATCCTTGCGACAGGGAAGATACCATTATCAACCAGGATGATTGATCTGATTGCGCCGATTGGATTTGGTCAGCGTGGCATGATCGTTTCTCCGCCAAAGGCCGGAAAAACAACAATTATTAAAGATATTGCTGCAGGGATCTCAAAGAATTTTCCAGAGGTACACCTCATGGCAGCGCTTATTGCAGAGCGTCCTGAGGAAGTTACCGATATTTCAATGTCTGTTAAAGGCGAAGTTGTTGCAAGTAATTTTGATGAATCACCCGAAAACCAGATTCGCGTAGCAGAAATTACCCTTGAACGGGCAAAACGTTTGGTTGAGATGGGGAAAGATGTTATCATCCTGCTTGATTCTATAACGCGCCTCGCCCGCGCATATAATTTAGCGGTTGCACCAAGTGGTCGAACACTTTCCGGTGGATTTGATCCTGCAGCTCTTTTTCCGGCAAAGCGGTTTTTTGGTGCAGCAAGAAGCTGTCAGGAAGGGGGAAGTCTTACCATTATAGGTACTGCTTTAGTTGAAACAGGAAGCAGGATGGACGACTTGATTTATGAAGAATTTAAGGGTACAGGTAACATGGAGTTACATTTGGAGCGTTCGCTTGCGGAGAAACGAATTTTTCCCGCAATCAATGTCAGTAAGTCCGGAACCCGCCAGGAAGAACTTATCCTTTCGGAAGGAATTTTAAAGAAAGTTATTACCATGCGACGCATGCTGGAAATGCTTGGACCCGAGGAGCGTACGCAAACCCTCATTGAACGACTGATGAAAACAGATGACAATAACGCTTTTCTAGAAAGTTTAGGAAAATAAAGAGAGATTCTTCCTGAAAGTTAATTTGACATATCCTGCGTGTTTTGCTAATATAAAATTCTCCCATGCACATAATCAAACGCTTGCTGCCTTTGTCGCGTTCTTATCTGACGAATTTTGCTTTTGAAGTTGCGTCTTTCTCGGAATTTCTTTTTCTCTACTCCAAAAAATACCTCAACGGTTTTTTTCTTTTCTTTGAAAAAGAAAAAAACTTACTTGTCCGCTTTCTTTTAATGAAGCGGGGAAAATACAACAGAACATTTCTTCACATTGCAACTATTGGCTTGTTAGGACTTGGCGTTATGATTGCGCCAGTTCTGACTGATACGCTTCCCATTTTCTCAACAAGCGTTAATGCCATTCAGCGCATTCCGTCTCCCGCAAGTGGTACGCAGTCTGTCACGGTTGATGAAAATGTTTTTAATACCGTTTCAAGCGGTCACAGAGGTAAAGTGATTACCTATACGGTTGAACATGGAGATACCTTAACTGCAATAGCGCAAAAGTTTGATATTTCGGTTGATACCATCAAATGGGCAAATAATTTAACAAGTGATGAGGTTTCAGTAGGAGATCAACTACAAATTTTGCCAGTATCCGGTGTGTTATACAAAGTGGAATCGGGCGATACTGTTTACTCTATCGCAGATAAACTCAAGACAAATGCGCAGAAAATTGTTGATTTTCCATTCAATGATTTTGCTAATCCCGAAACGTTTTCTCTGGTTAGCGGACAGGACCTGGTTGTTCCCGACGGTATTCCGCCAACAGCACAATCAACATATACAGCGCCAACATTCATCGCATCAGCGCCAACACAGATTACCTTTACTGGTACAGGATTCAATTGGCCTATTCAAGGGTTGATTACCCAAGGGTATTCTTGGTATCACAAAGCGATTGATATTGCTGGTCCTATAGGAACACCTATTTATGCGGCAAAAGCAGGTGTTGTTATGGAGGCTGATTGTGGCTGGAATTATGGGTATGGATGCCACGTGTTATTGAGTAATGGTGGGGGATGGTCGACCATGTATGCACATATGGTTGGTCAACCGCCAGTTGCAACAGGAGATTCCATTACCGCTGGACAACTGATTGGTTATCGTGGCGATACAGGAAATTCAACAGGACCACACACCCACTTTGAAATCCGTTCTCCCGACGGATACCTCAATCCGCTTTCGTATCTGCCGTAATTTTTATATAATGGATCACACGGGCTTGTAGCTCAGTTGGTAGAGCGCCGCATTCGCATTGCGGAGATCGGGAGTTCGAATCTCCTCAAGTCCACAAAAGGGGAAAGTTAATAACTTGGGCCGTTAGCTCAATTGGTAGAGCGTGCGAATGGCATTCGTAAGGTTGTCGGTTCAAATCCGATACGGTCCACAACTATTCCTTGTGTTTTACCTTACGATTCGGTATAATCGCTATGGACTCCAAATTCACTTTCTCTCATAAAGAGCAAAGGAAACATTTTGGAAGAATGAGAGGAGGTGAACTCCATGCAATATCAAGATCAAAATTTAACCTGCGTTGATTGCGGTAAACAATTTGTTTGGACAGCTTCAGAGCAAGAATTTTACGCCAAAAAAGGTTTTACGAACGCGCCAAAACGATGCCCTGAATGTCGTTCTGCAAAGAAAAACAGAATGGGTGACAATGGCGGTGGTTATCATACCGGCGGACAACGTCAATTATATGAAATTACCTGCGCCGAGTGCGGAAAAAAAGATACAGTACCATTTCAGCCAAAAGGCGACAGGCCTGTGTTGTGCCGCGATTGTTTCAGAAAACAAAAAGCAGCATAATAACAAGAAAAGGTGTCACGAATGGGTTTGGAAATTACGGACATCTTTTTTTGCGGAAAAGAATTGTTTACGGGCTGCTTCATTACATGAAATGATTCGGGTTTAAGTAGGCTTATAGAAAATTATTGACAATTTCTATCTGTTCTGTTTAACTTATAGTTAGTTACTCTAATATACTATTAATGAAGAAGAAAACATCAAACCTGAAACGTGCTAATGCTTTTTTTTCCGTAAAGTCCGGAAAAACAATTAGTATTCTTTCCCTTTTTCTTATCATCGTAGCACTTCCTCTTACAATGTTTCAGTTGCAAAAAAAGGTTATACTGCAACAGCATGCAGCGGGGAGTGTGCCTTCATATGGGCAAGGAATATATGAATCATGTACATCGTGGGGAACAGCTGATCCTAACGGATGCAAACCAAGATTACTGAAAATATCGCAAGGAGGAGTTAGATTGGTTGTTAATTACGACCAGTTATGGGGAGATGCGGCAGGAATGGAAGATTACCTCAACTACGCAAATTCTTTAGGCATGAAAGTCATTTTTAGCATGAGTGATTCTGCTCTTTGGAATGGAACGAATTTACTAACTTACTATAAAGGTCTTGCAGCAACATGTGTTCGTCCTGATAATACAGCCTGCCAAAATAACACAGATTTTATTACCTATGTAGTTAATCTTGTAAAAAATAATCCTGCTCTGTGGGGGTATTATGTTGAAGAAGTTCAACCAGCGAATCATGATGCTCTGAAAACATTTACCGATTTAGTTCACCAATTGGATCCCAGCCATCCCCGATTAAATATTGAGACAACAGAAAATACAGGAGGAGGAGCAACCGGCGCAACGTCTATACTTACAACTTTTCAGGATACCGCAGATGTCATTGGCGTTGACTATTATCCTGTTGGTTCATGGGGAGCAGGAGAGTCAGTCCCACAGACTGCCTCAATTGCTGCCGCTGTGCAGGCTGTTGCGAACAAATATGGTAAACAATCTGCGATGACGCTACAGTCCTTTAGCTGGTCAGAATATCCGAATGAAGCCTGGCGGTGTCCTGGTGTTACAACCTGTCCGTATCCAGTTCTTTCTGATTTGGAGACAATGTTAAACCTCACGTTGCAAAATGCTTCCCCGCGGCTTGTCCTCTGGTATAGCAATTTTGATGTTTTAAAATCTGATAATCCAACGCAACATTGGAGTGATTTAACTACTGCTATTAACTCGACGCCCACACCAACCTCTGCTCCAACCAATACTCCTACCCCAACACCTACACCAGTGAATACAATCGTTGCGCAAGATACCTTTCAAAGACCAAATCAAACATACTGGGGAAAGGCATCAGATGGGCTGACATGGGGTGGGAGCGTGAGTTCAAGCAACGTATTCAGTATTAAAAATGATACTGGACAGGAGTATAACGCAAGTAATAAAACGTATATTGGTGTGCTTGGACCATCGGTGACAGATGCAGAAGTTCTTGCAACAGTTAAAAGCTCAGCGTTCTCATCAGGCAATACTGTCGGACTGGTATTGCGGGAGACGAATACAAATAATTACTATTATACCTTCCTTAACGGAAGTCAATTGGTGATAAAGAAAATAGTTGCCGGGACAACGAAGGTTTTGACTTCTGCTGCTTTCACCACAATAAAAAATACATTCTATACTATCCGCTTCAGGATAATCGGTTCTACGCTCTATGCAAAAGTCTGGCAGGTTGGCATGATAGAACCATCCGGCTGGACAACAACACCAGTAACAGATACATCCCTATCAGGATCGGGACACGCAGGTATACGTACCGGTGAACAATCAGGTGTAACTATCAACTACACTTTCTTCCAGGCAACACAACAACCGTAATGACTTTGTGTCCTTTGAAAAAGTGAAAAAGGGCTCAAGAGTTCAACTCAGGCAAATACAGCAAGTTTTGACATGGCTATGCTATAGTAAAGATATCGTCTTTCTATGCGAGCAAAATCGCTCTTATCAGTTATTGGTCTCTTGTTTTTAGGAATCACGTTTCCTCTGCTCATCATCTTTACCCAACAAAAACAGGTAATCATACAGCAGGCAATAGGGGCAAACGAGCTTGCGCAAACGCCTCCCATGGGATGGGATCAATTTAATCATTTTCATGATGCTGTTAATTCACAGATATTGAAACAGGAAGCAGATGCTATGGTGAATAGCGGTTTAAAAGACGCGGGATATATATATTTCAGTGTTGATGATAGCTGGGCAGGAACGGTAAGAAATCCAGATGGAACAATTAGTGTTGATCAAACACGATTTCCTTCTGTAAACGGTATAAATGGTGTTGTTGATCTTATTAATTATGTTCATGCAAAAGGATTAAAATTTGGCATCTATACGACAGAAGGACTAACAACGTGTCGTGGATTATTAGGAAGTTTAGGGCATGAAGATATTGACATGAAAACGTTCGCGTCATGGGGTGTTGATTTTGTGAAAATTGATAATTGCAGTGCGTGGAAAACCGAACAAGATATCATAAACTCTGCAAAATTATTCTCTGATCTTTCTATAAAATACAACCGTCCAATGGTCATCAGTATGCATGTTGCAAATACGGGCTTTAAACAAATAGACGCACTGTATCAATACGCAAATATGGCGCGTTTTTTCAGGATATTAAGGATAATTTTACCAGTATAACCACTCTCTATCATGATGAGATACCCCTCTCATCACACGCAGGACCAGGGCATTGGAATGATCCTGACATGCTGGAAGTGGGAAACGGCGGCATGAGTGTTATAGAAGATCAAACCCATTTTAGTTTATGGGCAATGCTTGCGGCCCCGCTGCTGGCAGGGAATGATTTACGTACGATGTCGGCAACGACAAAAGCAATACTTACCAATAAAGATGTTATTGCAATTGATCAGGATCCATTAGGAAAAGCCGCACAACGAATAAATATTCAGGGAACAGGAGAAGTATTAGCGCGACCGCTTGCAAATGGAGACTACGCAGTACTGCTTTTTAATGGAGGAACAACTACCGCAACAATTACTACAACACTTTCTGCAATTGGCATAACACAAGCTGGTTCATATTCGATGCATAATCTTTGGACAAATACCACTTCAACCACAACGGATTCTATTAGCTCGTCTATTGCAGCGCACGGTGTCGGATTGTTTCGTATAAGTTCAGCAGGTATGCCATCACTACAGCCAACACCAACTTTTTCTCTTACCCCAGTACCGACAGTTTCCCAAGGACAAACAACATTCCATATAACCATTTGTCCACATGGGTTAGGCAACTGTGGCGACAATGTATCATCTTCTTCTGGAAAGAATACTGCACCATTACACACAGCAAGAGCTGTCACTGTTACCCTCACAACAACAAGCGCACCTGTGGCTACGGTCACAGGCACCGTTCAGTATGTTCCCACAAGTGGCAATTTCCAGGGAACAGTTGGAGCCAATAATCTTCCTTCAGGACAGTACACGGTGACGGTGAAAATGGATGGATTTCTTTCCAAACAGATACCTGGGGTTATTACTGCTTCTCAAGGACAGACTATTACCCTTCCGTCTGTCTCTCTGGTGAATGGTGATATAGTGAACGTCGGCCAACTTGATCTTACCGATTATAATATTCTCGTTTCCTGCTACGGTACGCAAGTCAATACCTCACTCTGTCCAGCACAGTTCCGTCCATCAACGCTCTCACCTGGAGCTGATATCCTTGATGACGATGGACAGGTTGATGGGGGAGATTATAACGAGTTTTTGAGGGAAGTATCCGTTCAAAAAGGCGGATAGGTATTTTGTGTCTTATGCGTAGTTACACACAAATACCTTGTTGATGCTATATGGGGGAAAGGCGCAGTTTCGCACGGAAAGTGTTCGGCATGCTTGATGAGACTCATCCATATTTGCAATGGAGTACTAAAGTAGACTACAGTTCATGAATTATTATAAAGAAAATCTACTGAGACTATTACGGAAAGTTGCACAGGTTACCACTATATCCTTTTAAGGAGTTGGGGATATACTGATTGGAGCTGATGTTGAAGCAGTTAAATCAAGTTTTTTCGTGGGTTTTAGAATCGTGCTTGTTGGATTTGCAACGGGTGTTGTTAATGACTGGTTTTGCTGTGCTGTTGGCGCTTGTTGCTGCGTATTATTTTTTATTTTTGACTGAATAGTATTTATATCCGCAGTGATTTGGTTTTTATCAGTTTGTGAGGTTACTAAAGATTTGACAATCTGGTATTGGCTCAGTGCATTTTGGAAATCTCCTTTTTGCTCGTACGCATGACCCAAATTGTAGTACGCATTTGGGTAGCTTGGATTAAGATTGGTAGCTGTTTGAAATTGCCTGATTGCACTATCATATTGTCCAAGTTGGTAGTAAATACCTCCAAGTGCAATATATTCCTGTGGATTCGACGGATCAAGTATCGCTGCCTGTTGTGAAGCAAGTACAGCAAAACTGTCCGCATTCTGTCCAACCCCGATTAATGACCGGTAGACTGATGAAAGATTTTGCCAATCAGCAGCAGAAAGAGGAGAAAGTATTGTTGCTTGTTTTCCTGTGGTAATTGCTTGTTGAATAAATTGATACAGTGTATTTTGTTGCTGTTGTGTTGGCTTACTCCCGTTTTTTGTAAACGAGGAGCTCAACGCATTTGCCAGTGCTATATTTGTTTGTGAAAAAATACGGTAATATATACTTTGATATGGAAATATATTGATGGCAGTAGCTTCATCCTGATAGGTTGCACTGCCATTGTTCATTGCTGCTTCTATCAGAGACCGTTGAAAATATGCATTAGCGATCACATATGTTCCAGCAAGATATCCCAGCAGCCCAACGAGTACAAGAAAGACGATACCAATGCCATAGGCTACAATGTTTGTATTTTCGTATGCGTCCCTTTCCTGCTCAAAAGATAATAGGCCTTTTTTCAATGCAACAACATGTAACTCGACATCAAAGTACTTATTTGTGTGTCGTAATCCATCGAAGTTTGCGAACAAACCCAAAACCATAAGTAACAACGTTACTTCTATGAAAGAGAATGGTAAAAGAAAGGTTGCTAAAGCAAGCGTAAGTAATGACAAAAAGATTGGATTGGCAAATTTCTTACTCGGATTAACCACAATACGGAAAAGCAAAAAGAGAAAAGTCATAATACCCAGAAAGCCTCCTGTTGCTAAAAGCTCAAGGATATAGCTTGAAGAATTTGAAAACGGAACAGTCCATAGCGTTTGGTTTGCATTGAAAGCTGGCTGTTTAAACCTTGTAAAATCGGTATCATAGGTTCCGTACCCGCTTCCGAAGAAAAATCCTTGCGCTATTCGTCCACTGTCTTGGGAAATCGCGGCAAATGCTGTTTGAAAACCAGTTTCAAAGGGTAATAATACCGGAGGATTTTGTACCATATTAATGCCTGTTATTATTATTCCCGCAAAAAGGATTAGTGTTGCGATAACTGCGCTAATCGTTTTTGCATCTGTTTTACCTTTTATTACCGGGAGTGCAAAATATAGCGTGATAAGTAAGACAACAAGAAGATACACAAACTGTTCAAGGAGGGAACCAAAAGGGGTAAACTGCCTAAAATGTGTTGCGGCAAGTGGGAGCGGATATACCTTAACAAAGGAGAAGATTATTAAAAGTGAACAAATAATTGCACTTAATACAAATGACGCGAGTAGAAAGAGTGCCGCATTCTCTTTTCGCACAACATTGGTGATACTGAAGAATCCGATCACTCCAAATAGCACAGGTGCTACTGCTGTTAATGAATCGAACCGGTCAATTGAGAAAATTGCTGAAAGAAGCAGTGCAGCTGCGAACAAAAGCAGCGGAACATCAAAGAAAGTTCTTCGAATAGATACTTTACCGCTAACAAAAAGACGCGCTGCCCATAAAACCATACTCAACAGCGCGGCAAGACAAAGCAGGATTTGCTTGGGTATGACAAATACATCCGTAAAATTCGTCAGAAACAGAAGCGGGAAGAAAAGAAAAAATATGCCCCACACAAAAATAGTTGCTTGAGAAAGCATGAGAGTGATTCTTTTTCTATTTTTTATTATAAATGTTTCCGTTTCCATAAACATGTGCTGATAGAGATTATCTTACTATACAAGTGTAAAAAGTATAATGTCAAGGAATAATAATAGCCTCATTCAGTTGACGATTAACCAGTTAAAGTATGTTTGTGATTGTGTGTCTTGCGGGATACCAACGGTAAATGAACTACCGGCAACCTGCCTTCGTAGATAGGGAGTTTGTCCGGAAATATTGCCAACAGGACTGATATAAATCAGTGAATTTTCTGTGACATTAGGATTATCAATGGTTACTTCTGTTTGATAGGGTGCAATTGCTGCTGTTCCTGCTGAGCCGGTCGCGACAACTTCTGTATCAGATAACGCCTGCGCCGGTTGTACAAGATTAAAATTCAGCTTTGCAATAGTTGCCGCTCCTGAAGCAACCAGATTACCTAGCTGGTCAATAGTAAAGATTCCTGAACCTGAAGCATTGTTTACAGACAAATCAGATATTGCAATGGCGGAGCCGCTTGCATTTTTTCCTAGTTGCAGATTAAGATTTTTATCATTCCCTAAAGGGGAAATGATGTTTACTGCGAGTTTACCATTAAATGTAGCTGTGCCGTTGAATTTGATATTGCCATTATTATCAATATAAATAGTTCCATCTGCAAACGATACGCCACCTTGTTTCAGTGGTTGAATTTCCAGATCTCCACCCAAGACGTTAATGCTGGTATCAGCAAGCAGGAGTTGCTTGCCGATAGTAAGCTGTCCATTGATAGAGGTATCCGTCAGGCTTGTCGGTCCCAACGCTGCAAGTCCTTCTTCAAACAATCCTGTTGTTGCGTGGAGATTGGGGATATAGGCAAATTCACCTGAAAAAGATGCAATATTCATGAATTGTGAAGCCTGTGAAAAGCCTGATGCTAGCAAATCACCTGATTGAGTGCTTGTATTGCCAAGTCCTGTAGCGATATTTTCAGCAGCAGGTGTCCCAGAGGGTGTTGCGAAATAAATATTCGTAACATTCGTAATATTTTGCGCAGCAATTGTACTCACATTTTCCGATTGCCCAAGTATTTCATCAGCCACGATTTTATGGACATGGAGTGTTCCGGAAACAGTTGCATCGTTATTGACTGCAATATTTTCCGAGTTAAGTGTTCCTGAAAATGATGCATTGCCATTAGTATCAATACTAGCCACAGCAGAACCGCTTGCGTCTTTTTTGATTTCTAACCTAGAGTTTGAAAGGTCAAGAGCAATATGAGATGTATTCGTTAACGGTGAAATAATATTCGTATGGATCGTGCTAACGCTTACCAGAGGAGAAGTAATACTATTTTGCGCAAGTAAGTTTGCCTGAGTCACGACCCCAATGATATAGTCACGAAGAGGTTGTCCGCTAATGGAAACGTTATCTGTAGCAACGGAAAGGGAATTAGTTGCAATAGCAGATGCTGAAATGCCACCTGCACGAATATTGCCAATGACTGCTGTTGCAAAAGAACCGATCTCTGTAAGAAGATTTCCTTGGGTAGTCTTAACCCCATATTGCGTTTCAATACCGTTACCACTTAAAGCAATTGGTTCAATGGTAAGGTCTCCCGCATTTGTTAAGGCGATAACAGGACTGGTATATGAAAGATTAGTAAGTGCCATAATTTTCCCCACATAGACAATGTCTGTAGGAAGTAGAGCGTATTGTTTTATCAGTGTCTGTTGCGTTTGCTGGTCAAATCCTGAAACAGGAATGCCATAGCACGGATGGTTTTGGTTTGTGCCATTATCATCCGGCCAGGAAATGGCATCATAGGAAGATACCGTCTGGCAAGTGGAAGCAGTAGGAGTAAATGATTCCAGTGCTTTTCCGACTGATTCTGAAGCTTGCTGTGGAATCATACCAACACCCGGAATAGGAGAGGAAACAATCGCGTCACCCAGTCCGATATTCCCGGAAAGTGACGTAACAATGGTGGGAACCCGTCCGGCAAGGGCTAGTACAATTGAATCTGCCGTTTCTTTTCCGTACACCGTATTCGGATTCGTCGTGATAATGCCTAAAACCTTACTGTCATATGCACCCTGTGTTTTTTGCACAGTAACTCCTGATTGCGTTGCAGCACTGACGAGCTCTCCAGGTTGTGGCTTAACTCCAGCAAACGGAATCCATTCAGCAAGATCGGTAGTGTCACTGGAACTTTGGTTGGTCCCAAGCTCCAGATGCCACGCGCCGTTTGAGCGAAAAACCACATAGTTCCCTGATGCATCTTGCGCAGTAGTGTTTGCTGTTGTTGTAATTGAGGTAATTTCTGTTCCATTGATTTGCACCACAACAGTATCTTTCTGGTTTGATCCTGTCACTCCTTTAGTAGCGTGCGAACGGATAAATGCGAACGTGCCATCAACATTAGGCAAAGCGGTAATATTGAACGTAACAGTACTGTTGTTTGCATTTGTTCCCTGATTGTTTGATAAATCATACACGAGAGCGGGCGTTGACTCGTTGATAAGTGTTGTTCCGCCTGTTTCTGACTGTGCATCAACAACGACATTGCCACCCCACGTGCCGGTGACGGCAAGCGAACGCTCCTGGGCAGAGGCAGACCCTATGGTTATATTTCCGTCTGGATTTATGGATAGGGAGTTAACTAAGCTATCGCTGGTCGTTGAGACCGGGTTGATAGGCACAGCAATATCCGCCCATTTATCCAATGTCCCGGTATTATTCCATGACATTGCTGTGCTTGTTCCGGTTGCTGCCTGATAAGAGGAAGCTCCCCAGCCATGGCTGTTATCTTCGCCATATCCGGATTGGGGACTGACGTTGTTCCAGATGCCGCTTCCATGGGCTGAAAAGGAATCAACAACAAGCTGATTTGCGACTGTTGTAACTGTGTTCGTCACCGTGCCGGTACTGCTATTTTGCGCTACCACCGCGGTTCCAAAAGTATTACTTGATTGATCAACATTATATAGTGAGATCGATGAGCCAACGACATTGGCAGTTATTCCGCTCAGTGTCACAATGACACTGTTTGTCCCGCTTGCAGGTGCCTTGAGATACCACATGTCCGCAGTGCAGCTCGTGTTGACGGTACAAGGTTCCGGTGCTGAAGTCATATGAGATAAACTGACACCATTGTACGTTACACCCGAAACCGTGACTGCACCCGTACTCAACCCGACATTGACAATCAAGAGCATATTATTTTCCGTTCCGACTGTATGTTTCCAGCTTACCGTGGAGGGACCCGCTGCCGTGACAGTATATGCTGTCGAGTCAACAGTCACCCCTCCTGGCGCAGTCTGGAAGATCACAGAACCTGATCCACCTGTACCTGTGCCATTGGAAGCATTAAACGTGAGATTTCCTCCTGTAGTGTTGGTACCTGAAGCTATTCCGCCTCGAACAGTGAGCGCAGAGGGTGTTGATATATCAGCACCAAGCACGATATTACCATTTTGCTGGATGGTAAATCGTGACAGCCCGCTGGATGAAGCAGTAAATATATCGCCAACTCCCGAGTTGTCAACGACTAGAGAAGCAAAAGTGGTATTACCAGAAACTGAGGCAACGGGAAGAGTTGCAGAAGCAGCTCTCAAATCAAGCGTGCCAAGTGGAGTCATTCCTTGACTCAATCCGCCACCCATTGCGATAGTATTTGAGCTAGTTGTATTATTTGTTATATATAAGTCGGGTATTGATCCATCGTTAGGAAAAAATCCTAAATCATTATTGCCGCCACTCCCGCCCTGCGTATACATACCAAACTGAGAACTGCCATTAGAACCAAAAATATAATCACTTCCTTTATTGATAGCTCCATTTAGTCTTAGTCTGGCATAATCAGAGGTGTTATTTAATTGTGCGAGGAAGTTATTGGTACCGCTAATCGTCAACGGTTGAGCTGGGGTGCTTGTGCCCACCCCAACGTTCCCGTTCTGAGTTATAACAAACCGATTCAATCCTGACGATGATGCAGTAAATAGATCTCCAACTCCGGAGTTGTCAACAACCAATCCGGCGAAAGAAGTCTGACCGGAGAAAGAGGCAATTGGGATGGTGCCATTCATTGGGTTCGTCCCATTAACATTGTTTCCTCTTATATCAAGAATTCCTAGAGGAGATGTTGTATTAATACCGAGAAGTCCATTTGGATCAAGTCGCATCCTTTCTACCTCTGTGCCTCCAGAATTTATATTTAAAAACTCAATCTTACCTGTAGTATTAGCAGAGTTTGTGATGCCTATTTGTATATTTCCTCCATTGGTTCCGGCTCCATTGTTTAGTTGTACATTATCCGCTGAGGTTAAAGTCAATATGCCTCTTGTTGCTCCAGATGCATGGTCTTTAAATTCGTAAAACTGGGCATTATCTAGCAAAACACTTCCTCCTGCAATTTGTAAAGATTGAGATGGTATCGTCGTCCCTATCCCAACGTTGCCAGCGTTGTCAATAACAAACTTTGTATTCCCTGACTGCGAAGCAGTAAAGATTGGGCCTCCACCTGTCTGATTAATGCCTACTAATGCATTGCCTTTAGAATTAAAGGAGGGTTCAACATAGAAACTCGAGAAGGGAAGATAATTGCCTGTTCCAGCGTTCCCGATGGACAGGGCATCAGTCAAAGGATTCGGATCGATGATTGTATTGGAATTGTTAGTAAAGGTCGTCCATGTACTAGATCCTCCACCGCATCCAGTACACGAAGAAACAGTGAGCGCAGCACCAGAGAAGTTTACGCTGGTTGCAGTTGTATCAGTAATGTTTCCGTTCTGTTTAATGGTAAATCGATTGAGTCCTGATGATGACGCAGTGAACAGATCACCGACACCTGAGTTATCAACCACAAGTCCAGCAAAAGAGGTAGCTCCTGAGATGGAAGCCACAGAAAGGGTTCCTGATGTTGTCCTCACGTCCAGTGTTCCTGCCAGGTTACTATTTGCGCCAATACCAAGCTGTTTACTTCCGGAATTCCAGAACAGGTTACTGTTATCCTGGGAAAGTATGTTACTGGCACCAACAAACGGTACGGAGCCAGCAGTCAGTTCTGAAAGGATCAGGTTCTTTCCTGATGCAACTGTTAACCCTCCGTTTGCCGTGATGAGTCCACTAATGGTTGGTGTTGCAGTCCATGAGGTTGAGTTGAATGTTGTTGTTACCCCTGATTTGCCAAGGGTTAATCCTGATGTATTTGCTCCGTTACCAATGGTAAGGGTTCCTGAGGATCTTGCATCAATGGTGCTGTTTGCACCAAGGAGCAGGTTGCCATTCACATCAAGTGTTGCTCCTGGACTGTTTGTCCCTACCCCAACAAAGCCACTCCCATTCCCGTTACTTCCGCTGTTGGCAATGAACAGGGATGGGGTGGCACTGAGTCCTTTGTCTCCACCGTAGGAAGTGTAAAAACCTAGGGAGGAGTTATTGAGAAGGTTGTATGCTTGTGTTCCAGTTCCGTTGAACACAATATTTCCGCTGGTTGTTGCTGTTCCTGCAGGAACAGTGCCCTGATCATTGCTGTATGCTTTGGCAAATACCTGGAAGGAAGTGGTTGCGCTGCCTGTTGAGACACCACCGATCAGGAGGTCATTGGTAATGTTGAGTGGAGCAAGCGCACCGGAGTTGAGTTGCCAGAAGTTTGATGCAGCAGAGGAGCAGGATGACCATGTCGGTGCACTCCCTGTGTTTCCGGTAAAACACTGTCCTGTTGTTCCCGCAGCTGTTTCTGAGAGAAGTCCTGATGTATTGGTACTATATATGACACCGTTTGCAGTATTAAAGGTGGCAGCGGTGAGAGAACCGGAGTTACCGACGGTAAATTTGGTGTTTCCTGATTGTGAAGCTGTGAAAATATCTCCCGCAGCATTTGGTTGATTCACAACCAGCTCTGCATTGCCAAACAAACCTGTTCCAATACCAGCAGATGAAGAAGTGATGATGTTTTTTGCGTATAACGTATTCCATTCGTTCCCCAAAGATCCTAGGTTATATGTGTCCGCTGCTGAAGGAATAAGGTTGCTCGTGACATTTCCCGAAAGACTAAAGTTTCCTGCTAAAGTGAGTGAGTTAAGGTTAGATGTAGCGTTATTGATATAGTAAGTATTACCGAGTCCTGTATAGTACCAGTTCGCCGTAACGTTTCCACTATTATCAACAGTGAATTTAGCATTCCCACTACTACTTGCGCTAATGATAGGACCCGCTCCGTTTTGATTGATAGTGAAAGCTGATTGCCCGCTGCTTGTGGCTAATATTGCGAGGAGACCATCCACTTCTACTGCCCCCGCAGCAGAAGTGATATTGTTATTTAAAGTACTATTATGTAGTGGTTTTTGAAGGTCAATAAATCCCGAACCATTTGGCGCTAAAACAATGTTGCCGTTAGAAGCCGCATTTGTATTGAGTACAATAGAATTTCCCGAAAGAGTAAATTGTCCGGAAGTTGATTGAAACGTTGTTGAAGCACCAATAGATAAATTTCCCGAACCATCAAGTGCGAGTACGACATTATTTGTTCCTGCGCCAGCAGCAGTGATTGGGGGAAGTCCTTGTAAGGTTTCAGCATTTGTGGCATAGGCAACGGTAGCAAGTTGCTGTCGCGGAGTAAGTTCTGAGGTTGCTTCAATGGTAACACCAAGGTAAAGCGTTGCATTCTGCGTGAAAAGTGTTGAGGGAATCTGGCATGGTCCAGTAGCAACCACAGTAGGATCAGCTCCGCAGGAAGAGCCATTACCTAATAAAACTGAAAACACGCCATCACTGTCGGGAGTAACCTTGTCAACTTCTTGCCACAGTATGTGCCCGGAGCCAGTGGCGGACGTGTCATTATAAATAGCAAAACGCAAATTCGAGTTTATTGTTATTGCGTTGTTATTTTGGTCTGTCAGTCTACCTTGAAAAGATAAAATTCTTGGCGGAGCAGTAGGGAGAGCTGCTAACGTTGATTGTGATCTTCTGCCGAAGGCAAGATAGCCACTGAATCCTATTGCAAGGATAAAAATTCCAATTATCGCTAAGTTAAAATAAGCACTTACAGCATTAGAGCGATAATTGCGATACCAGTCCGGCCTTGAATAACGGATATGATGCATTATTTTTTTATGCAGCGGAAAATGCTTTGTTGAAAGAGAAAGAGGTTCATAGACAGCTTTTGATATATTACGAAATCGTACTGGATTTTTTAGACGTGAAAAACCAATATGCGCTGTTGTCACGAATAATGGTTTACCTTTCATAACCCAGAAGTGGTATCCGAATGTTCCTGCAGCTTTTGCAAGAGGAACAATAACGCTATACTCAAATATAAGATCGAATCCTTCATGTATTTTCTGAAAAAGTCTCACCGGAGGAATTTTTGAATATGAGCCTGATTTTATCGGGAATTCTGTTAGATTTGCTGCTTCAGTATGTGGGAGAATATGCAAATCTTCGGTAATATTTGTAATAAAAGGAGTTCTCGACTGCAATAAACCCTGTTCAGATGCCCACGCAAGATATTTCCGAAGCGATGAAAGTTTCCGGTTAATTGAAGCAGGAGAGAATATCTGCTCGCGGAGTAATCTGTCACGATATTCCTCAATGAATTTATCATTCACAAGATGCATGACATTCTGCTCACTTATTTGATAATTATCTTTTACTTTAGTTACTTCCTCTGCCCAATGGAGAAATTGCTTAATGTCAATGAGGTAGTTTTTTATTGTAAGATGCGATGCGTTATAGATATAGAGATAATCTTTAAATTCTTTTAAATGAAACGGGTCAACTGAAACAGGAGCTTCAATCTCGGCTTTTTCAAACGGAGTAACAGCGATATATCCTTCGAGTTTAAGGAAAATAAAGAATTTTCGAAGTGAAGAGAAGTGGCGTTCAACAGAACTTGCTGATAAATCTTGTAGTTTTTTAATTTTGAACGCTTCCAGTTGTTCCGCATGTATTTCAGAAGGTAAAAACGTCTGATGAAGTGAGTTTTCACAGAATTCAATAAAGTGATGAATATCAGCAATATAGTTTTTTACCGTTGCCTTTGAGGGAACAGATCTCTGCGAAAGCAAATAAGCTTTAAATTTTTGAATAATTTCCATTCGTCTGATTAGTAGTTGTGAAATCCGTGAAATTTGTTCTTTAGCCTCGAGATTATACAAATTATACGGTTTATCAACAAATAAGTACTACTATATTTAGACTAGTTATAATACAATAACTTGTCAATGGCCTAGAGTTTATTTCTTACGGTAATAAAAGAAAATTTTCACAGGAAGTAATAAGGAAAACTTGAGAAATATTAATGTGAAAAAGGTAGTTAAAAAGAGTAGTAAAACAAACTTTTCAGGAAGTATGAAAAAATTTAATAAGTTATAATATATCTTTTTATATAAATATATATCTTTGGAAAAATATATATGTATACTCTTACTATAAAATTTTCTTCCAAAAGCAGAGAAAAGACATGAATAAAATACGAATACTCTAATTATCTAGGCATGAGATAATGCCTAAAACTGAGATTAGCAACTGAAATACCTTAGTGCTAGCATATTTTTAATTTATTTTAGACTGTCAAATCAGTCTGTCATGTAAATTAACTCCTAATTTAGATTGACTGCGTTGTTAAATGATTAATAATCTTCTTCTAAGTGCGACATCCAACAAAAAAGCAGCTTCAGGTATTCACTCGATGCTCGATTTGTGATTAAAGATGAATGAAAATGACATTATTCTCGCTGTGCATTTCCGATGATGTTCCTTCCTATAGATTCCCGGTCTAGAAATAGACACAAAGCTATTACTTGTGTATTTCTTTTTCTCTTTATACAATCAAGAGTAGATTCTCGTTGCATCGTAATAGCTATCCTTATGAGTAATCTGAAATCGCGATGAAAAAGATTCTGCCTTTACTGGTTATTATTTCTTGCCTCGCTTTATTTTTTTGTAAGGACGTTTTAGCATATCAAACCCAAGAGACAGGCAAGACACAAGTTTCTGCAATTATCGGCTCATTTTATATCAATATATATGGATATATTGCACGATTTGCTTCGATAAGTCTTATCTATAATGATAATGTCCTTGCATCAACAGTATCAGATGCCAATGGCTATTTTTCTTTCCTAAACTTAGTTGTAGGAAAAGGATTTAATAAGTTATGTTTTGATGCAGTTGATGTTAAGCGATTAGGTGAGTCGCAGAGCTGTTTTGATATTCAGCCAGTAATGGTGAGTAGAGACATTCGCGACCTCTATCTTCCTCCCACAATCGGCGTCTATCGAACGCAAATCAATGCTGGAAGCAATGCAATCATTTTTGGCTATAGCATGTCGGGAGCTAGAGTAACAATACATATCAATAACGGTAAAACCTATACAGTAATAGCTGATAATACCGGGTATTATGAAATTCACGTACTTCTGGCAAAAGCAGGAATATACCAGTTCTTTGCTGACGCTGTTTATCAAAGCAAAAAATCACAAGAGCCATTAAATAAAGCAACCATTTTGGTTTTAGGCGTTCAAGAACAGGTAAGGAATAGTTTGAATGATCTCCTGAAGAAACTTATAGGACTTTTAACGACTTGGTGGTTTATTTTTCTTTTACTTATCATTGCAATCTTTATCCTTATTCTTATACTTTGGAAAAAGTTTAATGAAAAAACTACAGGTTTCCCAAATCCTGCAAAAGAAGATAAACAATTTTTCGATAGATTTTTTAGGAACAAGAAATTGCATCACGCATGGTTTGTGGGATATTAAGTTTATTGAAGGTAGCATTGACAGAGTAAAAAAAGATTTATATACTTACATGCCTTGAAAAGTCCCATCATGAATAGGAAAGAATTTATTGGCGGATTGACGACCGCTGCGATAGCCGGAGTCTTTTTCAGTCAGGGTGACGAAAGGACTGGTTTATCAACACCGAGCTATGAGGAATACGAAAGAGCAATTACTGGTATTAGTGATCCTTTAAGGAGAAGTTCCGAGGTACTCATTAAAACGAATAAAGGTTCTGCACGTGTAGGAATTTATAGAAAAACGAATTCATTAACTAGACTGCGTTTCATAACCGCAAAACATGTCATTGATGGTACTACAAGAAATGACATAACAATACCTGGAGTCAATGATAATCTTCCAATTAACTTTACCCCCGCTTTGGACTGGAAAGAAATTGAAGGCACAAAAGCAACCTATCCTATATCCAGCGGGATTGTGCATGATGCATGTGTCGCCGCTGAGATACCTGAAACAACCCTTGAATTAGTAAACGAAGCAGTATCGCAAAATAAACTTACTCCTCTCATTGTACTCCCGTTTGATTTATTGGAAGTTGGGGAACAGGTTATTCTTTCTGATTCGTTAAAAGGAGACACTGTATTACAGTACAATGGACTCGAACATGGCGTGATGAATTTATCATTTGTGAGCGGTGAAGCATGTCCTGGTTTCAGTGGTAGTTCTTTTCGCAGGCGTGACTGGAAAGGCAGGTTAACCAATGAAGCTTACGGTATTTTAGTTGCATTGGCTTTAGTTGGCTCAGGCGAGTGTATTGATCAACAAAATGGAAATTACGTAGGAGGCATACCATTTCGCGGCAATGAGGAAACTTTTTCACGTCGTCAACTAATTACCAGTGCTGTTCCTAGACACCTTCGGAATTTTTTGCCAAGTGGATTGATCTAGTAGGAGATTCGTGATTTTCTAGTAATCCAGGATTTGTATTAAGCACGTGTTTTATAGGTGGAACTTTGTTTTTTCTTCGCTTTAGTAAGATAAGGATAAAGAGAATGATAGCGATCAATACAAGAATACTAATGGTAATTACCTTCCATGGAATAACCCAAAAATATACAACGGCCGATAAGGGGAGATTATTGTTTGTACCGTACGTTGCCATAAGTGTGGCAGAAAATCTCCCGATCATCCATTTACTGCCAACATTGTTCGTGTAATCAAGCGCCACATTTCCGGGAAAAATGTTTTGCTGTTCAAGATTTTCTACATCAATAGTTCTTCTAAGCATATCTTTCACGATAATAGTGCCTATTGGGCGAATATGTACATCACTGTTATTTTGAATTTCGGTTGTAAGAGCTACTGGACCATATTCGCTTAATTTCGGTGCGCTAAATTCTGTCACCTTGGCGTTTTCATTTACAACCCCTGCAACAGTTATATAAACAAGTGTTGCAAGCTGAGTTTTTATTGATGCGCCGCTTCCGGCACTCTGACCAGGTACAATGGGCTGATACACAATTGCTGCATAATGTCCTCCTGGTCTTGCATCAGGCGGAACTTGTATAAAATACTGTAGTTGTCCTCTTTCATGAGGTTTTAAAGTAAGTGTTTGAGGATAGACTGCGAGCCAATTTGAGCCACTGTACTTATTATTTGTTATAGTTCCTCTCGGTAAAATCTCTGCTGTCCCATGTTTATCCTGAACGATAAAATCAAATAAACTTGTTGCAAAGGTAAGGGTAGCATCTGAATCATTAATGAGTCCTAATGTTCCTTCTTTTTTGTCTCCTGGATTTACCGTGAGGGAAAGAGAGGGGGGAGAAATAGTAATAGATTCCTGCTGTAGTTGCGCTTTAACTGAGGGAAGAATCAGTAAATAAATAAGGCTACATAGAGCTAAAGCAATAAGTGTCTTTGCACGAATATCTTTCTTTTGATTCGTTATTATCATATCTATAAAAATCTTAGAATATTGCCGAGGCAACATATGTCATGATTGTACGATAATCCCCAGGAGGGGTATTGCCCTGGGGTGTAGCTGCATACTCCACATAAAAAATGTCTCCGGTACTTAAAGGCGCACTTGTTGCGTTGATAAGTGTATAGTAATAAAGATTAGAAGGATTTGCGAATTTTGGTGTTCCACCTTGTCCCCAGGTTCCGGCTGAAGGTAAATTATTTGTATTTGCACTTTTCGAACAAGGGCTGATACCAAACTGGTTACTGCCTGCGCTGACCGTTACCGGAACAGGAGTATCATTATTGGTCGGATCTCCCTGTGCATTTGCAATGAAGTAACCATTTGCTGGATTAATCAAATGCCCTGATGAAGTTGCAGTAACAGTATAGCCTGTACCGGAATTTGTCGTGATTTTCATTTCCTGAGCTTCATAATTTATATTCGTAGAGAGTAATGATCCTAAATAGACTGCTGTAGGTGTTGTGTCAGTTCCGAATTGGGTCGTTGTGCCGTTTGATGTACAAACAGTATTCATCGATGTGCCATTGGCAACTCCGAAAATCTGAAACGTAAATGTCGGATCAATATGCGCGTAGACATTCACTGATTCTATTGTGCCTGCAAGGGTTGATCCTGAATCAAGAATAGATCCGGTTCCACTCGCACCGCTATAGGTATTTATATTAACCTTCCATGTGTCTGCAAGCCCGCTTATTGCAGTTTTTGTCGGATTGATCAAGGTGGGAACCTGATTGCTCGGTGTACAGGAAGAACTACCAGATTTACACCCTATTAATATATCAATAGTAGTGTTTCCTGAAATTGTTGCTGAAAGGTTACAATTAACTGTTGGAGCATTACCTGCTGCATATGCCACTAATGAGCATGAGCTAATACCACCTTGATTGGTGACGACGTTCGCGCTAGCCAATCCATTCGGCATAAAAGTGGATGCAGAAGGAGAAGCCTGATTTGAATCAGTAGAAGCAGATTTAGGGAAAGCTATCTGGATACTACCGGCTGCAGGAATCGATGTAACAGTTGTAAACTTCGCTGTATGCATCGCGGTAATGGGAACCGCTAAAACTGTGCCTGCGTGATGAAAATTAGCAGTTGTTCCGGTGAAGAAAACATTATAGGTTGATGCAATGGCAGCGACGGTTGCAATTGGCTGTGTCTCATAGGTGTTATCAACAAAGAGTTCTGCACTGTCTGAGGCTAAAAATGTTGATCCATTATTAACAACAGTTACCTGTCCTGAGCCTACAAGAGCATCAGCAGAAAGTGGCGTTGAGGGGGAGGGGCGGGAAGTAGTAAGGGTATCAGAGACAGAAGTTAATGTTGCAGCATGAGATTGTTTTGCTCCAAAAGCAAGAAGTGTAATAAAAACAAATAAAAAAACAACACAACGAGTAAGTGCTTTTAATTTCATATAATACCTTTATTTATACTGCAGGAAAAACACATGAAATGTCAATACGATGGTTAACCTGTCTTCATTCGTCTTTTTACGCGCTCTGCAATAATGAGGGCTATAAAGACAGCAAAAAATACTCCAAAAATGACGTATGCAGGAACGGCAAGAAAGTAAACGGTTCGCTGAAAAACTGGGCCATCAGATGAAAGCGCCATCGTTAGTGTTGCTTTATAGAGCCCAAATAATACCTTCTCACCCCATATGGCTTCAATAGTATTTCCGTTTTTATCGTCTGGTATGTAACGGCTACTATTTTCAAGCACATTCACTTGAGACAGATTCACTATACCAACTGTCTGGTTAAACATGTTGCTTATGAGTATCCCTCCCCGTGGAACAATATAGTGGGAGCTTTGATTGTTTACTTCTATCCTAAAGGAGACCGGTCCTGCTTGCTTAAAAAACGATGTTGAAAATTTTTCAATTGTCCCTCTCGTTTGATCTTGGGGTCCAATTGAAAGCAAAACATTTGCCGCTATTCCTCCTGAAAGAGCGGATATAGAGGATTGATCGTTTCCTATGCCATTTGATAGAAATATTATAGAAAAATAGTAGTCAGAAGGTGGTTCATCTAGAGGGATAGTAATATGAAGTCTCAATTGTTTTTTTTCTGCGGGAGATAGAGTAATGGAACTTACTGGATTATTTCTATCAAAAATGCTTACCTTGTTCAGGAGCAATGGATCAGCGCCAGTTATTCCATTTTTGTCAATAAATGAGACTGTTCCATCATTGTTATTAGAAGCACGGAAAGGCCTTATGAGGATATTAACTGAAACTGATTGGTTTGTTTGATTGATAATAGTCAGGGTTGATTTAATGTCACTTGGTGCCTTTGCATTAATTTGGAAAATCGTTGGGGTAATACCAAGGGAAACTGTTTGCGCAAAAGCATTTTTTGCTAGAAAAAACAAAAAAACACCTGTAAATAAAAAATATATGCTTTTTCTCATATTAATACGTTGGTACAGCAATATAAGTAATGATATTACTATACAATCCTGGAGGCTGAGAAGCAGAAGCATTTGCCCGATAGGTAATCTGTACCTGCTGGTTTGTTCCTGTTGTGCCGGACATCACCGTTTGGGCGCTTGGAGAAGCAATGAACGGTGCAAAATAAGTTGCAGTAGAAAATCCACTTAGACATTCGCTTCCTGACAGGTTATCGCATCGATAGCCAAATCCATAGGTAAGAGATGTGCCGGAATGGATTACCCATGGACTGGGTGACGATGGTGTGCAAAGTCCGTCATCACAAGTAGTATCAGGAATCCATGATGAATTGCTGTATAAAGCGAGTTGATGATTTTCATTGACCGTTACAATATAACTCGCACCTGCCTCACCAGTATCGCTAACGGTTAGTGTATTTGTTCTGCTAACCGGTGTATTTGGTGTTAGGCCGCCGAAGTCAATAAACGTTGAGGAAATTGTAAAAGAAAACACATGCGTTTGTTTAGCGCAGCGAACACCCCCATAGAATCCCGCGCATAGGATATAATTTGTACCGGAATAATAACCAGCCCCTGTTTGCCCGACAGTCAGTCTCAATTTATTACTGGGGCTGGTTGATTCACCGGCAATGCTGTTAAGGTTTCCCAAACTGAGAATGTAAAGGAGGTTACTCATGGTAAATGCTTTAACGTGTTGGGTAAAAACCATTCCAAAAAGAAGAATACTGACAAAAGGCAGGAGAATTTTTCTCATAGAGACTCTTTTGTTTCTTCACGCAAGTCTTCTGTTTCTTCGAGGATCTCATTAAGCTTCTCAAGGTTTTTTCCTTGTAGGTTTTTCTTCTCAGTGACAATGATTTCTTTTACTTCCTGGGCAATTGTATCAGCAGCATTTTTACTGCGCTCTTCCAGTGCCTCCATCTGGGTTAGCTCTTTGTCTCTATCTTTGTACGTTTGCCCGAAGAAAAAAGCCAGGGGTGTAATAAGCAGGAGCGATCCAAGTTTTAAGTAACTATCCATCGCTCCGTTTTTCAATACAACCGGAAGGAAAATTGCAATTGCCCCAAGCGTATAAACAAAAACAGTTACAGGTTCAAAAATAAACGTAATACCAAAACCAAGAAAGTATAGTAAAAAGAAAAGCGGAGAAATAATATCATTAGTCAAGAAAATCAATAAAAAGATTGCAGTATTGAGAATAAAAATATCTGTCATACCTCCAAAATTTGCTTGAGGATTTTTTCTATGGCGGATCGCAGTAAGAAGAATATAGGCAATAATAAGGATTGATAGAGCTTGGATAGAGTAATTAGAAAGGTTGGTTCGTTCCCACATGAAAACAAGACAAAATGAAGAAACGAGTACAAGAGACTGGAGAATAAACTTCATAGGTATTTATATAGTATGAAAATGAACAAAAGAAAGCAAGAATTTTTACATTAAGTTTCTATGGGAATAGTCTTTATTCTGCAGTTTTTCCATGACAACAAGATCTTCCTATGGTATACTCATTTCATGAAAAATACTGCAAAAAAAATCAATCGTTATCTGCCTGAAGTGATTGAGAAAAAATGGCAGCAAAAGTGGGACAAAGAGCAAACCTACAAATTTGAATTCGATTCGAAAAAAGAACAATACTATCCGCTTGTAGAACTTCCGTATCCGTCAGGAGATTTACATTTGGGACATTGGTTTACCTTTGCAATGGCAGATATACATGCCCGTGTCATGAGGATGTTAGGAAGAAATGTATTCTTCACGAATGGATTTGATGCATTTGGATTGCCTGCTGAAAACGCTGCGATTAAGCGTGGGATTCATCCCAGGGACTGGACATTGTCTAATATCGCAACCATGAAGAAGCAGTTTGCAACCATGGGATCAATGATAGATTGGAGTCATGAGACGGTTACCTGCTTGCCCGAATATTACCGGTGGAATCAATGGATTTTTCTAAAGATGTATGAAAAGGGCTTGGCTTACCGGGGTAGATTGTTGAGTAACTGGTGCCCAAAAGACATGACGGTTTTGGCGAATGAACACGTTGAAAATGGAAAATGTTGGCGGTGCGGAACAGAAGTTATACAAAAAGAAGTAGAGCAATGGTTTCTGAAAATTACAGCTTATGCAGACAGGTTATACTGGAAGGATAAACCTGAAGTTGACTGGCCAAACTCAGTGCGTATTGCGCAGAATCAGTGGATTGGACCAAAGAGAGGTATTGAGATATATTTTGATGTCGTTGACTCACAGGAAAGAATTGCCGTCTTTACAACAACACCCATTAATTTTGGCGCGACATTTCTCGTTGTCGCACCTGAACATCCATTCGTGAAAAAAATTTTAGACAGAAAACTACAAGTTCCAAAAGGAACCTATCAAGCAATCAGAGACTACGTTCATCAGGCAGAAAAAAATACCCAGCGCGAACGACTCGAAAATGTAAAAAATAAAACAGGTGTTTTTACCGGTTACTATGTCAAGAATCACTTGACTGGAGAAAATATTCCTGTCTGGGTTACAGATTACGTATTAATGAATTATGGAACAGGAGCAGTCCAAGGTTGTCCTGGTCATGATGAACGAGATTTTGCTTTTGCCAAGAAGTTTGGATTATCAATCAAAAGAGTAGTTACAGGTCCACACGGGGAGACTGGATCGTTGGTGAATCCAGAGCAGCTTATCGTCGGAGAGAGCAGAGGAAAAATGGTAAATTCAGAATTCCTTGATGGCATAGAGTTTGTTGAGGCAATGGAAAAAACAATGAATTATTTTGTAGAAAAAGGTTGGGGGAGACGAGTCACAACCTATCATATCCGTGACTGGTCGATATCACGTCAAAGGTATTGGGGAACGCCTGTTCCTATGATTCATTGTAAGCAATGTGGAATAGTTCCGGTTCCGGAAAAAGACTTGCCAATAGAGCTTCCGTACGATGTGGACTTTTCTCCGAAAGGTAAAGCGCCCCTTGCAACAGCGACAGAATGGATGATAACCACTTGTCCAAGATGCGAGGGAGAAGCAAAACGTGATCCAGAGACCTTGGATACATTCTTTGACTCGTCCTGGTATTTCTATCGATATCTCGACCCACTCTTTGCAGATGGACCTTTTCCCAAAGAGATAGTTACAAAACTCATGCCATTGGATATTTATTTTGGCGGTGCTGAGCATACTGTTGGCCATACCTTATATGCAAGATTTTTTACAATGTTCTTCCATGACCTGGGTTTAGTGAATTTTAAAGAATTTGCTCTCCGACGGGTCCAACATGGAGTTATTTTAGGACCGGATGGCAATCGGATGAGTAAATCAAGAGGAAATGTAGTGAATCCCGATGATATGGTAAGAGAGTTTGGCGCTGATTCGGTCCGATTGTACTTGGCTTTTATGATGCCTTATGATGCAACTGCTCCATGGAATCCTCGTGGAATGTGGGGAGTATTCAGGTTATTAAAGCGAGTTTGGGAAATGCAAGAAAAGGTAAAAGATGACGAAAATAATCCATCAATTCATTCTCAGACACAGAATGATTTAAAAAGAACTGAGCTTCGCGAAATGCATAAAACAATTAAAAAAGTTGCTGATGACGTTATCAGTACAAAATTCAATACTGCTGTTTCTACAATCATGAAATGGGTGAATTATTTGGAGAGTAAAGAAGGAGTATCAAATGAAGAATATAAGACTTTGTTGCTTATCTTATCGCCGTTTGCTCCACACATAACAGAAGAACTTTGGCAATTAAATTATGGAAGTGACAAAGGATTTATTTCTATCCATGAATACTTATGGCCAAGATATGATGCATCTGCATTAAAAGAAGAACAAGTTACGATTGTTATACAAATTAATGGAAAAACTCGGGATACGCTTCTTGTTCCAATGGCCCAAATAGATGACAAAGCAAGAATTATTTCTCAAGCAAAATTGCACGAAAATGTTGTAAAGTACTTTACGGGAAAGCAGATTAAAAAAGAAATTTACGTACGAGGAAAAATTATTAACTTTGTCATACAGTAAATGCTTTGATCTTAAGATTTCAAAAAGTTTATTCTCCAGGTAGTTTCTCCTGGCGTTAAAGATATCCTTGCTGATATCTTATATACTAGTTTCGTTTAGGCACCACAAATAAAATTTCACAAGACAAATTTTCACCGATCAGACAAGAGAAAACATCACTTAATGTTCTGTGGTTCTATTGAAATTAAAGAAAAGGGTTGAAAAGATTGGTAAAGCACAGAAAGAATATGGAGCAAATTAACGCTTGGTATTTTTGAGTGCTAATGCAAATAGAACTAAGGAAAAATCTGGATTCTTTTTTGTTGGGAAAAGATACATGTAATGTTCTCATGGGTGAGAAAGCTTGCTTAAAACCTTTTATGAATTGCTAATTTTTAGCTGACTCAGCTTTGTGAAAATAAAATTTTCACAGTTATTTTTAACTAATTATTCACGAGTTTTCTCCTATTTTTTAATATCAAAATGTATCTCAAACAATAGATTTTTGCTTTTCACAAGGATAATCATTAATAAAGATGATTTTGTCTTACCACTCAAGATAATTCTTTTTTTGACTGTATAGGTTCAAAACAAAATTGACACAAGTCCTTTCTATGAAATGCTTTGTACAGCAGTTGGCAGCAGGTATATATTTAGCACAGTGAAAAGATAAGTGATACGTAATAAAAAGGTCAATTTGACTGTGTTTTCTAGTAATATCAAGGCTGTTTTTGAAGCGCAAAATTTACTGCTCCTAGCAATATTTATTAGCAATCATAAATTTTTTCTGCCATTTTTACTATTAAGCATTAAGTCGCTATATCAACGAAAAGCTTCCAGATTTTTACCAAGATTAAGGTAATATCACGGTTATATACTATAAGATTTTTGATATTCCTTATAAATGTCATCGATTCATGCCGAAGGCGAGTGATAGGGTTTAGCTGTCTACATGGAATAACTACTTGACCTACGAAGAAACCAGCCACTTGACAAATCAAAAAGCTTGTAGTAAATTACTCTCACAATTAGTTCGCGTTGATGGAGAAAGGATTCAGCAATGATCTCCCTCGAGCTCCGGAGCAAGTTACAGAAAAAATCCGCAAGGAAAGTAGGTAACATAAACGAGTTGCCTTACTTTCTGTGAAGGCAAAAAACAGAGATTTTAAGCTAGAAAGAAGCGTGGTACCACGGAAGTCCGTCGCTTCATGCCCTCAGTAAGGAGGGCTATGAAGAGGCGGATTTTTTTATGGCAAAACAGAAAATACAAAAACCATATCTATTTCTTCTTCGCAACGAAGGTCAACTGATTTTTCAGGACATTCGGAGAAAAACAGAAACGATGGATAAAACGTATGATGTTTTTTATCAAAATATTTCGAATTTCTTTCTGACTGGTCTTATTGTAATTCTCATCAAATACTTAAGAAAAGATTTTCCCAGTGCAACTGTTCTCGTCACAGATTTGTACAAAGAAGAAAAGAAAAAAGCAGATTTGCTTAGAGGCAAAAGGGCAATTACTCTTGATGCCTATTCGCAAATTGACGCAATAAAACTAGGCGTATCGAGAATTTTTACTACTAAGGGTGAGGTACAGTTAGCCATAGCAGCAAGACCAGGATATATATCTCTAGACCAACAAATAAAAATGTTACAGTTAAGCAATATAAAACCATTGGTGCTAATTGACGACGACATTTTCACTGGGTCGACTGTGAAATTCATTTGTGAAAAATTGCTAAAAAATAAATGTGTCATTACAGAAATTATTGCAGGTATCCAAGTTGGAGAACCGGAAAATCTTGCCATTCCAATACAATCAATACATAGGTTTCAAACACATTCTGTAATCAATATTGCCGATCCACGCGATTTTTTAATTGGTTCATATGAAGGAGGATTAGCAGTGAAGCTGGGAAATCAATCTGTTCGTGCGCCGTATATGTTGCCATTTATTAATCCATGCATACGGATAAATATTCCTGCAGCAACGATAACAGAGTTCTCTCTAGAGATTATTGAACTAAATAGAAAAGTTTTTAAGAAGATAGAAAAGAACATATACAGAAAGCTCTTATTATCTCATTTATGGCCAAGTTTTTATCCGTATGCACATTACTTATCTTTATAGCCCATGTGCTACAATATTTATATTATGAAAAAAACCATTTTAGAAAAAATCCGAAATATCGTTAATAATTTAACAAATGAAGAAGTTGTAGTAGATATAGCTGTCCCAAAAGACAATAATCATGGAGACTATACAACAAATGTTGCGCTACAGTTTGCTAAAAAAATAGGTAGAAATCCTTTGGAAATTGCACAGGAAATTAGTAAACAGATAGGTGATATAAAAGGAGTAGAAAAAACTGAAATAGTTACCCCGGGTTTTATAAACTTTTACTTGGCAAAAGAAATGCTTATAAAACGAGCTCAAAACATAACAGAAAGTCCGGAAAAAATAGTTGCTATGGAAAAAGTAAAAGTACCGCAGTTTGAAGAATATGAAAACGTAGGACCAAATACCAATAAACCCCTTCACATTGGCCATTTGAGGAATACTGCATATGGCGAATCTGTTGTCACTCTGAGAAAATCGTTGGGCAATAAAGTTTGGTCAGTGAACATTAATAACGATAGAGGAATAGCAATTATTAAGGCTATGTGGGGATACCTCCAATATGGGAAAATTGTGTTTGAAGATAAAAAAACATTATTGGCGTATCAGGTTACAGAGCCAGAGAGCTGGGAGGATCTCCTTAATGCTTGGATCCAGGATTATAATAATGCGTTGTGGCATGAAAATTGGCGAACTCCCCAAAACACAAAGCAAAAGTCTGACCATTTTTTGGGTTTTTATTATATTCTAGGTGACAAAGCGGAGAAAGTATTTGCTCAAACGGCGACAAACCAAATGAAAGCAATGCTGTTGGCATGGGAAGCAGGGAATAAACAAGTAAGACTTTTATGGCGTGTGATGAATGATTTTTTCTATGATGGGTTTCGTCAAACACACGCACGATTTCTTGGCATTAGCCCAAAAGACAAACAATTTGATAAAGAATATTACGAAAGTGAGCTGTACGAAGCAGGTAAGCAAATAATTCTGGACAATATCGGCAAAGGATTGTTCTATAAAAGGGAGGATGGTGTTATCATGGCGGATCTGAAAAAATACAATTTACCTGACAAAGTGACAATTCGCAGTGATGGAAGTTCGTTGTACATCACGTTTGATTTAGAAGAAGCCCGTCAAATGAGTCAAATCGATAAAGCAGACTTGATTGCCCATGTCGTTGCTGATGAACAGGATCTATACTGGAAGCAAGTTTTTGCAATTGTTGATGCGCTAAAAATTGCGCCCAAAAAACATCTTTTACATTTGGCCTACGGATTTTTAGACTTAAAAGGGGGTCAAAAAATGTCTTCTCGTGAGGGCAATGTTATTACAGCTGATGATTTGATGGATTTTGTTAAAGGACAAATAAAAAAGCTTTTTGCAGATGTTTCTGATGAAATTGCTGAGCAAATTGCTATTGGAAGCATTAAGTGGGCACTTTTGAAACACAATCCAAAAGCGAGAATATCATTTGATATCAATGAATCTATTTCGCTTCAGGGTAATTCAGGACCATATATACAATATTCATACGTAAGGACTCAGAGTATTTTGGCAAAAAGCCATACTACTGGAGTAAATAAAGAGTTTTCTGTTAACTCGGTATTTCAGGATATTGAACTCAATGTGGATGAAATGCAGCTCCTGCGCAAGCTTTACCAATTCCCGTCAATAGTTCAGCAGGCGGCAATAACCTATGGTCCGAACATCGTTTGTGAGTATCTATTTTCTCTTTCTCAGCAATATAATTTGTTTTATCAAAAATATCGTATTCTCAACGCAACAAGGCAAATTGAAAAAGAGTTTCGCTTACTTTTGACGCAAGCAATCGGAGTGATTTTGCACCAGGGATTAGGGCTTTTGGGCATTGCTACACCTGCTCACATGTGATAGAATAATTAGCAGTTTGAGATAGAAATATTCTCCATATGCAATTCAATAAAACACTTCTTTCAAATGGTCTTCGTCTTATTACTGTTCCAATGGACTCGTTAGAGAGCGCAACGGTTTTAGTTATGGTTGGGGTAGGTAGTAGATATGAGAATAAGAGGAACAATGGTATTTCTCACTTTCTCGAACACATGCCCTACAAAGGAACAATAAGTAAGCCCAGTCCGATGATTATTGCAAAAATTCTCGACGGGATAGGCGGGGAATGGAACGCATTTACCGGTAAGGAAGTAATAGGATACTATATCAAATCTGCCTCAACACATTTGCATGTTACAACAGAACTGCTCGCTGACTTATTGCAACATCCGCTCTTGGACAGAGAAGAAATAGAAAAAGAAAAAGGGGTTATCATTGAAGAAATGAATATGTATGAAGATAATCCTATGCGAAAAATCGGCGATATGTACGATACGCTTTTGTACGGAGATACCCCAATGGGTTGGGATATCTCTGGTACAAAAGAAGTAATCCGAAACGTCAAGCGTGAAGATTTCATCAGGTACATGCAAAGTTTCTACAGCGCAAATAATATTACCATTGTGGTAACAGGAGGAATACATGAAAAAAACGTGCAAAATCTCATTGAAAAACATTTTGGTAAAATGAAATCGTTTCCGACGCTCAAGGCTCTACGCGTTACTGAAAACCAAACAAAGCCCGAAATGCTTTTCAAAAAGAAAAAAATAGAGCAAGCGCACATTGCATTGGGACTTCGTACAGTTCCCATTGAACACAAAGATCGTTATGCATTGGATATATTGGCAGCGATAATGGGCGGGGGAACAAGCAGCAGGCTTTTTTATGAAGTTAGAGAAAAGCGCGGACTTGCCTATTACGTACGTACATCTTCTGATAATTATGTTGACTGTGGGACACTGGTGACAAGTGCAGGCGTTGATCTTGGACGGGTTGAAGAGGCAGTAAAGGTAATCATTGCTGAAACACGTAGGATGATGAAAAAAGAGAATATAACAAAAGAAGAAATTGAGCGCGCAAAAGAAATGATTAAAGGACATTTGGTACTGGAACTCGAAGATAGCCGTTCAGTCGCGTCTTTTTACGCTCACCAGGAAATTCTGGAAAGCAAAGTGGAAACACCTGAAGAAGTACTTCGTCATATTGACAAAGTTACTGCAGAAGAAGTCAAGGCAGTAGCAAGAGAATATTTAGAAAGACCGTTAAATCTTGCACTCATTGGTAACATTCCGGATGCGCAGCGACTTAAAAAGTTACTCCAATAAATAAAATCTTATGGACAATCTTAGGTGTCCTTGGTAAAATAAGAATATGGAAAAAACAGTTGTATTAGTAAAACCTGATGGTGTACAGAGAAGTCTTATTGGTAAAATTATTGAGCGGTTTGAGCAAAAAGGTCTGCATCTTGTTGGGCTTAAAATGGTGTCACTGAATGATGCAACATTAGATATTTGGTACGCGCACCACAAAGATAAGCCATTTTTTCCAGGCCTCAAAGCATACATGAAATCTTATCCAGTTGTTGCCATGCTTTGGGAAGGGAATGACGCAGCGGAAACGGTGCGCTCAATGATCGGGCTTACGCTCGCGCGAAAGGCTAATCCTGGAACAATTCGTGGTGATTTTGCTATGAGTCAGCAATATAATTTAATTCACGCTTCAGAAACGAAAGAAGCTGCAGAAAAAGAAACAAATCTTATTTTTTCTGATAGAGAAATTTTCTCCTGGGAGAAACTAGACCTTCCCCAAATTTACACTGAAGAAGAACTTGTCTAAGCTTGCTTGTGTACGATACTTTTTCTCCGTAACCACCAAACAGTATCAAAAAGGATAAATGTGACTACTTCTGATACTAAACAATATTGACAAAATGCATGCAATACAAATCCCTGAATAATAATTAAGACAATTGAGACAAAAAGTCCAACAGAAACAAGAAGTAAACTAAGGAATAATAATTGTGACTGTTTCTTCTGCTGATATAGCAGAAGAAACATAAGAAGAGCTATATAATAGAGTGCGCCAAATATTGCAATAGGAATTCCGAAGATAGTTGCAAACTGGCTCGTTAAAACTGTTTCGCAACCACCGCCACTGACTGTACAGGGGGGGATAATATGCTTGTAGTGCGTAATGGTTAAATATGTTGCGTCAAGAAAACCCACAAATGCAAGGAGCAAGGAGAATGTAAAAAGAACAGATGAAGATAAAAAAGAGGAAAATCTGTTAAGCGCTTTTTGCAGAGAATAATTACTTCCCGTTATTGCCATACTATTTTCCCATCAATGCCTGATCAATCAATTTTTTAAAATCACTGTATACTCCTGCTCCTTCAATCTGCTTCCCGTTGATAAAAAACATTGGTGTAGCATTTAATCCAATTTGCAAAGCTTTTTGCTCTTGTGTTTTGATATATAATGCGGTTTTTGGATCTGTCATATTTTTTCTAAATTGATCAGTATTTAACCCAAGATTTTTTGCATAACTGACAAATGTAGCCTGGGGGTTGCTCATTGTTGCCCAATCATTCTGATGATCAAATAGTACGTCGTGCATTTCCCAAAATTTCCCTTGTTTGGAAGCAGCATATCCGGCCTGTGCCGAAATGAGTGCATTCTGGTGGATGTTTTCTAGTGGAAAGAATCGGTAAACAAAAAGCACTTTCCCATTATAACTTTGCATCAGCTGTTTGATAAGAGGATATGCTGCAAGGCATGCCGGGCATTGAAAGTCGGCATATTCGATGAAAACCACTTTTGCGTTTATTGGTCCACTGGTCATGTCATCATTACCTACAGCAGGAACACTAACGGTTGCAGTTGCCGTTGCCGAACCAGTACTTCCATTCGATCCATTAACAACTGCATACAAGAACCATACACTTAACCCCAAAAGGATAAATCCACCTATCCACCAGCTCATCTTTGTCATTCGCTTTTTTTGCTCTTCTTTTTGCAGTTTTTCTTTCCATTCTTCCTGACGGAGTTTCTTCTTCTCATCTTTTGTGAGGCTATCTTCCATACAGGTATTCTCCCAAATAAAGAGCAGAATTGCAAGGGATTTTTCTTAAAAATGTCTTGCAAATTCAATATAGAAATTTGACTTGATGCATACATATTATTGTGATATATGATTTTATTGTATGACTGAATTGTCGCAGCCAAAGCGTTGCAAAAAAAGGAAATATTAAAAGAAAGAGCAAGGTGTGTTGGAGCAGTAATAGGAGGAGGTTTACTTGTAGAAGGAATAAATCTCGTTTTACAATATCGTTCGAGCCAGGAAAATTTCTCACTTAGTGCAGCGAATTGGCAATCGCCTGAAGAAGGACAAGTTACTGACAAAGTTCGTCTTGCCGTACGCGCAATTATTTCAGACAGTTCTTATCAAGCAGGTTGGCGTTTGTATTCATTTGATTTTACAACGACTGATCTTCCCGGACTTCTGAATTAAGTCGGTGATCCATTTCAGGGAACAGAAAAAAAGTGAGAGCTATTCCTGTAGTTTATGGTCAGGAGGGAATAGGTGAAGTTGATATTACGATGTCAAATCTGTCTGGAAAATCAGGAGAGACTGTTAACTGGACATTTAATGTAAATGTGAAAAATGGAAGAAGATTAGCGAGCATTGATTCTCCTGATGGAAGAAGAAAAGTGATTGTAGCTACAACATAATGCGGATTGCTCACTCTGAAAAACATTGACTTTTCAGTCAAATTAACCCAAACTGAAAAAGGAAGAACACTATTGTTGTCTTTCCTTTCTGCCTATGGGAAAACGTATTGGTTTATGTCTTTTATTTATTCTGTTGTTAAGTTTTATTCTACCAGTTCAAATACTTGCTTCTTCAATAGGTATCGCAAACTATTTCCCTTTAGCCGATAAAAATATCGCCGTTGGAGATATAGTTTCCTTTTCACCCCAAGGATATCACTTGAGTAATAAAGCTTATGATCAGCTAATAACAGGTGTGATTATAGCCAATCCTGCAATTACCATTGAAGTTCCTGGAGCAACAAAAACTTATCCGGTTATTAATATTGGTGATGCTGTCGTTAACGTATCGGGAATCAATGGTAACCTAAAAAAAGGTGATTTCATTACGACGTCAACAATTCCTGGAGTAGGTCAGAAAGCAGTGACAAGTGGATATGTTATCGGAGCGTCTGTCAACCCTGTTTCCTTCGCATCTAAAAATGAGGTCAGGCAGATTACGGTAAGCATAAATATTCATTTCCAACAATTTGCCAGTCCTGTTGTCATACCGTTTCTCGATGTGCTTAATCTAAGCGAAATTGCAACATATGAAGATCCCGTTGTCGCACTGAAGCTACTCGTTGCTCTTCTTGTTATATTAGCATCGTTTGGTCTTGGATTTCTTATTTTTTCAAAAACTATCCATCGGGGTATTGAAGCAATCGGTAGAAACCCTTTAGCTGGCCAAATGATTGAACTTTCTATATTGCTAAACGTCATTATGGTTATCATAATATTATTAACAGGTATCTTCATGGGATACCTGATATTACGGATATGAATATTTTTACTTCACCGCTTATTACGGATATTTTTTTCTTTTTTGGATTAATTGTTCTCGTTTCTTTAGGTTTATTTGTCTACGTTTTATTAAAAAAAGAGAAAACGTTTCAGGATAAAGAAGCACATGCATTAAATAACTACCAATCTATTCTTCAAAGCGGGCAGAATCAGGCAGAAAATATAGTGGAAAAAGCAGCTGATTTATCTGCTCAAATGCTCGCAGCAACAGGTCAGACAAAAACAGATGTGCATAATACACTCGATAAAGCAGTTCAGGAATTATTACAGAAAGACATAGACTCACTTTCTCTTGTTTCAGCAGAATATCTGAAGGCATACAAGAGAAACCTCACTGTTACCTTACAGTCCATACAGGAAAAAAGTCAGGTATTGCTTGCAGCCGCTCTCGCTGATTTACAAAAAGAAACCATAGATAATAAAAGTTCACTACAACAATTTATCGATGAGGAGTTGGCCGAAGCGCGCACTATGATTGAACAATACAAAAAGGATCAAGTATCAAAAGCAGCAGCTGAGGTAAATGAGCTGGTGGTAAAATCGTATCGGGAAGTAATGAAAAAGAGTATTCCTGCCTCCTATCACCAGGCATTACTCCAGGAAGCATTAGAAGAAGCCAAGGAAGATGGTATTTTCCTATGACTGTTATAGAAAAACCTCCTCAAACAGGTAAAGCAATGCCACAAGTAGCACATATCACTTTGGCGTTTCATCCAACGGAAAAACAGCTTGCATCAATCAGAGACTGGTTTACAGAAGAAATCCATCAGCCAGTGCAACTGGATATTACCATAGATACAAATCTTATTGCAGGAGCAATTATCGAGTACAATGGAAAACATAAGGACTATACTATTGCAAAAAAACTTGGGATTGCAGAATAAAATGCTATGCAGACATTTTCTCACTATCTTAATACATATGAGGAGTACGGTGAGGTAATCCGGATTAATCACCCGGTCGTTGCGGTAAGAGGTTTACCCGGGTTAAGAATAAAAGAAATAGTATTATTTGAAGACGGACAAATAGGTGAAGTATTCACATTGTATAAAGATGAAGCAAGCGTTCTCGTATTTTCTTCGGAACCAGTCTCTGTTGGCAGCAGACTCGTCAGAACGAATGAAGCATTACAAATTCCTGCTGGAGAAGCCCTTTTAGGGCAAACAATTTCACCGCTTGGTAGGTCTCTCTCATTTTCTACTCCCATACCATCTCTTCCTGATTTGTTTCCGGTTCACACAGTTCCTGAGGGTATTTTAGGGCGAAAACGGATTACCCGTCCGCTCCTGACTGGCGTTACTGTAGTTGACATGCTTTTGCCCTTTGGCAAGGGACAAAAAGAGTTAATTCTCGGCGACAGAAAAACAGGGAAAAGTTCATTTGTTCTTAACGCAATGCAGGAACAGGCAGCGGAAGGAGCAATAATTGTCTATGGCGCAATTGGAAAAAAGAAGAGCGATATTGCTCTTGTTGAGAGCATAATAAGCAAGAATAAAATGGCAAAAAACATGGTTATCGTTGCTTCTTATGCTCTTGATTCACCTGGGCTTATCTATTTGACACCGTTTAGTGCGATGACTATTGCGGAATACTTTGCGAGTAAAGGAAGTGATGTTGTTCTCGTGCTCGATGATTTGTTGACGCACGCAAAGTATTATCGTGAATTCTCATTGATTGCCAAAAAATATCCCGGACGTGACTCGTACCCAGGTAATATTTTCTATACATATGCCCGTTTGCTTGAGCGGGCAGGGAACTTTACGCATAAAGAAAAAGGAGAAGTTGCTATAACATGTCTTCCTGTCGTTGAAACGCTTGAGGGAGATGTGAGTGATTATTTGACAACAAATCTCATGAGCATTACTGACGGCCATTTGTTTTTTGACACTGATATTTTCTATGAGGGAAGACGGCCGAGTATCAATATTGAGCTTTCTATAACCCGTGTAGGAAAACAAACACAGAATAAACTTTCATCTCAGCTTGCCAGTCGTATTTCAGCACACCTGGCTGATTATAATCGGGTCAAGTCGTTGTCATATTTTGGTCAGGAATTATCCGAAGATGCAAAAATAACACTTCAGCGCGGCGAGCAAATTCTTACCCTGTTTGATCAGTCAGAACACCTTCTCATTCCGCTTGAAATCCAGCTTGTTATGATAGGATTACTGTTAAACGGAATGCTCCAAGGCGACAAGGAGCATGTTCGTTCTACCGAGAAAATATTGATTGAAAAAGCACAAGAAAAAACGTATCAAGAATTGTTTGCATCATTTATGTCACTACAAACAATTGACGAATTTCTCAGCGTGATTAAAAAAGAAGGAAATAAACTTCAGAATTTATGGCAAAAATAAAAAGTGTTCAACAGGATATATACACAACAATAACTATGCGGGAGCTTGCTCAAGCATTCCAGGAGATTGCTTTGGCAAATATGCAGAAAGAACGGGTATCAGTAATAAACTCACGAACGTTTGCAGAAGAGTTGTCAGAAGTGTTTGTTGATACGAGAACCTCATATCAAAACTTCCTCGAAATGATGGTGAAAAAAAAGAAGAAAACAGATGCGATTGAAGCATTACGATTGAAAAAAAACGGAAAAGATGTCCTTGTTTTGTTGACAGCAAACGATGCGCTTTATGGAGATATCGTTTCCAAGGTATTGCAAACATTCTCCTTGGCAATGAAACAGAACACAGCAGATGTTGTGATAATCGGAAGAATGGGAAAAAATTTTTTTGAATCAGCTTTTCCCGGGAAGGAGTATACATACTTTGTCTCAGACAAGGAGCATCTTTCTCCTGATGTGCTCAATCAGATTGCCGCGAAGCTTGTCATGTACGAAAATGTGAAAGTATATTTCGGAAAATTTCTCAATGTGTTAAAACAAGAACCGCAATCTTCTTCAATTTCCGGTGAAGTTCCAATGGAAGAGAAGGCAACAGAAGAGAAAGAACAATATGCATTTCTGTTTGAACCGACAATCCAGGATGTTCTATCATTTTTTGAGACACAAATCTTTTCATCTCTATTTAAGCAAACACTCCATGAGTCAGATCTTGCGCTCTATGCATCCCGGGTTGTTACTATGGAACGCGTTGGACAAGTTGCACAGAGGCAATTAGTCCAACTCAAGGTTTCGCTTAACTATGCAAAGCGAATGGAAAAAGACAAAAAACAGCGTGATCGTCTTGCGGGAGCAGCATTATGGAAATAAAAAACAGCGGTGTCATTACAGCAATAAAAGAAGAGATTGTTGAGGTTACTTTTTCTCAGGAGCAACCACGTGTCCATGACCTCTTAATACTTGAAGAAAACGATAAAGCATCACTTGAAGTCTTTGCTTCAACGAATGAAGGTTTATTTGCGTGTCTCGCATTATGTCCGGTGAATCTCTTTCATCGCGGACAACGTGTCATTAACACTAAAAAAACATTGCAAATTCCCGCCGGCAAAGAGGTCTTGGGGAGGATCATGAATGTGTTTGGTCAGCCATTGGACGGGAAGGGAAAAATCAATGCAAAAAAAACTATCTCTATATATAAGACACAAGCACTTATTGAGGATGTTGCGATTCCGGATACACTGCTTCTCACTGGTATTAAAGCAATTGATTTCTTTGCTCCGCTCATCAAAGGTGGTAAAGTTGGTTTCTTTGGCGGTGCAGGAGTAGGAAAAACAGTTGTGTTGACAGAAATTATTCATAATATTGTGACGACGAACCAGAAGGAAAATGTTTCCATATTCGCAGGTGTTGGAGAGCGTATACGCGAGGGGCAAGAGCTTTACGAAAATCTTTCTGAAAGCGGCGTTCTTCCCGACGTAAGTCTGATATTTGGGACCATGGGAGAAAATCCGGCTATTCGATTCCGAACAGCATACACAGGCGTAGCGTTAGCAGAATATTTTCGTGACAGTTTAAAGAAAAATGTTCTCTTTTTTATCGATAATATGTATCGTTTTGCCCAGGCAGGATATGAAATCGGAACGCTTCTGAACGGTATTCCCTCGGAAGGTGGTTATCAGGCAACAATAGCATCAGAAATGGCTTCCATCCATGAACGGCTTTACTCAACGAAAGACCGTAGCATCACAACATTTGAAGCAGTATATGTTCCAGCAGACGATGTGACAGACTATGGCGTGCGATCTGTTTTTCCGTATCTGGATGTCAGTATTGTTCTGTCGCGAAAAGTTTATCAGGAAGGGCGTTTTCCGGCAATTGACCTGCTTTCATCAAATTCATCTGCTGCTCGTGAGGATATTCTTGGAAAACAGCATGTGGATGCGCTTTTGTCTGCGCAACGAATTTTAAAAGAAGCAGCGAGCTTGGATCGGATTGTTTCGCTGATCGGGGAGGCAGAGTTGACTGCTGAAAATCAAAAGATATACAGAAGATCAAGAATTATCAGAAATTATATGTCACAGAATATCTTTACCGTTGCGAATCAGACCCATGTTCCAGGTGACTACATTCATTTGGAAACGGTTATTGCTGATATGAGTGCAATTTTAGAGGGAAAATACGACGGAGTACCTGCGGAAAAGTTCTTATTTATTAAGAGTTTAGAATCTATCAAAATATAAAGTACTATATGCAAATAGATAGCAATAATCTATCTGTTACTATTAAAAATCCGGAGAATACTCTTTTTCAGGGGAGTGTCTATGCGGTAACGTCATACAATGAACGAGGGGTGTTCGATGTATTACCGTTGCACGCAAATTTTATCTGTTTAATAAAAAATCAGGTGATATTATCTATAACAAAGGTTGACAAAAAAACGATACCTATTCAAAGGGGAGTTATAAAAGTACTAAAAAATAAAGTCTCTATTTTTCTTGATATAGAATCGGTATAAATGAAGCATTTGCGTTTGCCCTCCCTGTATTTATTTGTATAAACGTTCATAAATTCTCATCAATAGAGCGTTATCTCCACTATGGAATAGACTATTGCAGTTTACCCATTGCAATTTTTCACAAGACCTGTTTTTCTATATATAGAAGAATAAACGCCACTCACGATGGGTGGTAACTTCTGTGTATTTGGAGAGAACAAAATGAACTTATTTCTGCCTGTAAAGGTGATACGCGTTCTGGAGGGAATGAAATTACATCTTGCATTTGCATCGGTTATTTTTGTGTTATTTGTCTCCTTCGGTACTGCGGGCTATTTCGGTTATACAATCCTTGCGCCAAGAATTATAAACAATACTTCGCAACCCACAGAGCAACAAAACGATCAATCTGTCCTTGCTGCTTCAAGTACGACACGTCAGCCCATAAACGCAAAATTAATATTTAATTACCCCTCAGAATTCAGCCAGGGATTAACGGTCAATGGCGATTCGAATTTCAACGGTAATGTGTACATAAAAAATAAAGGATTGAATCTTGGATCAGGTTCCCTCACTGCAGCAAATATTCTCTATACCATCAAAGCAGGGAGCGGTATTACATCCAGCGGTGGTCAGAATCCAACCATTACAAATAGCGGTGTCCTGTCCCTGCAAGGGAGTACCGGTGCACTCACTTTTACCCAAGGTAGTGGTATTTCCATCAGTGGACTGACCATCGCCAATAGCGATACCGGTTCAAGTCAGAATATCTTCAAGACCATAACCAGTGGCGGAACAAGCTTCTCAGCAGGAAGCAACTCAGATACTCTGACGATTAACGCAGGAAGCGGCATCAGTATTTCCTCGGACACCAGCAACAAGAAACTTACCCTTACCGATAGCTTTGCACCGAGTTCGTTCACTGCGAATGGAGTTCTGTATGCAAACAGTACCTCTTCCTTCACTTCTCTTTCCCCTGGTACTAGCGGTTATGTGCTTCAATCCAATGGAACAGGATTAGCACCATCGTGGGTAGCATCTACAAGTTTAAGTGCAAGTTACTGGCAACTCAACTCCGGTGCTCTCTCTCCGACAAATATATCAAACGATCTACTCATAGGTGGGACAGCAACAAGTTCTGCAAAATTCCAGGTACTAGGAACTGACGGAAGTATCAAAGTAGGGATAGGAGATGTAAATGGACTCGCGACAGGAATTTATTTCAACAATAATCTTACCTTTGTTGACAATCCTAGTAACTATACAAAGATACTACCTGACAGCGGGTTACTCCTGTTATATGATGCTGTTAATAATGAGAAATTACAAATTGATGGTAGTAACAGTAGCAATGCGCTGCAACTCTTCCAAAATGGAACAGTATCTCAAGTGACAGCAAGTTCTACGTTGACAAGTTCCATATTAGCGCTACAACCCAATTCCGGCGGTGTAGGCATAGGAACAGGAACAAACACGCTGTCAGGTACGCTTGATGTTCGGGCAAACTCAGGTACGCTTGCTGTTGCTTCCATCTCTGGGCAAACTTCATTTGCTGGATTGGTGGTCGATAATTCAGGAAAGGGTGATCTTTTTACCGCTTCCTCTTCCGGACTGAATAGATTTGTCATTAATCAGAATGGAAATGTTGGGATCGGTACAACAAATCCATCTTCATTTATTCTGCAAACTGCGGGTAATATAGGGCCAAACGTGACAGATACCTATAACTTAGGTTCTTCATCTCTGGAATGGAATAATTTATATGTCAAAAATCTCATCACCTCAGCGTCAAGCGGTCAGAACGGCTTCTGGCAGTTAAACAGTGGCGTACTCTCTCCGGCAACACAAACGAACACCTTATCTATTGGTGCAACTGGATCTCTGGGAACACTTGATGTAAGAAGCTTAAACGGTACTGAACCAACAGCAAGTATCTCGGGCGCAACATCATTTGCAGGTCTCGTCGTTGACAACTCAGGAGCTGGTGATTTGTTCACCGCTTCTTCATCAGGGCAAAATAGATTTGTTATTACCCAAGCTGGGAATGTTGGAATCGGCACGACGACACCAGCCTACGGATTGGATGTCAATCAGAAAACAGCAGCATTCAATTCAGGCCAGGATGGCTCAATTGGTTCCTGGTCAACAAGCACCAACAGTCTGCCAACAGCAGCCGCTGCAGGCTCAACAGTTGAAGCAAACGGTTATGTCTACTATATCGGTGGAAATACTGCAGGGGGCGTAGTAGCGACGGTAAACTACGCGAAATTGAATGCTGACGGGTCTACCGGTAACTGGATTCCCACTACTGCCTTGCCTCAAACACTACGCTTCAATTCTTCGGTTGTTAATAATGGCTATGTTTATGTGTTCGGAGGTCGTAATAACGCAGGGAGTTCTCAATCAACCGTGTACTATGCGAAATTGAATGCGAATGGAACCATCGGAACGTGGATTACCAATAGCAACGCACTGCCATTTACCAGAGAAATGTCCGCAGCAGTTGCTGCCAATGGATATGCATATGTGATTGCAGGATCTCTTAGTGCTGGTAATCAAAGAAATACCGTCTACTACGCAAAATTCAATCCTGACGGGTCACTTGGGGCATGGAATAGCGCAAATAATCTAGCACAAAATTTGCAAGAGCCGATGGCAGTTGTTGCTAATGGGTTTCTCTATGTTTTAGGAGGATTTAATGGCGTTTCAGCTTCCTCAAGTGTTTACTACGCGAAACTTAACAGTGATGGATCTACCGGAGCGTGGTTAAATGCAAACTCAATGCCTACCGCCAGATCTGCAGGAGCATCCCTGGTTGCTGATGGGTATATTTACTGGCTTACCGGAGACGATGGCACTAATGATCAGACAACGATCTACTACGCGAAACTTAACAGTGATGGATCTGTCGGAACATGGAATACCAATGCAACTCCAGTCCTCGCAGCAAGAGACTTTACGTCTGCAGTTACGGCAAATGGGTATTTCTACGTCATTGGTGGTGGTCCACAGGGGGGTAATTTCTCAACAACCGTGTATTATGCTTCAACTGCCAGAGTGTCTATTGCGGGAAACCTGGATTTAATCGGATTGACAGGGCAGTCTCTCGCTTCTGCGTCTGCAAGCGGAGGAGGGTTAGGCAGTGCAGGTGGCAGTATTTATGCAGGCAATATTTTTAGTAATGGTAATTTGGAAGTTACCGGCAATACCCAGCTGTTTGGCAGTGCGGGAATCAATGGCAATCTATCCCTACAGGGACAGATAAATATCTCTTCAGCGATTGGTACAGTTCCTATTGCTTCTCTTTCCGGAACAACCTCCTTGGCCGGATTAGTAGTAGATAATTCCGGAACAGGTGATCTCTTCACTGCTTCTTCCAGTGGCTTGAGCAGATTTGTCATCACCCAGAATGGAAACATAGGTGTTGGCACGACGACACCGGGATACACTTTAGTTGCAGCGGGCTCAGGGGGAAATATTTCTCTAGATACATCAGCAAGTAGTCCAGTATTACGATTAAGTAGAAACGGAACTAATTCAATAGGCGCAGATCAGGTGAGTGGAAATTTACAATTTTATACTGGAGGTCTTAACACCCCTAGACTCTATATTGATAATGGAGGCAATATCGGAATAGGACCAAACAATACGTCTCCACTGGCAACATTGGATATTCGAGCAAACTCCGGAACAATATCTGTTGCCTCCATATCTGGCAAAACCTCCTTTGCTTCTCTGGTTGATGACAACTCAGGAGTAGGAGATCTGTTCACTGCTTCCTCCTCCGGTTTGAACCGGTTTGTCATCACTCAGAACGGGAACGTTGGGATAGGCACGACGACACCAGGAGATAAATTAGAAATAGACAATGGGGGTATTAAGTGGGGAACATCAGGTCAAACATTTGATTGGGCAAGCGGCGCAACTGACAATACCATTATATGGAAATTACCTGGAACCTCAGCTTGCGCAAATGGAAGCCCAAAAGGAATCATTATTCAAAATAACGCAGGAACTCAAGTTGGCCATACGTGTATTACCGCTGGCGGCAATTTAGTATATTGGGCAAATGCATTTACCGCCAGTTCGACAGACCTTGCTGAAAATTATTCTGATAAAAATAATGTGCTCGAACCAGGAGATGTTGTCTCTCTTGACGCAACTGTAAATAAAGGAGTCCAAAAAACCACGTTCAATGGAGGTAACGTGATCGGTATAATTTCGACCCAACCGGGATTCTTACTCACTGATATTTCTGAAGACGGAGGAAAAACAGATTTAATTCATCCTAAACCCGTAGCACTTTCAGGGAGAGTCCCAACCAAGGTTTCAACCATCAATGGACCTATTGCAGTTGGAGATATGTTAACTGCATCATCTATCCCTGGTGTTGCCATGAAAGCAACTAAATCAGGATGGACAATTGGGAGAGCATTAGAAAATTATACTGATTCTGATCCACAAGCTGTTGGAAAAATCTTGGTTTTTGTGAATCTGAGCTGGTTCGACCCAAGTATACAACTTACAGATAGTGGTAATCTTTCAGTCAATGGTCAACCACTGAGTACAACGTCATTCAATTTGGCGGTGAATAATCAACCAAGTACAGGTATTATTGCAACAACATCTCAGCAAAACGCAGGTACAGAAAATGGCATAACACCGGATACATTCAACAGTCTTTCTGCAACAGTATCGCAATTACAAACTGAAACAGCTTCTCTCTCTGCACAGATTGGAAAAATTGCTGATCTGTCAAAGCAGCTTGCACAGGTGCAACAACAGATAAATCTCAATCAGGCTCTTGCATCAAGCAGTGCAATGCAGGCAGTGTTGGGTGTTGCAACAGAGGATGCAACAGTTTCAGGAAGTCTGAGTGTTTTAGGACGGACAGTTCTCTCAGATCTTGGCGTAACAGGAGCCATCGATACAGGATTATTAAGTATCAATGGCATGGATACCTCAACTGGTACAGCAAGCGCAACCATCAACACCCTATCAACATTACTGAAAGTGCAGTCTCTTGCGCAAGCAGGAGTAGACTTCGAGAATGGGAAAGTGACGATTGATACGAGTGGGAATATACAAATACATGCAGCAATGACAGTACAGAAATATGACGTGGATACTTCCAATACAGCAAGTGCATCTCTTGGTACTGTAACTATCTCACAAGGAACAACAAATGTTGTTGTACAAACTACCGCTGTGACTGGTGGATCAAAGATATTTGTAACGGCAAGTAGCCCTGTAAACATAGGCGTAAGCAATAAAATTGCAGGTAAATCATTTTCAATAACACTTGATAAGCCAGCAACACAAAGCATTTTTGTTGACTGGTGGATTGTGAATTAAAACTGCGTTAATATTTTTTCAGAATGCAGCTTTGATAAATAATGTTCTGTCGGGGTGCAGGGAATTGGACCCTGTACCTCAGCGTCCCGAACGCTGCGTGCTACCGATGCACCACACCCCGTGCAACTCATTCTAGCTTCTTTTGTGGTAAAATTCAAACACGCCCTTGTAGCTCAATGGATAGAGCAACGCAGTCCTAACGCGTAGATAGCAGTTCGATTCTGCTCAAGGGTACTTAAACATTATTGGTCCTGTTTTGAAACCTGCTACAATAACAGTATGACGCATAGCCAAATTGTCCGCTTTTTGTTACTTAAGACCATCGGTAATTTTTTGATCCTCTTTGCAATATTCGGCGTCTGTGCTACATTCGGTCCCGCGTTGTACTTTGAGGTACTGTTCCATATTGACCAGTGGCGTGGAGTGAAATATGTGGTTGTCAATCCACAATCTGGCGATATTTCCGGATTCGGCAAGTTATTACGTTCACAGAATACAAACGCGAATCTTTTTACTTTTGACCAGAATCAACAAGTGATGATACCGAAAGATACCAATTTTGATATTTTGATACCGAAAATAGGCGCAAATTCGATTGTGTTTGCCAATGTAAATACAGCAGATGAAAATGCCTATCTGCCTATTCTTAAAAAAGGAGTTGCGCAAGCGGCTGGAAGCGCGTTGCCCAATGAGAACGGATCAATTTTTCTCTTTGCACACTCTACAGATAGTTTTTGGGATGTTGGATTGTATAATGCGGTATTTTACCTATTAAAAGATTTGCAAATAGGAGATGGTGTGACCTTATTCTATAAAGGAAAGCGGTACGACTATGCAGTTATAGGTAGCAAAATTGTTGAGCCATCAGATGTAAGTTATCTGACAAATAGTAGGAGTAGTCCAAAGCAACTTATCCTTCAAACCTGCTGGCCTCCGGGAACGACCTGGAAACGGTTACTCGTGATTGCAAAACCGAAGTAGGGAATTTTGGAGAATGGGTATCTTCATCCATCACAAGCCGACAGTATATAGGTTAGGATTAATATCGGGATTATTCAAATTTGTCAGAATGACAATCTTCGTTGGATCAGCCCAGGGGAATACAGAACTGTCAATAAACGGCCCTGCATAGACGATAATCGGATTAAGCCCATCATAGTCCATGATGACAATTTGCTTGTTGTATACATAGAGCAGATGCTTTGAATCAGGAAGCCAGGTAATTTTATAATCTGCGCTTGTTTTGTCAGCAGCAATAACACTGAAATTTTTATCTTCCTTGGTATCGTACACGTATATGCCACTCTGTTGCAGCATTCGCTCCTCAGGCGCTGAATCCGTTCCAATAAGAGCTGGTTTGATAATTTGTGGTATGGTCGCGGAACTAGACGCCTGATAGAGGATCTTTGTTCCATCAGCAGACCAGCTCAGGATGTGCCAATCAGCAGTAGCTAATTTTGCAAGCGTAGGAGGAAGTGAATTGATCTGCGCATGTTCCTTGTCAGTAATTTCCTTTGTCCAGGTGGGTTGAATTGTTGTTGTAAACGTTTCGGTGACATCTTGAGGGGCTGTATTCATATTGTTTGCATCAAGGAGATAAAGGGTAGGTTTTTGCGGATTCAACGCGGAAGGAATGCTTGCAAGAATACTTTGTCCATCCGGCGACCACGATAATGTTGCCTGAGAAAATAAGCCTGTAGCATCAACAAGAATTTGTTTTGCGTTGCTTTGTAAGGTAAGAAGCGATCTGCTCCCCATATCTAATACATAGATGCCATTTACTGTTGCAGATTGCGAAGCGATGACATAAGCAATCTTTGTCTCAGAAGGATCCAGGATAGGGTTTAATACGCCGGTATCGGTAATACTCTCAAGATTTGGTGTAACAGGAAAAAGCGTTGCATCAGCCTTTGATACAACTTCCTGTTGTACCGTAATTTTCTTTTGCCATGCGAAATAACCGTCTTTAAAAATTTTGACATCGTATTCTCCGGGGGCGAGGTTAATCGTGTTGTCAGTAGCAGTACTTAAATGTCCATTGATAATAACCTGTGCGCCGTCTGGAGTACTTGTTGCCACAAGAAGTCCTGTGCCTACAACAAACGTGCCGTTCTTGGCAAATCCAAAACGATATCCCGTGCCGTATAAAACGACAGCAACGGTTCCTAAAACAAGAAAGGTGAGAATGCCCAGAGAAATGAGAATCTGTTTCCCCATGTACGAGTATTATATCGCTGCGTGAAAAGAGTTGCAAGACAACACGCAGGTTACTATAATGAATATATCTCATTTAGGTGCAGATGATATAGATATAGAATATTTTGATATAGTTCAGAGATGGCACTTCAAGCGTTTGGAAGATTTTTCATCTATTATATTATTTCTGATCGTATCGCTGAAAATGAGTAACGAGTAAAAAATCAGAAATTTTATGTTATCAAAACGTATCGGAATTGACCTTGGTACCGCAAATACGCTTGTATATCTGGCAGGTGAAGGAATTGTGCTCAACGAACCGACTGTTGTTGCTGTAACAGCAGAGGATAATAAAGTGGTTGCAGTTGGCAAAGAAGCAAAAGAAATGCTTGGCAGGACCCCTGGAAATATTGTCGCGCAACGTCCACTGAAAGACGGTGTCATTGCTGATTACACTATAACTGAGGCAATGCTCTCATACTTTATTGATAAAGCTTGTGGCAAATCTAGGTTTTTCAAGCCAGAAGTAATGATCTGTATTCCCTCTGGCGTTACCCAGGTTGAGCGGCGAGCTGTTTTGGATGCAACGCTTGCTGCTGGTGCTCGAGCAGCTTATCTGATAGATGAACCGCTTGCTGCAGCCATTGGAGCAAAAATTCCAATTGCCCAGCCGGCCGGACACATGGTTGTTGATATTGGCGGGGGATCTACGGAAGCAGCAGTAATTTCATTAGGTGGTGTCGTGGTGCATAATTCCGTGCGTGTAGCAGGAAATAAAATAGACGAAGCAATTGCAAATTACCTTAAGAAAAAATTTAACCTGCTTATTGGCGACAGAAGTGCTGAAGAAATAAAAATTACGATTGGCAACGCACTTGTAGAAGAAAAAAAAACAGGTGAGTTGAGGAAAATGGAAGTTCGGGGACGAGATAGTATTACGGGTTTACCACGAACCATTGAAGTCACTGAAGTACAAATAAATGAAGCAATACGTCCTGTTTTACAGGAAATGATTGCCGGTATTAGAAAAGTACTGGAAGATACCCCACCTGAGCTCGCAAGCGATATAATTGATAAAGGAATTGTTATGAGTGGAGGAACTTCGCTGCTCATTAATTTTGATAAGCTTATGACACAGCTTACCGGGGTACCGTGCCATGTAGCCGAAGATTCATTGCTCTGTGTTGTCCGGGGAACTGGCGTCGCTTTAGAAAACATTGAGTTGTATAAACGAAGTATCTCGAGAAAATAACCTGTAAAACGAAAAAGAAGTTATCATACAGGAGAATATTTCACAGAAAAACTATGAAGAAAAGTAGTATAGTATGTACATCTTTCCATAAGCACTTTTTTCCATTTCTTTTGCTTCAAAGACTGATAGATAGCCTCAAAATATGAAAACAAAAAATACTCAAAAAGAGAGTTTAGAAAATAAAAATAAAAAAATAGAAAAAGCTTATAGAAAAGTTGCTACTCCAGTGAAAACAGCACTATTTGGTATTGGAGTGACAAATGAAACACAAGATAATATCCTAGAGTTTATTATAAACAGCATCAAAAATACCAATGAAAACTATTACATTGTTACCCCGAACCCTGAAATGATAGTTTTTGCCCAGACACATCCAGACTTCAAAACCATTCTCAATAATGCAAAGTTAGCTTTGTGTGATGGCATGCAGCTCTTTCGTACAGCACAATTACTAGGTAAACCACTCAAAGAGAGGATCATCGGTACTGATTTCATGGAACAACTCTGTGGTCAGGCTATTGATTATCCTATAACGGTAGGATTTTTGGGCGGTAAAGAAAGAGTAGCAGAAAAGACTGCGGAATGCTTACAGGTGAAATATCCAGGCTTACGGGTTGTCTTTGCAGGAATAGAATGGCAAGGGGAGGGGAATTTCCTGAAGGAGAATCATGTAGATCTTCTCTTTATTGCATTTGGATTTCCTAAACAGGAAGAATGGATGGCATCACATATTGGCAAAATACCAGTAAGAGTGATGATGGGAGTAGGTGGTGCCTTTGACCAGATTATTAATCCGCGCCTGCGCCCGCCAAAAGTATTACATATACTTGGACTCGGTTGGTTATATCGACTCGCTCTCCAGCCTTGGCGGATAAAAAGGCAAATCAAATTAATACAATTCCTTATGCTTGTAGCAAATACATATTTTAAAAGAAGTTAGTGGTTTTCTTTTGCCGCCTGTTCGGTGTTTCTGACGAAGTCCCTTGTCCACTCATGGACATTACGGTCATCAAGCGTGAGAGTCATAGCCTGCATCCTGCGCAACTTTTCTTTCACGGGCATCTCAAGCGCTTTTTTTATGGCATCTGCAATCTCTTCGCTGTTATACGGGTTGACAGTGACTGCGTCAGTCAGGTCAATTGCAGAACCTGCAAAACGGGAAAGCACAAGCATCCCTGGTTCTTTATCCGAACCTGATACAACAACATACTCTTTTGAGACCAGATTCATGCCGTCATCAAGTGGCGTGACAAGGCAAACATTTGCTTTTCTATAGAATCTTACAATATCCTCCCTCGGAAATAACCCCTTTTCGATAATTATCGGCACCCATTTGCCTTTTTGATGCTTTGCATTAATTTCTCTTACAGATTCAGATAATCTTCTTCGAAGCTCACTATATGCCGGGATTTGCTCGCGACTTAATGCAAGTAATTCGACATGAGTAACTTTCCGTTTGTACTGGGGATATTTGGTAAAAAACAAATCAATAGCTTGCATGCGCGTAAGAAGTCCCTTTGTGTAGTCAAGTCGGTCAACGCCTAGAATGATCTTTCCATGTGAGAAAATTTTATCTATTGCGGTAGGGGGTTCTTTTGGAAAAATCTTGTGCAGCAATGAAACAATCTTTGGCTTGTCGACAGGAGGTTCTACCATAGTTTTTAAGACATCGGTATCAATGCCAAGCGGCAAATTTTTTACCGTTGTAACATGTTTATTATAGAATACTTTATTCGTTTCAAGGTCAATACGTGCTTCAAGTTCTTGCTCAACACATTGGAGAAAATTTCTTGCCTGGTATCCACGGTGAAATCCTATGAAATCACATTGTAGTAAGCTTTCCAAAAGCACTTTTCTCTGGGGTAAAATACGATAAATTTCCCAGGTTGGCCAGGGAATATGCCAGAAAAACCCAATTAAGGTATCTTTGTGTCTGCCGAGGAAATTAGGAACAAGTGGCATGTGATAATCATTGAGCCAAATAAATGTTCTTCCTCGTATTTCGTCTTTGATTGCTTTTGCAAATGTATCATTAACTTTTTGAAATCCGTCAAACCACTCATTTGCAAAAAGGGGACGATGGTAGGCAATATGGCACAACGGCCAAAGCGTTTGGTTTGCAAAACCATAATAGTACCGTTCAAGTTCCTTGTCGGTAAAGAACATTCGTTTCAGTACGTAGTTTCCTGTCGGATCCATGACCTTTCCTCTTGCATCCAGGACCTTTTTATCCTCAGGAGTTCTGCCGCGGGCAATAAATGTTGCTTTAGAGCTTCTTGCAATGCCATCCAAAGCTACTCCAACACCGCCGGTACTCACTTGAGTGGATATGCCGTTTTGCTTGGTAGTTCTATGAACAAACGGTTCGGCATCCGATGCAATAATGACTTTGTATGCTTTCTCCTGAAAAAAGGAGACAATATCTGCCTGTCTAAGCATAGATATATTAATTAATAAATATACACGTTATTATATATTTTGCAATAGTCATTTTGACATTTTGTTTTTCCTGTACATATTCGTAAGTGTTTTTACCATATACCTTTCTTGTGATTTTGTCTATATAATAGTAATATGTCGGATTTTTCTTTTTTGGGAAATCCACTGACGAAACAGTGGGTTATTCTTGCTCCTCGTCGGTCAAAACGTCCTAACATTTCCAAGGGAACAGAAACAAATATTTGCCCGTTTTGTCCGGGAGGCGAGGAACAAGAAGTCTTTCGCGTTCCCTCCTTAAGGGATACGGAAGAAGGAGCGAAGAAATTACAAATAGATTCAGGGCAAATAGGAAGAACTGCTTGGCAAGTGTTGGTAGTTAACAATAAATATCCATTTGCTCCAATTCATGAAATTATTATTCATTCGCCTGATCATCATCAAAACTTTGGCGAATTACCAGTTGGACAAATTACGCAAATTCTTCGTACATATAAACAGCGGTATAATGTACATAAGGATAAAGGGAATGTGGTGATTTTCCACAATCACGGTGAGACAGGAGGAGAAAGCTTGCCGCACCCCCATACACAACTTGCTGTAATACCTTATGATGTGAGACTGGAAATTTCTCCTCGTGTAGAGCCGGAAGATCCTCTCAAAACTGATTATTTTGATATTTATTGTCCGCGTACTGCACAGTGGCCTGATGAAGTATGGATCGCGCCAAAAAGACGGGGATTATTTTTCGGCGAATCAGAAGACGAAGAATTAACAAATCTTGCATTATGCCTGCAGCGTATAATTCAGCTCTTAGATATTCGTCATGGACATGAATTTCCGTACAATTTTTACATTTACCCGGGTAACGATTGGTATTTACGAATTATTCCCCGTCTTAAGATTCTTGGCGGGTTTGAGGTTGCAACAAATGTTTTTGTTCAATCGCAGGATCCTTTTGAAACAGAAGTCTTTATCAAAACTCACTTTGATAATCCTAATTTTGAGAAAATTGAAAGTGAATTACAGGCAGTATATGCAAAAGCAGTGTAATTGATTATTTTTGCTGTATACCAAGAAGCCAGAGAACAGCTTCTTTTTTGTATCGTCTATCACCGCGAGAATTAATGCGAATTGCCGGCAACTTGCCCCGTTTGCCCCATCGTTTGATTGTTAGAGGGCTGACACGTAATACTTGTGCAACCTCTTTGACTGTAAGGAGATCCGGTAATGATTGAATTGATATCATTTGATCGCTCATAGGCTCAGGACTAATCTGTTGTTAGTCAATGTGATGTTTACCAAAACTAAAAATACCAAACTATAACATTGATGTCAAGAGGAGAAATGAAAATATTTTGATAAAATAATTACTTATTCTATTTGCTCAAAAACAATCAACCAGAAAGAACAGGAAGTGAAGTTGTTGTTAGAGAAATTGCAAAGTAAAATTTTTAAAAATCATAAAGGGGATAATTTACAGTTCTTATCGGGAGAAGAGATAAGGCTATGCAAGGGTGAATTGATCAGTTAAGTCCTCTAGTAAGCATTTTCCTCAATTTATCCACAAAAACTTGAAAATAATTCCATATCCTGTAATATCAGGCGCTGGACTTAAAAACATGCAATTCCAGATAAAAAACTTCATAGAAAATGGTATTTTTTACAAAACTATTCTCATTTAGCAAATATACACAAAAAATAGAGCTTCAGAGGAGCAAAATTATATATTTTCCCTCGTTGCTCTATTTTTTTTACTTCAATTCAACAGTTGCACCTGCTGCTTTAAGTTTTTCTTGTGCTTGCTTTGCTGTTTCTTTGTTGACAGCAGTCAATACCTCTTTTGGAGCTGAATCTGCCAATGCCTTTGCTTCAGTTAGTCCAAGTGTGGGGACTAATTCCCGGATAGCTTTAATTACAGCAATCTTATTAGTGCCCGCATTTGCAATGACAACATTAAAGACTGTTTGCTCTTCCTGTGGTTCTGCTGCATTGGTGCCGTTGGCTGTTTGAGTCGCGACTGTCATCGCTGCCGCTGAAACACCGAATTTTTCTTCAAGTGCCTTCACAAGATCAGAAAGTTCCAGAACAGACATTTCTTCAACTGCTTGTAATATTTCATTTTTGGTTAGTTTTGCCATTGATCTTCACCTCCTTTTATGTTTATTCTTTGCTCTTTGCAATAGCTGAAAGTGTCATTACAAATTTTTGCAAATTCCAGTTTAAAGCTCGATGAAATCCTTGTATCGGGGTATTGAGCATACGGGCAAGCTGCGCAAGCAGGATTTCTCGTGAAGGTAAGCTTGCGAGTTTTAAAACGTCTTTGTCTGTGATAACAACGTTTTCCAGAAGCCCAAATTTTATTTTCGGTTTTTCCGTTTCTTTAATAAGTTGCGCAAGCGCTTTTAAAGGTTTCACAATATCACCATATACATATAATGCGCCGGTTGGTTGCTGAAATTTATCTTCTTGTCCATCCACCCGTTCTTTACCTAAAGCAAGTTTGAGAAGAGTATTTTTTGTAGCAACGAATTCAGCATCTGCCTTTTTAACCTCGCGTTTAAATGTTTCTAGTTGTTTATGCGTTAAGCCCTGGTAGTTGGTAAAAACCATTGCTTTTGCCTTATCAACTTTTTCTTTTACTTCTGTAACAATAGCAATTTTTTTCTCTTTGTTTTTTGAAGATTTTGTCGTATCCATAAAAAAACTCGCCCAAAGCGAGTTGCAGAAATCATTTTATTTTTGCAAACAAATTGTATTCTGTTTCCTCGGCAGGAAGTTTATGAGAATATATAAATTACTCAACCTGCTGTCTCTGGATTATGAAGTTATTATACGGGAGAACTAAAGAGTTGTCAATATTATCAAAAGCTTTATTATCTTATCAGCAATTTTACCCCGGGAGACATAGTGGATTTTATTGTGACATTACGGATATTTTTAGCTTGTATCGCACGAATGACCGCCTCAAGGTTATCTGACAACTTTTCTTTGCCGAAAGATAATTTGCCAATAACTACATGTAACACCGGTGCAGCATTTTCTGTTTTGAAATATAATTGACCATTCTCGTATTTCTTGGCAAGTTCTTCGGGATTTGGGCTGATCGTACCGTTTTTCGGATTTGGCATCAGTCCCTTTGGCCCAAGAATTTTTGCAACCTTTCCCAAACGTGGCATTGCATCGGGTGTAGCGATGATCATGTCAAATGTGATCTTTCCGGATTCAATCTGTTTTAAGAGTTCGTCTGCTGCAGAAGGATTTTTGCTTGGGGCAATAATCGCGATCCTCGTTTTTTTACCTGTGCCATGTGGTAGTACTACATTACCAGAAATACCTTTATCAGTTGTATTGATATGTAGTTCCACCGTCTCATCAAATTTTGCCAGGTGAGTTTTCTCTAAAAGTTCAATTGCTTCTGCAGCAGAGTACATCTTATGTTTCTCAATAAGTTTTTTTACCGAAAAATACTTTGCTGAGTGAACAGCTTTTTTTGCAAACAGTTTCCTTTTTCCTTTTATTTGATCAGTTTGTCCGGAGGTTTTTATTGATTCAGGGTGCTTTGTGGTTATTGAGTCAAGTGGCCCTGTTTCGATTCGATCAGTTACCGTATTGACTTCTCTCTGCGCGTTTTGCTCTTCGCCTTTTGCTACCTTTTTTGCTTTACGGCGTTTTTTATCTTCAACTTTTTGTTGTTTTTCGAGACCCTCATCTCCGATTGTTTTTGCTCTAATTTTTCCCATATTATTTCACTTGAATACCCATTGAGCGCGCTGTTCCAGCAACGACTTTTGCACCTTGTTCGATGTCATCGGTATTTAAATCTTCAAGTTTTTGTTCAGCAATCTGCTTGCACTGATCCCAGGTAATTGTTCCCGCCGATTCTTTACTTGGTTTTCCCGATCCTTTTTCCACATGGAGTTCTTTTTTTATCATTTCCGCAACTGGCGGCTTTTTGGTAATAAAAGAAAATGTTCGATCGGTATAGACCGTAATGACAACCGGTAAAATATTTCCTTTCTGTGAAGCAGTCTTATCATTGAATGCTTTCACAAAATCCATAATAGGTAATCCATGTGGACCAAGTGCTGTGCCAACAGGAGGTGCCGGTGTTGCTGCACCTGCCGGAATTTGTAATTTTATTTGTGTTTTAACCTGTTTTGCCATATGTATGGTATGATTTATGTGAATAAAAAGCTGAGTCTCACAGACTTAGGCCACATGAGACAACCGCTATATCTTAGCAACTTGCAAAAAATCCAATTCAACCGGTGTTTCCCGACCGAAAATGCTCACTAATACTCTTAGCTTTCCTTTTGCATTATCGATAGATTCAATTGTTCCCAAGAAATCGGCAAACGGCCCGTCCACAATTTTTACTGCTTCGTCAACAGTAAAGGCTGTTTTGTAAAGTGGTTCTTCTAGCTTCATAAATTTCTGAATCGCTTCAACTTCTTTTTCTGAAATCGGAGTTGGTTTATTGCCGGCACCAATAAAGGCGGTGACACCTTGTGTTGTGCGTACCAGAAGCCAGGTTTCATCAGTTAAAACCATTCGTACTAACACATATCCCGGGAAGATTTTCTCTTTCACTTGCTGCTTTTTCCCCTGACTCACTTTTGTAACTTCACGTGTTGGGACAATAATGTCAAAGATTTTATCATCAAATCCCATTGTTTCTGCCCGTTGTCGCAAACCTTTGGCAACCTTATTTTCATGACCAGAGTAGGTATGAACAATATACCATTTGGCATTTGCTGGAATCTGTTGTGTTGTTTTTTCTTGTGTTTGTATATCCATATTTCCACTTAGATTGTACGAAATATTACTTGATAATGAGTTGCAGGAGCGTAGTGAAGACAAAATCAAGTCCTCCGACAAAAACTCCCACAATGACACTTACCGCGATAACAACAAATGTTAATCGTATAATTTCGTTTCGTGTCGGCCACGTAACTTTTTTTAACTCGTCTGCTGTCTCCCTCACAAAAGTCACTGGTGTGGTCATAACGTATCAAACCGATAGAATCATTGTACCAAAACCTCATTGACATGTAAAGGGGAAATGATACAATAGGGCGTGTCAGTTTTGCAGTTTGCTTGCTGTGACGTATAGTTATGAAACAAAAAATTCGTAAAGTTGTTATTCCTGCTGCGGGATTTGGTACACGCTTTTTGCCTCAAACGAAGGCGATGCCAAAAGAAATGTTGCCGATCGTTGATAAACCTGTCATTCAGTATGTCGTTGAAGAAGCAGTTGCATCAGGTATACACGACGTCATCATTGTCACTGGAGCACTAAAACGGGCAATTGAAGATCATTTTGACGTGCCAAACGCTGACCTTATTCAGAACCTCGAAGCAGGTGGAAAAGAGAAACTCATTGAAGCAACGAAACGTATCTCTGAAATAGCAAACTTCATTTATATCCGCCAAAAAGGTTTATATGGTAACGGAACACCGGTCCTCTCAGCACAGCCGGTAATAGAAAATGAATCATTTGCGGTTATGTGGGGAGATGAATTTATCTACAGTACACCACCGCGCCTTGCGCAGATGATGGACGTCTACGAAAAATATGGCGGCGCAGTAATTTCAGCGGTACGGATTCCTCAAAAAGAGGATCTTAAACGTTATGGCATTGCAAAAGTGACACCTGTTGAAGGAAATGTATATAAAATTGAAAAAATATTTGAAAAACCGGATCCTGAAAAAGCACCAGGTAACCTGGCAACGCATGGGGCGTATATTTTACCTCCTGAAATCTTCAATATTTTACGAAACCAAAAGCCTGGCACAGGTGGTGAAATTTATTTACCGGAAGCAATTGATGAACTTATTGCGACAGGATATCCAGTCTATGCATGCGAAATTAAAAACGGCCAGTATTATGATACCGGTAATCAGCTTGAATACATGAAGACCGTTGTAGATTTTGCACTTCGCCATCCGAATATTAACGGTGCTTTTAAAGAATTCCTCAGAGGACTGAATTTAAGATAAATCCTTAAAAAGCCACGCAGATCCTGTTCTGCTACAATACCATGCGTTTCTGCTATCATTAATACATGTTCAATAAAAAGATCCTTCTTTTTCTCGGAAGCAGTGCATGTATTCTCTTTATTGTTTTCTCATACTTCGTGCATACAAATTCATTTACTCACTTCGACTTTACTATAACAGTACGATTGCAAGATACTATCAGTAGAAGTTTTGATGGTCCGTTTTCCTTCCTTTCACTTGTTGGAGATGCAGAAACTATGAGTGCTGTTCTTGTTGTTTTACTTCTCATCAACCGGAAAGTGCGATCGTTTTTTGCCGCTTTTTTCTTTTTTGGTTTCTTTCATTTCATTGAGATTTATGGAAAAACATTTGTTCACCATTCTCCGCCTCCGCATTTTATGCTCCGGACGCAGACATTAGTGAATTTTCCTCAGTTTTATGTAAACGTACAAAACTCTTATCCTTCAGGCCACGCAGGAAGGGCACTTTTTTTGACAGCACTTTTTTTTGTGCTTATTTGGAACAGTAAGTCATCTCACATACAAAAGATATTTATACTTTGTTTGCTTCTCATGTTTGATATTACCATGATGATAAGCAGGGTTTATCTTGGGGAGCATTGGGTAAGTGATGTTGTTGGTGGGGCAATTCTGGGATTTTCTTTCGGCATCCTCTCGGCAATATTTCTCTAGTATCTGACATTATTTCTATGCATTGTTTGCTGGTAAGCTGAGTGATTATTGCCAGAAAATACAGATGGATGGAGCAAAAGAAGTAAGGCGCCCGCAATTATGAGAATAACCTTAAGTTTTTTATGGTTCATAGAGATCGAAAAACTCGGGTAATGATCAGAGAGTCCAGCATAATAACTTGTCGAAGCAAGGGAGAGACGCAGGCTATCGCGGAAAATTTCATATGTCGTTTCAGGATAGTATGTTGAAAATAAGACGGGAATCCATGAAACGAACACCGCGAGATTTGCTCCGTTCTGAATAATAGTGCGGTAAATAGAAAATGGAATAAGCAGGAGGAATCGTACGACAAATCCGGCGATTGGTATTGCAAACATACGGTTCAGTTCTTTCGGGTACGGAATTTCAAGGCTAAAATAATTAGCCCTCTTTAGGGAAAATCCAGGATACTCATCCGTCAATCCAGCAAAGTAAAAAGAAATTTTTGCTGTAAACGTCATGAGTTTGAGAAAAAAATCGTACTCCCATCGCCAGTACTCTTTGGCGAAGAGAATGTAAAACGAGCCGACTATCATAACGAAAAAACTCGTTATATTCAAAAAAGCAAGTTCAATGAATACCGGAATCAAGAGAATAATTTTTGCCACAATACCGAACAACGGAACTGCGTATAAGCGTGAAGGATGTTTAACTCTGTTAATAGAAAGGTGGGGGTACATGCTTATCTTCATACTTTTATCCTGAACGCTTTACATGCAATTGTCAAGGAATACGTTGTGCGCTGTCATGTTTTTCCGGATCTGTTATTGCGTGGGAAAAGAAAATTTTTCCCTCCCGAACGGTAAAAGTCATAATATCTTTTTCATCTCCCTGTTTAGTTGTATATCGCTGGACAAAAGTTATCTTTGCGGGGTGATTTTTATCACCAGGAACAAAAGCAGTTTCCCTGGTGAGGGGGGTAATAATAGTTCTTTCATGCTCTCCGGTACCCACATCTGTTTCTGTAATGAACTGCTCAAAGAATCCGGTTGGATTTTGTTCTCCATCTTGATACGTTCCATCACTTTTGCTCAGAATGCTGTCATTTTCATCAAATGCAACCTGTAAATCATTATATGTTTGTTGAAAAAGTCCAAGAAGTATTGCTGATGGATCCTCCCGGTTATCCGGTGAAAGGTGGCCATTTTGCTCTAAGCTATTCAGTGTTTCCTGCCATTCCTGGGGATCAAAATTAAAAAGTGGTTCAATAATTGCAGATACGACATACTCTGTAATCGGTTTTTTTGTGAAATTTTCCTTATCATCCAAAAAAATAGTGGGTAAGAGAAGCACCAATTCCTGTAGGATTGCATTTTGCTTAAGCTGTTCTGCAATAAGTAGATAAGGTGCATCTTGCTGAGGGAAAGAGTCATTGTTTTGCGGAATGTTTCTCTCTGTTGCCTGGCGTATACGGAAAACATCATTAAGTATTTTAAGCGCTTTGAACGTGGTCAACGCGTTTTGCTCCTGTGCGGAAAATAGTGGTCTCGTTGCTACATCGCCATCCATATCCTCAGTATAGAAAAAATACCAATAAAACGGAAGAGAGCGAAAGTTTCTTCTTCAGTCTTCTACATACTCATGCGCATAAAATCAGCTGGGAATTAATTTATAATATAAAATTATATTTTTATACTATTTAAGATCAAAAATTTTGATTACTTCTGCTGGAGATACTCCGTTACCCTTGATAAGGGTAAATTTATTAAGTATAGTTTCAAAATTTAAGTTCATTTCTTCAGCTTCTTTATATGCATTTTCATATTGAGTACTATCAAATTGATTATTCTTTACTCTAAAATACCCAAGAGTTACATGAGGAATAAAGGGAATATGGTTGTGCAACTGTGAAGCAAGAACGCCCGAATATAGTTTATCGTGAACCTTTTGGATTTCCTTGCTACCTCCATTAACAAGAAGGAAAAGATAATAGTCAAAAGACTTCATAAGACCTTTAAGTGATACATTGAATGGTTTTATCGTTTCAGTTATTGCTTGAAGGTGTTTGATTATTTGTTCTTCAGGAATTCCAGAAAAAGGAAAGACTAAAGTAATATGAGGAGCAATAACAGAAAATTGTGGATCATATTTCTGTCTATAATTGTTTATTGCACTTGTATTTATCTGAGGAAAATAAACAATAGCGTAATTCTTCATAGGTTGTACTAGTCATGAATTATGAAAACTGGATCAGGTTGCTTTTGCTAAGACTTCTTTTACAACTTCCTCAATTGTTTAATTCTTCAGCTTTATTAAAATGCCAATCAAGCGACTTCTTACTTTTTTCTCTACCCCTGGACGATTATGAATGGCTACTCATAGAGTATCGCGAAACTGAGAATTGGTAGGTCCTAAGCACTTTTTTGGAACCTATTATTACTTCAATTGAAAGACCTTCACTAACTTTTCCTTTACTGCAGGGATATATGTATCAGGTAACATGCCAATAATTCCAAGTTGCGAAGGAGTAACAGTAATGAGTCTATGAAGTTTAATTAACGATGCAGAACGAAGTCCTGTTAAGCGAAAATCACTTTCCCTCGGATCAATGAATAAATCTGTTTCTAGTTTATCTTCTACGTTTGTTGTGATATAGGAGATAATAAGTTGATTATGTCTACCAAATGATGGTGAAACGGCAAGAGCAGGACGAGGTTTTCCTTTATTAAAGTCATCAGCAAAAGGGAAGTTGAATTTAACGATTTGATACATATGGTTCAGGGATAAATGGCTTCACTTGTACATTTGGAGAAATATTATCATCATTGAAAGTGTCATCTTCTTTTGCCCAT
>DASYZL010000018.1:0-4322 GCA_035946335.1 Patescibacteria group bacterium | reverse complement strand
GGTGCGTGAGCAAAATCAAAAAGAATAAAACGATCGACATAGAGATAGCTTGCAAAAAGAAAAACAATAATACATATACCAACAACCGTCTGTTTCCATACTCGGAAACTTTCAAATACACCTAAGGAAATGAGTGGGATAAGAAAAACAGTCATGTATAAAATGTAGCGCGGGTATAAAACCTTCGCGATTAACGCAAAAATAAGAAATGGTACAACAAACCACAAAATAAGCAGGATTTTCTCTTTCCAGAGTTTTCTTTGCACAAAGAATGAGAAGACAATCAACAGAATACTCAACCAATTTATATAGGTAACTAGCCAACTTATCATTCCCTGCAGATTACCGCTGAAAAATACCAGCGGGTGATGCAACCATTCATTGAGCGGATAATAAAATGTGTAATTTTTTTCTGCGATAATGCCAAAATACGGTGAGAGACGAAGAATAGAATAATACGTATATGCCAGTGCAGTAACAAGTACTGCAAAACAAACCCAGCGAAAAAATCTCTGCCATCTCTGTTCTTTTCTCCAGTCAAAGAGCAATAACAAGAATGGCATGAAATATAAACTCCAGAAGTTCGTTGTCTTGGTTAACATCCCACCCCCAATGATAAGCCCCGCAATAAACGGCAGATACAATTGCAGTCTCTTGGTCATTAAAATAGTAATATATAATCCCCAGATAAGAAACATGCATACGAGACTTTCATATAGCGCCATCCGGTCATACACTAAGGTAAATGGAAGAAGAACATAAATCGCAGCAGACAAAAAACCAACCCACTTATTTTTAAATAATGCATTCCCCAGGAAGAATAAACCTATTGCGCTAAAAAAACCAGCGATGACTGAGGTCAACCTGCCAGCGAGCAATGGATCTTTGACGAATTTCATCAACGTCATAGTGATCCACACAAACATAGGTTGTTTGCCGTCGGTAAGAGAAATAAACCGCCAGGCTGCATCTTGTTTGGCAATTTGTGACCAGCGGATATAAATAGCCTCATCAGTAAAAATGGGCAGATGGAGAATGAAAAAAAGCCGTGTTACGAAATATGTTGCAGCAAGGAAAACAGTAATAAGTATTTCTCTCCGGTACAATGTGAGGAAGCGCATGATGATTATTGTAGCACGTTATAGCTGCGTTTGGAAAACACAAGAAAAACAATGACTACAATACATATGGCCAATCCCGTGAGAGTAATTGTATTGAGTATTGCGGGAATTGGCGGATTCCAGTTTCCTGCATAAAGAAACGGGACATACTCTGTTAATGCAAAGAAACTTGCGATGACAGATGGAATAGCACTGTATAACCGATCGCCAATAAGGCAACAAAATGTCAAAACATATAAAAGATACCACGGCTGAAAGGTCGTTCTTATTGTCACCGCAAATAGCGCCGGGATCATGAGTAACGTTATTAATAAGAACATTTTTTCCCAATGTATGTTCTTTTTTGCAACTTGCAATAGAGACACACCGAGAAAGACAGGTGCAAGAAACACTGTTGCAAATTTAATACCAATGGAAACAAGCAGTGAAATCCCGGCTGCAATATGTTTTTGCTGCATGAGTAAATACAACCCCATCACTGCAAAGAAAAACATTGTCATATCATTGTGCGCAGAAACTAATCCTTCAATGAGGACAAGCGGGTTTAGAGCAAAAAGCATGGTTTTAAAAAGTGCTGTCTTCTTATCAAGCTGTGAAGCTATTTTTTCCAGAAAATAGACTGTTCCAACATAACTTAATCCAGCGAATATTTTAAAGAGAAAAAAGGTGAGCAGAAAAATATTTGCTCCAATAAAAGAAAGTGGTACGGAAAAGAAAAGCCAAACAGGACCATATGGGTAATCTCTTTGGGTCCAATGCATAAAGCCCAGCATCGGATCTTTGGGAAAATCCAAGGCATTATGAACGTATGGATTCTGGTGATAATGCGTAATAATTTTTGCGTCGAAAATATTATTAAATAAATCATATGAAAACGCGTTATATGAAAACGTGAGGATAATTGTTATAAGCATCGTGAGAAACCAAAACGTTTTGCGCTGCATATTTCCTTTTGCTGCGATATATAACAAGCGGATGTAGCCGGCAAACAAAAGCAGCAATAACCCGCTATAGCAAGCCGTTGATAAAGGACGATTAAAGTAACCAATATACTGAAAGTTTTTTTCGATAGTTTGGAAAATTGATACTCTTGATAGCGTGAGTCCTAAATCAACTTGTGTATAGGAATAGAGAAATAACGCAATAGTAATGAATAAAAAAAACCACGCAGAGAAACCAAATTTTTTCATACCGAATACTTTCCGCTTACATCATTCAAACGAATTCTGAGTAGCTCTTTGAAACCATCCAGAGAATCCCAAATCGGAGAAACACGACGGGATTCAACATATAACCATTCCACAGGCACTTCCTTTATTTTATACCCCATTTTTTCCGCAATTAATAACAGTTCAACATCAAATCCTGCTTTAACTGCAGAGCCGGAAATTTGGGAAAAGCCATGATGAATATCATAGATCTTCTGAAATATATCCTTACAAGCTTTTTGGGAGAACATCTTAAAACCGCAATTCGTGTCACGAATTTCAGGAAGCCCGACGATGAACTTGCGGCAGATAATCAACCCCATTGATACGATCTTGCGGCTCCAGGGAGAACCGTTACGAACTGTCCGCGATCCTATTACTACATCAAACCCATTGCGAAATTGCTTTAAGAGATTCGCAGTTTCTTCAATCGGCGTTGCCTGATCCATATCAGTAAACAGGATGTATTCTCCTTTTGCTGTCAACCTACCAGCTGTTACTGCACCTGCTTTACCAAGATGTTTGTTTTGCATAAGTGAAAAGTGTTTATTTTCCTTAACGAATGCTTCTACAAAACCAATACTACCATCTTTTGATCCGTCATCTACAACAATTACTTCATACGCAAATTTTTGTTTTTCGAGGAAATTTTTGATTCTCTCCAAAACCCCTTTGCGAAGATTTGCCATTTCATCATACGAGGGAACAATAACAGAAAGGTACGGTGTCGTCACTGTAGGAAAATTATACTAAAGTCACATGATTAGTGCAAAACGTCTCTTGAGCTTCAAATCTTGTGGAGTTGATAGACATGGGTTACACTCTAAAGCTTTGCTTTTTCTCTAAATTTTTCATGAGGTGTTTATCCATTTAAGGCTGAGTGTGGTCTTTCAAAGTTATAGAATTTTTCCCATTCTTGTAACTTATCATTAAACAGATTTGCATCATCAATAACAACCCCTTTGAGCATACGATAAAACTCTTCTTCATCAATTCTATGCGATCTTTCCACTTCCCCATTGAGCCATGGTGTTGTTGGTCTAATATAGACAGAGTTTGTGTTATTCTGCAATGATGTCAACCTTAGTATCCTAAGTCTTTTAATCTTTCCTCATATTCCTGTTCATCAATGCCTCCAAAGCGTAACATTCTATCGAGCTTATCCTTTTCCCGCTCCATCCGTTTATTTATTGTTGCACCAGAGGTATCTGTGGACGAACTTGAGCTTTGATTTCTTCTTGTTTCTCCACGTTCGGTTGGATATCCTAATTCCTGCATTCTTTCAAAATATTCTTCATCGTCAATGCTTCCGATACTTCGCCATCTATCAAGTTGTTGCTTTTTCTTCTCCCCCACTTCATCCTTTAACCGTTGAGTCTGTTCTACTTGTTGTTCAGAAGCAGTTTTCCAGACATACTGCCTGAATTCCTCTACTTCATTAGGGCGCAACAATTTTTCTGCTTCACTTCTCAGTTTCCAATGCGGCCATTTTCTAAAATTTGTCAGATCTTCCTGTGAACCAAACGGTGCCGATTTAATCCCTCCAGCAGACGCAATAATATCATCCCATCGTTTGTACTTCTGTTGAATTTGCTTTTGTCTGACATTCTCAGCTTCAGCCTCTATTTCTTTAACATCACTCCAAAAATCATACCAGGCTCGACTTTTTCTTGGAGGTTCTTTTATCTGTGTGCGACGTATATCATCATAACTTATTGTTTTTCCTCTTTTCCATCTAAAACCTTCAGTGTTGATAGTGAGTGACGGGTCAGAAAAAACAATAAGTCTCGCAAGGTTTTCTCTCTCTTGCGATCTATATCCGATTTCACTCACCACACGATCATAAGCCTCTTGGGGGGAAAATCCCTTATCTAATAACTCTCTATAGTGTTCCAGTCCTTTAATTTGTACAGTGTTAGGGTTTATAAAGCAACCCACGACCTGACGGTCGGGGTTTTAGCTGATTTCAAATTTCATTTGCCCTGAATCTTTT
>DASYZL010000017.1:0-15832 GCA_035946335.1 Patescibacteria group bacterium | reverse complement strand
CCATCCATAGAATAATTTGGCTCCAATTTTATTCATTTCCTGATGAGTGATATCAGTAGCCTCGGTTATTTTCATTTTTTTTAGTTGAGCTAGTTCGCCCACAGCTAATTTAATCAATTCAGTAGTATTAAGGGTTCCAGTCGTAGACTGTCTTAAGATATTAAGAGCTCTTTCCAGATCAGGAGTAATTGTAATACGTATATTTTGTGGCACAATATGTACATTTTATACCATAAAAGGACTTTTGTCAACCACTTGGCAGGGACGCTCAGATTCGAACTGAGAAAAGCAATTTTGGAGATTGCTGTGATAGCCATTTCACTACGTCCCTAATTCTAGTGCAACATTTAATTTTCTAAAAACTGTCTCTCTTGCTGTTTTTCTTCTGCGACAGCTTGCGCAACACACTACACATTTTTGGATTTTCTTTTTTACCGCACTAACTGACAATCTGCGGTTTATTTCAATTTCTCCACTTCTTTGTGTTCGGTTATCTTTCTGCAATGTTTGCAATATTTCTTCAGTTTTAATTTTGCCTCTGTATTGAGCTTGTTTCGTGAAGAAATATAATTTCTGTTTTTGCACATTGAGCAAACAAGCCCGACTGTAATGCGATGTTCTCCTTTTTTTGCCATAATTTTTCCTCCTTTCCTACTGGAGCCGAAAGCGGGAATCGGACCCGCGACCTAGTTCTTACCATGAACTCGCTCTACCACTGAGCCATTTCGGCATAATGTGCTAGGTGAGGGACTCGAACCCCCGTAGTCTTTTCGGACGCGTGGTCTACAGCCACGAGCAATTGCCACTATGCGAACCTAGCATATATGCATCCCAACTATACTTGATTAATATAGAGATGACAATAATGCATACGTTGAGCCGACAGGGGGATTTGAACCCTCGACCATCACTTTACAAAAGTGCCGCTCTACCACTGAGCTATGTCGGCAAGATGTGATTCATTTTATCAAAAGCAGAAATTTCCATCAAGGCGAAGAATATTGAGGAAAACAAAGAATAATTGAAGAGATAATTTCGCTCCTGGGAGTCGGAGTAAACTGGTATTTCCCCTTAAGATACTAATTAGGAAGGATACTTGTTGCACCGCAGTGCACCAAACTTTTCCTCGTCTCCCAACATTTTGGGATACCTCAAGGTGTATGAACTTGTAATGGAAAATTATCCAATTACATCCGATAACCTAAGAGCTTAAAAAGTATAACAAAAATTTCATTCCTGTCAATGGCCTAGAGTTTAGAGACCTTAGAAAAAATCAAATGGATATTTTCACGGAGTAATAGTAGGGGTAATCACATTCTTTATTTTGATATTAAGACTTGCGTTAATTGTCCTCAAATCTATTTGCATTGCCAGAATATCCTGCCGGACAGCAGTCAAGTCCTGATTTACTGATGAAAGCGTTATTTGTGCTGCAGGAATTGTTTCAGTAACTGATATATCATGAAGTGTTGTTTGATCATTCTGCAGTTTTGTTATCGCGTCAGTAATTTTTGTATTCAAGTCAGCAGTCGTCGATGAAGGTCCGTTTAAGGATTGTAATTGTGGAAGAAGTACTGACATGCGGTTAACGAAACCTAACAGGTTATCAACTATTATTAACAGTCTTTCTTTTGGTTCAAAAATGGCATAAACATGGAATGATGTTACAATACTTTGTCCGTCAGATAAAGCAGTTGGCGCATCTGTATCATTTTGTATTTTTGTTTTAAGAACTTGTAGATTAACTATTGTTGTCTGAATATCATTTGTAAAGCTGGTTTTTTCATCGCTTGATAAACGTGCATCATTGTTAATACTCGATAACAATGTGCTAAGTGACGTAATCCGTTCATCAATCATTGCAGCGGCATGCGCTTGAATTTGTGTCAATCGGATGTGATTAATCGTAGGTACAAGCGTTGGATGCATTGTTAGTCGTGCATCTATACGTTCCTGCATAAGCGTAGGTCGTGTAGCTGCATTTACTCCAACGAAAGCAAACGCGGGTTGTTGCATGGCTATACCCAGTAGAATAAAAAAGAGCATTGACAGTATCGTATTTCTTTTCATAATCCGGTCACGTTATCATTATTTGCGTTAATCTGTCCGACCTGCTGTAAATCGGAATTTTCCTGATTTATCGCTTGCTGAAGACTCTGTTCGGTTGCCTGCAATGTTGGTTGGGCATTCTGCTGTGTTAACGGTGTAATCACAGGAGAAGGAGTGGGTATATTTGTATGAGGCATCATTGTGGTTTGCTGATTTGTTCTTGCCTGCTGTATTGTAAGCCGTTTGTGTACTAATTTATAGAGAAAAAACAATGCACCTGCAGCAACAATAACGATGATGATACTTATCAATAACAGCTTATATTTTTGCATATAAATACTTTTTTAGAATAACAAAGGGTGCAATATTTTGTCAATTATTATTGCCCAAGTAATATATGCACACAGAAAAGAAAAATATTATTGATAAATGTGCTTAAAGAAAATCCCCCAAAGGGAAAAACAAGCAGAAAGAAGAGGATAAGCAATCCCACTTGCCCGAGAGATAAAAAAATATTTGCTTCATGTTCAGGAAGGGCCAATGCAATAATCTTTGATCCGTCGAGTGGCGGAATAGGAAGCAAATTAAAAATAGCAAGTAAAATATTATACTGCACTATTTGTAATAGCAGCGTGTACATAAATCCCAAAATAAGCGGTAAGCTGCCACTTTCACCAAAAAGCAGCAAACCTTTTATAAGGAAACTTGCAAAGATAGCAAGTAAAATATTCGTTAATGGTCCGGCAAGACTGACAATCGCCATATCTTTTCTTCCGTCTGGTAAATTATATGGATCAACCGGTACTGGTTTTGCGCCACCAAAAATAACCGGAGAGCCGCTCAGAATAAGGAGCAGCGGAAGGGCGATACTGAGAAACGGGTCGATGTGTTTTCTCGGGTCTAAGGTAAGTCGTCCCATGAGCCGGGCTGTTGGGTCACCAAGTTTGTCTGCGACAAACCCATGGGCAACTTCATGAAGTATTGCAGAAAAAACTAAAACGACAAGTCCGATAACGACGCTAAAGATATCCATACGAATGTACCACTCTTGTGATAGGGCGAAGTCTATGATATCATATTGCACGTATATGGGAAAGAAGTGTATGAACTGTGGGAAAGGTGTAATGTATGGACATAACGTTTCCCATGCAAAAAACAGAACCAGAAAAATTTTTAAACCGAATTTGCATGTTTCCCGTGTCATGATTGGTGGCCATATGAAGCGTATAAAACTTTGCACAAAATGCCTGCGGATGATGAAACATGTAGAAAAAGCAAACACCTCCGTAATCAGCCAATAATTTTTTCTATTTCTCTCTTCGCCTGCGGATAACCGTTAAGAAAATCTTTTAACGTCATTGGATTCTTTCCTTCTGGCTGCAAAAGCTTATTTGGTAATAACTTTACTCTCATTATTTTATTTTTTATGTGAACTTTCGTCCATGCGATTGGCCATGGGTAGTAAGCCCGAATCATACGATTAACCTGAGCAGCATTTGGTGGATTTTCTATATTGATATAACTATCGTTTTTTTGCATATAATGCGTATACGTTGCATCCTTTTCATTTTGTTTTTGCCGCTTCGTATGATAAACAGAAAAGTTTTCCAGAACAGGAATAATGAGTTTTGCGCCAAGTTGATTGAGGTGGGTTAGTAAGGAGTCTGTTGTTTCATCGGGGGTTAATTTGTAATGTCCCTGCGCTAATATGTCTCCACTGTCAATGCCTACTGCGATTTCCATAATGGAAACACCGGAAGTATCCTCTCCGTGGAGAATGGTAAACGGCGCCGGTGCGGGCCCGCGATATTTTGGTAAAAGGGAATGATGAACATTTATCGCAGCAATTCGAGGAACTTCCAATAGTGCTTTTGGTAAAATGAGCCTGAAATCGGCAACAACAAGGAAATCAGGCTGCAGTTTTGTAATCTCGCCAGTAATATCAGGAGTTAGTTTATTTACTGTTATAACGGGAATGTTATGTAGTAAAGCAACCGTTTTTACCGGACTGGGTGTGAGTATTTTTTTTCTTCCTGTTATCGCATCAGGTAGAGTTACAACCGTAGTAAGTCCAAAACGTTTTTGTAGCGTCTCTTCGATAATTGTTGAATATTTTGACGACCCAAAAAAAATAATATTCACGAGATTTTATAATTTGATTTCATCAAATACATCTTCACCTTTGTCATCCTTATGGGATCTATAGAGCTTATTATTTTGCTCCAGAACCCGCTTGGGAAATAAAATGCCATCAAGATGATCTTGCTCATGTTGCATAATCGTTGCAAGAAATCCGGAGACAATTATGTTATGTGCAGTACCATGTTCATCCAGGTAATGCGCTTTAATTCTGTTCGCGCGGTGTACCTGTCCCCAGATATCTTTCAGCGAAAGACAGCCTTCAAGTTTTGTGTGTTTCTTCTTTGAAAGGTATTTTGTCTTTGTTTTTTCCTCCTTATCAAGAAGAGTGATTTGTGGGTTGACAAAGACGGAAAATGGAGTATTTTTCGTCGGTTTTGCGATGAACAGTTGCAAGGATTTCCCGACCTGTGGGGCAGCAAGTCCGACACCTTCCGGATCAGATGCATTGACAAGTATTGTTTTCATCTCAGCAATAAGCTGTAATACATCTTTGTCAATTTTATGAATTTTTTTTGCTTTCTCAGACAAAATAGCATGTGGTGCCTGGATAATTTGCATGAGCACTATTATATATGAGATTTTCCTGAAAAGAAAGAAAGGATGTTATTTACTGCCATTCCATGCTTTTAGAGCTGCAAGTGCTTGCGAGTCTTTACCAAAATGGTTAAGGATATAATTCATCTCGTCAACCGCTCTTTGTTCCATTGCCTTATCAGCGACTTTTCCATTCTTATCAACAGCAGCTTGCCGGTAATACAAACCTAAGGCATAGTACGCATCTTTATAATCATATTTTAACTGTGTTGTCCGAATAAGAATGGTAATTGCATCTTGAATATTGGCGGTTTGCCCTTCAAGAATGCCGTAGTTGTACCAGATTTTTGCATCCGTTGGGGCAAGTTTTGCGGCGGTTTGAATTGCAACAAGCGCTTGCTGGTTATATATCGGATTCAATTGTCCTAACGAATAGAGAATACGAACACGGTTTTTCCAGTACACAACATCATTCGGATGTTGCATGACAAGATTATTACTCGTTTGTACTCCTTCTTGGGCAAGTTGCGCAGCCGTTGTTGCATTTGTCGTTACAAGGTTCTCCGCAAGAATAGCGTCATTGAGGGCTAATTCATTTTGAAATGTCGGTTCAGCTGGGTACGCGGCAACTGCATTGTGTAATTGCTGATAGGCAGTTTGATATTGACCCACACCATCGAAATTTTGTCCCAATGCATAACTTCTATCAGCATTCCAGAAAGTAGTTAGCACAAATAAAAGGTATAAGGCAATAAGACCGGAAACTGTTACGCCCAGCCACTGAAAACCAGATATTTCCTTCTGTTCTCCTTCTTTTGCATAACTTAGGAGTGATGTTTGGGCAAAAACGAATGCAGGAAACAGAAACAAAAAGACATTAACAATAACTACGGAAAACCCAAAAAAATTCGTAATAAGGATACTAATATATGCGGCGAGCATCGATGCAATAAAAAACTTTTCTTCCATTGTCTGCTCTTTTCGAAAAAGCATCGCCCTTGTTGCAAGAAACAGGAAGAATCCAATCATTGTCATGTATGTGCCAAGTCCGGCAATACCTGTTGTTGTAAGATAATTGAGGTATTCATTGTGCGCTTTATTATAAAGGTAGTCCCATTCAGATGTCATATTATGCGCTGCAGGCCTATATAAGTAGTATGCAAAAGCAAATGTCTCAACGCCGGTACCGAAGACAGGATAGTGCTGCCAGGCATCAATTGCTCCACGCCAGACAAGGAGACGGATTATTCCTGAATCAGTTCCGCCAATTTCCTGTCCTGATGAAGATGGGGAGGTAGCGATTGACCGAGTGGGAGTTATTGATTGCGTGTGGGAAACAAAACGATCCCGTAAACCACTCCAAGTTACTATATTAAGTTGTGGAATCGGTTGTCCGATAAAGAAAATGAAAAGAAAAGTAACAATAAAGATTGATGCAAAGAGAAAATGCATTTTCTTCTTTGTTACGGTGACAAATGTTTTCCTGTAAATCCATAGGTAGCAAAAAAAAAGGAAAAGCATGGAGATAATAAACCCAACGAATCCCCCCTTCGATGCAGTAAAAAGCAGATCGACAGAAAAGAGTATTACGCTGGAAAAGAAAATTCCGCTAATGAGGTATTTTTTTCTCTGAAAAAAACTGATCGAAAAATAAAAAGCAAGCGGGATTAGCGCAACAAGGTAGGCAGCAAGCCAATCTGGTTGTCCAAGTGTCGAAAAAATTCGGACTTTTGGCTGAAATGCTAATGTCCAACAGGAAACATCAAGACTTCCCCGGAAAATGAGACACGTCGGATCATAACCGAAATGTGCAGGAAGTCCCCATAATGCAGAAACAATCCCGCCGACCAGCGCAGCGATAAGATACCTGGGAAAATATTTTTTTTCAACAGTTGAGACAAATGAGAAATATAAAAATCCATACGTCAGCAAGGATAACATACCCCCATTGAAACGCGAATAATATCCCCACCATGATACATATGAATCGAGTGAAAAAATTGTCGAAATAAATTGTGACGCAAGAAAGAGCAGAATAGGAATATCCAAAGGGGTGCGCATGATGCGAAATTGTTTTTCGAGAATCATCCTGGAAATCCAACAGAACGCAATCAGAATTGCAAGAATAAAAGTAAACCACATTTTATTAAATTCAAAAAGTTCTGAAGTGTCAGCAAAGAATACAAGCGGTGTAATAAGAAAGAGACAATAAAAACAAAAAGCAATAACACGGTTAAAAAGACGGATCATAAATGTTTGTAATTCGCTAGGAACAAATTTTTATTCTTTGAAACTATTGTAATGAGAAGAATACTTTTTGTAAATGCCGTTCTTTGCATATCTCATTCAAGGTGTTAGAATATGACGAACTGCCCACAGAGGACAGTACACTTATTATGCTTAATAAATTCTTTTCGTTTTTTTCTCACGACATTGGTATCGATTTGGGTACAGCAAATACGTTGATTTGGGTAAGAGGAAAAGGGATTGTCATCCGTGAGCCATCCATCGTGGCCAGGCACAAAAAAACAAAAGAAGTTATCGCAATTGGGTCAGAAGCAAAGAAAATGCTTGGAAAAACACCAGCAAGTATCATTACGGTTCGACCCTTACGTGGAGGTGTCATTGCAGATTTTGATGCTACCGAAGCAATGATTGCGCATTACATTAAGGAAGTTCACGAAGTCGAAATGCGGTTGCCGCTTTCGTTTATCCATCCAAAAGTTGTTATTGGTATCCCTTCGGCTGTTACAGAGGTGGAGCGACGGGCAGTATGGGAGGCAGCGTTGGCAGCAGGCGCCCGGGAAGCATTTTTAATTGAAGAACCAATGGCAGCAGTCATTGGCGCAGACGTATCGGTATTTCAGCCCACAGGAGTTATGGTGGTCGATATTGGTGGCGGAACAACAGAAATTGCAATTATCTCCCTTGGTGGTATTGTGGTCAATCGGTCACTTCGTGTGGCAGGGGATGAAATGGATGCTGCCATTATCCACTATATCAGGCTCAAATATGGACTTCTCATTGGTGATAGAACAGCAGAAGACATCAAAATAAAAATCGGCAGCGCCTATGAAACAAAAAGGAAAAAAAATGAAGAAATAAAAGAAGAGAAGATGGCTGTTGTGCGAGGGAGGGATATTGAAACAGGTTTACCAAAGAGTTTGCGTCTTAGCGAAGCAGAAATCCGCGAAGCATTAGCTCCTGTCATAGCGCAGATAATTGAAGCAATTGCCGATGTGCTGGAAGAAGCGCCACCGGAATTAACATCAGATATTTTGGAGCGGGGTATACTTGTGACAGGAGGAGGTTCGCAAATTGCCGGTCTTGATAAACTGCTTATTGAGCGGACACATATTCCAGTTACCCTGGCAGAGGATCCGCTCACCACAGTTGTCAGGGGATGCGGAAAAGTATTAGAAGATGCTAAATTGCTTAACCGTGTGAAAGTAACAGGAGGATTTCAGTAGGATGCAACGAAAAGAATCAGTTTGGATCGCGCTTGCTTTTTGCTTTCTTCTTTCAATTATAATATTCTTTCTTGGGAAAACATCATTATTCTCCGTTTTAACTGGCATTGTTGATGCAGTTCTGTTTCCAACAGAAGCGATCATCTACAATATAGTGATTGCGTCGACAAATACACGATATACATCGCTTATGAATGATAATTTACAATTGCAAATTATCAAAGATAAAGAGATTGTAAATGAAAATGCGGCACTTCGCGATCAATTTCAAACAACTTCGTTGCAAAGTACAGTACTAATGCCTGCAACAATTATTGGTATGCCATCTTTTCTCCCTGGTGTTGCGTTCCCTGAAAAAATAATTATCGACAAGGGAATATTTGATGCTGTACACATTGGTGATCCAGTCGTATACCGTAACGCGCTACTCGGGCAAATCGACAAAGTTTCTGAACATGCAAGTAGCGTTTTACTGACAACAAATACGTCTTCATCGTTCACCGCAGATACATTGCATACAAACGCAATGGGTGTTATTAAAGGGCTTGGTAACGGGCAGATGATTTTAGACAACGTCGTTTTATCCGAAGCGCTCCAGAAAAATGATACGGTTGTAACTCGGGGAAGTCAGAATACGAACAGGCAAGGATTACCTCCGGGACTCGTCATAGGTAAAATTGTAAGCATTGAAAGAAATCCAAGTAGCCTTTTTCAAAAAGCAGAACTGGTGAATATAGTAGATGTACAGAAATTACATGAAGTTTTTATACTCAAAGAGTAATATGTTCATTTTTTTTCTTTTAATCTTTCTTGTCTGTCTTCTTTTAGTGCAAACAACGCTCATTGCTTTGCCACTTGTTTTAGAAAGCCTTATTGTGGTAGCTGTGGTTTTTCAAAAAGAGTGGATTATTTTTATCGCATTTTGTATTGGATTATTGCAAGATATGATGCTTTTGCAAAATCTTGGACAAAGCAGTCTGTTTTTTTTGTTTACACTTGGTATATTATTTCTTTATTCAAGAAAATTTGAAGTTAACACAATACCTTTTGTTTTTTTCTTCAGTCTTTTTGCAATCTCAACTGATTTGTTGCTTTTTTCCCGGGGATCATTTTTGCCAAAACTCTTGCTAGCAACATTTACTACATTCGTTATGTTCTTTTTCTGTAATTTTCTTTCTCATTTTTTTTTGAAGAAAACATAAACTCACAGAAAGTACGCTTGTGTTATACTGTTAATCACTTTCCATGAAACTCGGTGCTTCTTTTTCTGATTCAATCCACACGGAAAAACAATATAGCAGACGTCATTATGATAGTGAATGGTATTCCCGAATTCCTGTGAGAGATTTCCTGTTTCCTCTATTGCTTTGTACAGTTATTATTATTCTTGCTGGTAGGTTACTGATACTGCAAATTGTGTCCGGTCCGTTCTACCGTACGCTTTCCAATACCAATAGAACCCGTACTATTTTTATCCACGCGCCCCGTGGCATTATTTTTGACCGCTATGGTAATCCGCTTGTTCTGAATACACCCGGATATCGGGAAATTGTCAACGGAAAAACAATCCTATTGAATCAAAAAGATGCTCTTACAAAGATTGCTAGCGGAGATAAGAACCTGGAGGTTGACAGTCTACGCAGTTATCCTATGGGTGAAGCAGCAGCACATGTTATTGGATATATCGGGCAAATTTCTCCACAGGATTTGCAATTGGCACAATTTCAGGATTATTCAGCAGGGGATTTAGTCGGCAAAATGGGCATCGAAGAATCTTTTGAAGCTGCACTTCGTGGTACGGAAGGGAAAGTCCTTACTGAAGTTGACGCAACAGGAAAGCCGGTTAGAACGCTTGGGCAAACTGACCCGATTCCCGGACAAAATGTCACACTAACGATTGACAGTCAGTTACAAAAAGCAGCCTATCAGGCAATGGCTCCAATAAAAAAAGGCGCTGTTATTGTTTCAACACCGCAGGGAGAAATCCTTGCACTGGTAAGTATGCCATCTTTTGACCCGAATCTATTTACGCAGGGAAAAAACTATCGTCCTACTCCGGTAAGTGCATACAAAACAATTTCCCAGGTGCTTCTTGACAATAATGGTCAACCACTTCTGAATCGGGCAATTGCTGGTGAGTACCCGCCAGGTTCAACATTTAAAATCATCACAGCCGTAACTGCGCTCGAAACAAATACTATCGATGCAAATTACATTGTCAATGACACTGGCATTTTGCGTATTGGCAGCTTTTCATTTGCAAACTGGTTCTATACGAGTTATGGAAAAACAGATGGGCAAGTCACCGTTGTCAAGGCAATTCAGCGATCGAATGATATTTTTTTCTATACTGTCGGGCAATTGCTTGGCGTCGACAAACTCTCAGCAGGCGCAAGGAAGTTTGGGTTGGGAAGTCCACTTGGTATTGTGCTCCCTGGTGAAGCAAGTGGTCTTGTCCCGACAAAAGAATGGAAGGAGAAAGTTGTCGGTGACAAATGGTATTTAGGAGATGACTATCACTATGCAATTGGTCAGGGATATTTACTCACGACACCGCTACAGGTAAATGCGTGGACGCAAGTCATTGCCAATGGTGGTACGTTATACCAACCACAACTTATTTTGCACGCGCCTCATACTGCGAAAAATACGCATATTGTTACTGATCAAACAGAATCATTACTTCGCCAGGGAATGATTGCTGCATGTAGTCCGGGCGGAGTTGCATATCCACTGTTTAATTATTCGGTAAAAAATCCGCATCTCCCTATCGACGGGGTCAATATTACTGCTGACGCAAGTAAATCAGCAGATTACCGGCATATTGTCATTGCGTGTAAGACAGGAACTGCACAGGAAGGTGGTACAAGTGCATTGCCGCATGCATGGATTACGCTTTTCGCGCCGGCATATAAGCCGCAAATTGTGGTTACCGTTCTCTCAGAAGAGGCAGGCGAGGGGTCTGATATTGCTGCGCCGGTTGCAAAAAACATTTTAGATTATTATTTCGAGAAAGGAAAATAGTAATCATACTGTCATTCTCAGATGATCTTATTGACGGATTTGGTATAATCAGATCTTCTGCATCACAATGCATTTCGTAATCGATGCAAGTTGATGAAAACAATGAGAATAATAAGTCATTGCATTTTTGCAAGATTGTCCGCAAAATAGGAAAAGACTCCAGAGTTACCGGAGTCTTTTAAGTCTGGCTGAGATGAAAAGGATACATCGTTTATGCAGTTAGTTATCGTTGAATCACCAACCAAAGCAAAAACAGTGCAGCGTTTTTTAGGAAATACCTTTGATATTAAAGCATCAATGGGACATGTGATGGATTTGCCGAAAAGTACACTTGGTGTTGACGTTGCGCATGACTTTGCACCGCAATATGAAATTTCTCCTGACAAGAAGAAAACAATTGATGAATTAAAAAGACTTGCAAAAAGGGCTGATAGCATTATTCTCGCGACCGATCCCGACCGTGAAGGCGAGGCGATCTCTGCTCATATCAAGGAGTTGCTGCAGGGTCAAACAAAGAAAAAATTTGTCCGCATTGTGTTTCATGAAATTACCAAAGAAGCAATTGATGAGGCACTTGCTCATCCAGGTGATGTGAATGAAGCATTAGTAAACGCGCAAACAGCGCGACGTGTACTGGACAGGTTGGTTGGTTATAAAATTTCGCCGGTGTTGTGGCAAAAGGTCCGCCGAGGTCTTTCTGCGGGGCGTGTCCAATCAGTTGCGCTCCGTCTTATTGTTGAGCGGGAAAGAGAAATCCAAAAGTTTATTAAAGAACCATACTGGACCATCAGCATCCTCCTCAGTAGAAACGAAAAATCTTCAGTAAAAGATAATACAAAAATTGATTTCGAGCTCATTGAAGTAAATGGACAAAAAATTGAAAAACAGGAGAAACTTGACCTCTATGATGGAACATATACGGTTACAAAAACAAATATTGCGACAGAAGAAAGATCACAATATATAGAAAAAGATCTACAAACGAAACATTTTATTGTTCGTGAAGTTTTACAAAGGAAAACCAAACGTCATCCGCAGCCGCCCTTCACAACTTCCACATTACAACAACAAGCAGCAGGTAGATTTGGATATTCAGGCAAACGAACCATGAGTTTAGCGCAGAAATTATATGAAGAAGGATACATAACATATCATCGTACTGATTCGGTTAATCTGGCTCAATCCGCAATTCTTGCAATGCGAAATTATATTGAAAAATCATTTGGAAAAAACTATATTCCACCCTCTCCAAATTTTTATACCACTAAGCAAAAGCTTGCTCAAGAGGCTCATGAGGCGATTCGTCCCACACGTGTAGAGCAATCTACGGAAATTGTTGCAGGGAAATTAGGACGGGATTTTGCAAAATTGTACGATCTTATCTGGCGAAGGGCAGTCGCGTCGCAAATGAACGATGCCCTGATTGAGTCAACAACGGTGTTTGTTAATGCAGTTGATACTGCTATGGTGAGCAACCAAGGAGAAGCGAAGCAACTTATTCAACAAGCGCAAGTATTACCAGCAAAAGAATCCTTAGATCCGAATCAGACTCCTCCATACCTTCTTAAAACCACCGGATCAGTGCTTGTTTTTGATGGGTTTCTCAAAGTAAACCCGTTCGGATTACAAGATAGAAATTTACCCAGATTTATTGCTTTAGAAAAGCTATCCTTACAGGATATACTTGCAGAAAAACATGAAACGCCGCCGCCACCGCGATATAATGACGCATCGCTTATTGCATCTCTCGAAGAGGGAGGAATTGGTCGTCCTTCAACATACGCATCAATTATTTCTACAATTGAAGCGCGTCAGTATATTGAAAGAGACCAAGGGAGATTTTTACCAACAACGGTTGGCACAGCGGTCACAGACTTTTTAGTCAAGAATTTTCCTGACATTGATGACATTCCGTTTACCGCTACTTTAGAGGATGAGCTTGATGAGATTGCCAGCGGAAAACGTCAATGGGTTCCAGTTATCAGGGAGTTCTATCAGCCGTTTGAAAAAAAACTGGAAGTTGTCAAAAAGGCAGATCGTGTTGAAATTCCCGCAGAAGAAACAGGGGAAAAATGCCCGAAAGATGGCGCGCCACTGGTTGTTCGGGTAGGACGATTTGGTAAATTCATCAGCTGTAAAAACTTTCCAGCATGTGATTTCAAAAAGCAATTCATAGAAGAGACTCCATTTACTTGTCCCAAAGACGGAGGGAAAATTATTGTCAAGAAAACAAAAAAAGGCAGAAATTTTTACGGTTGTTCCAATTACCCCAGATGTGACTTTGCAGTTTGGAAATTGCAGGATTTGAAAAAACCATTCACAAAAAAGACACCAAAGAAAAAACAGAAAGAAAATAAAGTATAATACCTTCATGTTCAAACTCAACGCAAAAGAACTGCGAACAACTGCTGGAAATGAAACAGTAAAAAAGTCTCTAAAGAAAAATCCTGTGTACATTATTATTGATAATGTTTTGGATACATATAATGTCGGTTCTATTTTTCGTCTCGCTGATGCGGTCGCAGCGAAAAAAGTTTTCCTGTGTGGAATAACCGAGGTTCCGCCAAACACAAGAATAAAAAAAGCGTCAATTAATACCACCGAATGGATTGATTGGGAATATTGTGAAACAACTCTTGCTGCGATTGCTAAACTTCGTGAGGAAGTGCAGGAAGTACAAATTGTCGCAATTGAGCAGAATCCACGGTCAGTCCCATTTGAAAAAGCATCGTATCACTATCCTCTTGCTCTGATTGTCAGTAATGAAACACATGGCACCTCAGAAGAAGTTTTACGTGCAGCAGATATTGTGGTAGAAATTCCTATGTGGGGAATTAATAAGTCACTGAATGTTATGGTAAGTCTGGCTATTGTCCTCTTTCAGGCAATCCAGAAGTTATGAAACAAAACGTTATTGCAGTTGTCGGTCCGATGGCAAGTGGCAAGGGAACACTTATCGACATTTTGCAAACAAAAGGATTTACTATTTTGTCGCTTTCTGATGCTGTAAGAGAGAAAACACGTGAATGGCAGCTTCCTTTGACACGAAAAAACTTACAGGATGTTGGAGATGCATTGAGAAAGAAATTCGGTGGCAGTATCCTTGTGGAACTTATCACTTCACGCATCCGAAAATACCCTGAAAAAAAATTTGTTATTGACGGCGTCCGTAATCCGGCAGAAGTGGAATATATAAAAAAGAATTTCAACGCATTTGTCATTGGTATTGCTGCATCTTCTGATAAACGTTTTGTATTACTGCAGCAGAGAAAGAAGGAGGGAGATCCAAAAACACGTGAAGCATTTAATAAGCTCGAGTTGCGGGACAGAGGAGTAAAACAGGAACCATACGGACAGCAGGTAGACGCGTGTCTGAGAATGGCAGATATTGTTATTGATAATAATGGAACGCTACATGATTTCAAAGAAAATCTTACATATTTTTTCAGCACTTTTCTCGATTGACAAATGCACAAATTAGTTTATAATGAATGATGGTATGAATTAAACCTTTGCCAGAGCGACAGGAGTTTTCCCGCTTCGGCGGGTTTTTTCATCTTTCGGCACTTTGACAATCACAAAACAGCGTACAAATAAATCACTTCCTTGAAAATCAGGAAGTGGTAGGAATTTTTTAAAGACAAAAGATCATAAGTCTTTGTCTTTTCTTTTGAGAATTTGATCCTGGTTCAGGATGAACGCTGGCGGCGTGCCTTAAGCATGCAAGTCAAGGGGGCGCAGCAATGCGCAACCGGCAGACGGGTGAGTAACGCGTAGGAATCTACCTTTCAGCGGACCATAGCTTATCGAAAGATGGGGTAATAGTCCATAGTCTCGCAAGAGTAAAGCTCTTAACTGGGCACTGAAAGAGGAGCCTGCGTCCTATCAGCTAGTTGGCGGGGTAAATGCCCACCAAGGCAACGACGGGTAGCTGGACTGAGAGGTCGATCAGCCACAACTGCACTGAGATACGGGCAGTACATCTACGGATGGCAGCAACTGGGAATATTGGGCAATGGACGAAAGTCTGACCCAGCGACGCCGCGTGGAGGATGAAGGCCTTCGGGTTGTAAACTCCTTTTGACAGTCTCTTCACAGACTGTAGAATAAGCCCCTACTAACTACGTGCCAGAAGTCTCGGTAATACGTAGGGGGCAAGCATTATCCGGATTCATTGGGCGTAAAGAGTGTGTAGGTGTCCTGTAAAGTTTTTGTTCAAATGCTCGGGCTTAACCCGAGAACTGGCAAAAATACTCACAGGATTGAGGATTGATCGGGGTGATAGAACAGATAGTGTAGCAGTGAAATGCGTTGATATTATCTGGAATACCAAAAGCGAAGGCAGTCACCTGGGTTCTTCCTGACACTGAGACACGAAAGCCAGGGGAGCGAAACAGATTAGATACCTGTGTAGTCCTGGCCGTAAACGATGCTCGCTAGCTCTTCGTCGCAAGATGAGGGGTGTAAGCTAACGCGTTAAGCGAGCCGCCTGGGGAGTACGGCCGCAAGGCTAAAACTCAAAGGAATTGACGGGGACCCGCACAACCTGTGGAGCGTGTGGTTCAATTCGAGACGAAACGAAGGACCTCACCAGGGTTTGACATGCTACCGTA
>DASYZL010000016.1:0-19109 GCA_035946335.1 Patescibacteria group bacterium | reverse complement strand
AAGATTTCTCTCTCCGGGTTGTTTTTATGCTAAATGCAATATTAATGAAACTTATTTGCTTGCACATTAGCATGATTTGTCGCTGAAACATCTATCCAGTTTATAAAGTGTGACTGGCTCGAATTTTCAGGGTCATATCCTGATCCTGAAATTGTATTATAGGTAATTTTGTCATAATTCCCTTGATCTGACACGCCGACTTGATACCCTTGTGTCGGACCATTACCAGTTGTATTATTCAAACTCGCTAGTGCAATCGTATCGTAATTCACCTGAATATTTGTTTTGCTGTTTGTCGCAGCACAATGTGCATCAAGATTTGACAGGTACACACCAACATCATTGAGAATAACGGTATTATGTGAAATCAGTGTATTGGAAGTATAATTTCCTCCATAACACGGGCCGCCTACCACCAGGATACCACCGCTGGCAGCCTGGTTTGCACCGGTATAGGAGTTTCCGCTCACTATGTTACCTGTTACAGTGGCATATGCACCGTACCCTACCTGAATACCGTTTTGAGCAATGTAATTAACCGGTCCCTGCCCTTCAACAACGTTATTTTTAATAATGACAGATGTCCCGGCACAGTTCGCAACGATTCCGCCTTTTTGGTATGCAGATACGCTGGTGTTTTGCACTGTTCCTTTTGTCGTCCCGCTGGTACAATCACCGTTGGTAACACCTGCAATTGTCGCGTAATAGATACCAACACCATGCTGGTCACCGTTGAACGGATTTTCTCCAATCTGGTGGATGTTACTATCACTTACCGTAACGGTTGCTTTTTGGACAACAACACCATAGTAGTTTGCGCCGTGAATAGTAGCAAGATTGACTGATCCGTTATGTCCCGGACCGAAATAAACACCAATATTGCATCCACTCGCGTTTACGTCTCCCGTAACTGTTGCTGTGGGATTGATTACAGCAGCTGTCATATTAATCCCATCTCTGAAAAATCCTGTTTGCGTGCAGGATGGCGCTGCAAATGCTGAATAGACTGCAAAAACGCCGAGCATCACTGCTCCTGCTGCGATTCCTATTGATAATTTTTTAATCATTTTTCACCTCCTTTCTTATATAAAAAGCAGTCATGCATGACTGCTTTTTGACTAAAACCGAAATATATTGATTGATGAGGTTGCATAGTAATACTTATACTGTTGTTCTTTCGCTTATTCAGTTATAGTAATTTTTTTAAGAAAATGCAATAGTTTTTTACTATAAGAAAATATGCGGTGAGCTATGGTCCTGTTATATGTCGCTTTCTCAGTTCCGGAATAATTTCTCGTCTGCCTCTGCGAAATCTTGTTTTCACCGTGTTTTCGTTAACATTAATTGCTTCTCCAATTTCTTTATCTGTTGCATCTGCCAAAGCTAATTTGGCTCTATATACTTCCGCAATGAGCGGATGATCTCCAGCAATCGCATCGATACTTCCTGTGATTGCCTCAGATAGCTCTCTTTGTTCTACATAATTTTCAGGTAACAGGCCTTCATCCGCAAAAAAGTCAAGATGGTTAAACTCACCTTCGTCAAAACCATATTCAGTCTGAGACATGGATACGGTTGGATAATTTTGTTTTCGTAGTTCATTAATACACTCATGAAATGTGACCTTGAGTAACCATGGCCTTATCCTTCCCGCTTCTCCAGTAACTACCATGTTTTCCAGGTGCCGGGACCATTTAAAAGCAGCCTCCGCAACTGTTTGAACAATATCCTCAGGTTCTACTGCGTGCTCTTTTCCATTCGTATTGAGTCTACGTCGTGCAACATTTCTTACCAGCGGTAAATATGGTGCGATATGCTGGCTGAAAAACGTCACGTCTTCGGGAGAACGAAGTTGAACATTTTCTCCTCCCGCTCCTGGATCTTCAGGCTGTCCAGGATGCCTGTTTTCGCTTCTATCCATGAACTATATTATATAATTGCATGTCTACCTGTGAAACCATTCTTAAGATTGTAGAAAAATAGAAGGATTACTGACCTGCTTACTTTGATCTGTGCGAATTACCCAGACATCCTCATATGAATGGATAAGTTCACGGATAAGCTCAAAGTTTTTTTCGGTATCTATTTCCGTAGTTGTATCGTTTTTTACAAGATATACTTTCAACGTTGCACTTTTGCTATGTAAAGCTGCAACTGCGTCTACGTCGGGTTTCTCCCGCCGTGTCTGCTCTTTTTCCTGTTGCACTTGTGCTTCATCTGGTTGCGTTTGCTCTTCAGTAGTGATTTTGGTTTACTGATCAACTTGTGTTACAACATAGATTAAACGCGTATCTTTCCCGATCTGTATACCAACTGTATCGATTGCATCTTTTGCGACAGGTTTTCCTGTTTCCTCAATAACCTTTACCTGGTTCCTATTTCTACGAAGTACTTGTAGTGCAGCTTGAGTTGTTTCTTCCATGGTCACATGTGATGCTTCAATTGCCAGAAGACTCTCCCGCACAGCATCAAGCATCTCCATTCTTCTTTCCCCGTAAGGAGACTGGTCATCAAACAGGGGACAAGAAACAGGTTTTGTGAATTGTGGAACTGATTGTATACCGGATTCCTGTTCACCAGGTAGAGCTGATCCTCTTGATCTGACTGCGCGCATTGTGCTTTCCGCGATGTCAAGCGTTCTCAGATATTCTAAACCATTGTCTGGTATTTTTCCTTGATTGCTTAAAAAACGCCTGCTTTTATCAAAAGGCTCGTCGTGCCTGTTCCGTTTTATACCCAGGGCATATGTAGCAAAGTCTGGTTGTGGCTGGCTCACCAGAACGACCGGAGAATCCGGATAAAATTCAGGTTTTTCAGGCTGACACCTTCGCAAGTTATACTCTACTTCATATTGCTGTTTATTGAGGGTAATATGTAACTCGCTTCCAGGAAGTACCTGTGACCAGACTACTAACTCATCTTTATTTTTCTGTACAGCAACGTAACTTTCTTGAAGATGCTGTGGATCCAGAACTGTTTCCAGAAACTTACGCATATGGGAAAATCGACTTTCATAGTAGTATTTTCCTCTGAGCACTTGATCCTTTTTCTGAGCACCACCAGTAAGATATGCTGATACACGGGGCAAAACAATATCAGATAATCCTTGGGATAGCTCAGTTTGCCCAAGAGGTAACGCCTGAAATTCTCCTTCGCGCTTCTGGGCAAAATAATAGGAAAGTGGCTTCTGATAATCAGGACCAACAGACATACAGCGGATAATACATCGAATGCATGCTTTTCGTCAAACCCTTGGAAAAAATTGACGGCAAAGAAGATACTGTGATTTAATAAGTATGTGGTAAATTTCCTGTTCATCTGGCTACATTTCTTTTCCTTTCTTTTTACTTTTTCAATCCCGAAGCAGACAGTATTTACTCCCGTGGCAACGCCAACTCCTACTACCATAATATCCATCCCAGTACCCACTAATTCACCTACGCCACTATTTACTGAAACACCCACCTCGATTCCTACTGCTACTCCAACGCCACCCTTCACTCCTACCCCAACGATAGCAGACACACCTACTCCTACTCTTTTCATTTCTCCAACGGTAATGCCAACCTCTATCGAAACTCCCACTGTAACTCCTACACCCACTCCTACCGTGATATTAACTCCTACAAGTGCTCCAACGGTTATACAATCTCCAACTCCAACACCTGCTGTACCAACAGATACACCGACACTAATGGAGACTCCTACCGCAACCCCAACCAGCACACTGGCAGATACACCAACTCCAACCTTGATAAGTACGATAACACCTGTAGCAACACAGACACCAACGATGACACCATTTCCCTCGTTGATTCCTGCCCCGACTGCATCTTCCTCCCCAACGGTTATCCCGACTGCTTCTCCGAGCCCGACACTGAACCCCACGCCAACTGCCACACCTGCGCCAACCCTCACATCGACTCCGACTCCTTCTCCAACAAAAACAGGCAATGATATATCTTATCCGCAATGCGGGAAAACCTTACCCGCAGGACAGGGGTTTGGAATTGTTGGTATTAATGGAGGTATCGCAACGACAACGAACCCATGTTTAAGTTTTGAACTCCAGTGGGCAAACCAGTCAATCGGTACAGTAAACCAGGCAAAAGTACAACTCTATGTGAATACCGGCAACCCTGGTGGATTGAATACTGCTTCATGGCCAAAGAATAATGTGGATCCGCTTGGAAACACATCACCAAACCCGAATGGAACGTGTGATGGCTCTGATTCCATTGCGTGCGCGTGGCAGTATGGCTGGAACCGTGCTACTGATGATGTCGTCAATAAATTTACCCCTGCTGCACAAGCAGCCGGCGTGGATACTGTCCCTTCTGATTACCCCTGGTGGCTTGATGTAGAAACCGCTAATTCATGGGAGTCAGGATCTGATGACGCGTTCCGAAAAAACCGCGCTGACCTGGAAGCAATGGTGTCATACTTTCAATCCAGAAACATAACTGTAGGAATTTATTCAACAAGTTTCCAGTGGAGTACCATTGTCGGCACAGTCCCATCGGGAAGCAACCTGATCGGATTGCATAGCTGGTTACCCGGAGCTCAGGATGCAACAGGGGCACAGCAATTCTGTTCTTTTTCTCCAATTACATCAGGAGGAACGGTAACGATAACGCAGTATACGACAAATAACTTTGATTATGATTACTCGTGTCTATAATGTACTTTGAAGTATTTTTCTACATTTGACTTGCAATCCATCCCGCTTTATACTACTCATCGTTTATAGCGTATGAGGCATGCTGAGTCGGATAGCCAAACACCTGAAATACAAAGAGAGGAATTCTTCCCGTTTACCTCCAGGCAATTGATAATTCTCAGAGGTGGTGGATCAAAAAGTCATCTATCGGTCACAGCAACTGGTGCATATGTAATCGTGAACGATGCACAGCATCCATTACACAATCTGCAGACCGGGACAACAAAGAGATTATACTCGGAAATCAATACCGCGTACAGAAAAGTTGAGAATGATATGCTCATGCAATACAGAACTTCCACAGCAGATGAAGAGACAGAGATACTTCGCGGCGCACTGATTGAATATGTACCGGTGGGATATTTGATGGAACCCATTATTAAGTTAATACATATGGGGGTACTTGATCCTTCTGATCCAGTCCGCATGCGACACGTTCTCATTTCCAGCATGCTCTTATTGCAATTACGTGCAGCAGATATCGACGCGTTGGCTGGTGATCATAGCGCAACGGAACCTGACAAACTTGATCTCATTGCAAAGAAGTGTGAAGCAATCGTATATGCCGATACGCTGGGGGAAGTAAATCAAGCTGAACTTGAAAAGAAGCATCAGGTTCCGAACGGAGGGTTTAACTTCGCTCTCAACCAGTTAGTACAGTCAGAAATACTCCTCCCTTCTAAAACGAAAGTATTTACAGCAAATCCGCAAACAGAAACCTTACGTAAGCAACTGGTACGAATCATTTCCTTTTGTGCAGGAAATCCTGATCCCGACTCGGATTTGTACATTAGTGGTCTGAGAATCGCAAGGCTCGTATTTGCAGACCCTCTGCTTCTTGATAGTGAACAGGAGCAAAACCGTTCTGAGACACCTGTTGTCATCGCTCATGGAACCCGGTTAATAGACACACCTTCTTCTGAAAACGCACCAGAAATCGTTGGAGAAATTGAGATGGCTGATGAGGAATTTTCCGATGATATTCTCCTGGAATTAGAAGATGAAAACATGCAGGTTGACGAAGCGCAATTATTGCCTGACACTGAAGCGTTACCATATACAGAAGAAGCTCTCGAAACAGGGGAAACTGGAACGGAAGGAGATAACTCATATGACCTTATTGTCCCGCCTGCTACACGCAGACAAAATGGTTTACAAACACAGTATTCTCATCAGAGGAATATAAGAGAAATAAGTCATGCTGGAGCGGACAATGTTAAAGACTACTTAACGGATGTGGGAAAATACGACATGATTGATACAGAAACTGAAGTAGCATTAGCAAAGCGCATAGAAAGAGGAAAGCTTGAGCAATTGAAACCCGTCAATCAACAGGATCCATTGGTGATTGATGATGGAAATCTCGCACGAAGACAATTGACAGAAGCAAATTTACGCTTAGTTATTGCAATAGCAAAAAAATACATCGGGCGCGGCGTGAGTCTGCTGGACCTTATTCAGGAAGGTAATATCGGACTCATCCGTGCTGTCGAAAAATTCGACTACAGTTATGAAAATAAATTTGGAACATATGCTACGTGGTGGATCCGCCAGGCTATCTCACGTGCTGTAGCAGATAAAGGAAGAGAAATTCGAATGCCAGTAGGCGTGGTCATAGAAAACAACAGGATTGAAAGAAGTATCGGAAAACTGACGCTCACTGGAATAGAACCAACAGCTGAACAAATAGCAGAAGATATAAGAAGCTCTCCTGAGCGGGTAAAGGAAGTAATCGCATATGCTTCTCAGGAACCGGTAAGCATGGAAACACCTGTTGGGGAGGAGGAAGGAAGTAAACTGGGTGATTTTATTGAGGATCAAATGACTCCTTCTCCTCATGATGTAATATCCAATGTGTCTTTGCGGGAAACAGTTGATGAGGTGCTTGGTACGTTAACGAAAGTAGAAAGAGCGGTACTCGAACTGCGGCATGGGTTTGACGGCAAGGACCGTACACTTGAGCAGGTAGGAAAAGAACTGGGAATCACCCGTGAAAGGGCCCGGCAGATTGAAGCACAGGCACTACGAAGAATGCGACATCCACAAAGAGCAAGGCAATTAACGGAATATCTTGATTAGTATCTGTCGATAAAATTCAAGGGTTGTATGGTACGATACAGAATATGAAAAATTATGCCCTCAGTTGATAATCCAGACTTTCTAATAATTCCTAAAGGGGCACACCCCAATGTCGTTGATCAGGTGAAAGCGAATATTGCAGAAATAGCAATTTCCCGTGGTGTTACCTACAGTCAGGATCCGTATGTACGGATTCCACGATATTTGCCATTTTTGGAAACTGGATTTCGATTCAGCGGGGATAGCATGCAGTTTTTTGGTATGGGAAATGGGGAATACCCTGTACAAGGTAAAAAACGAATCGAAACAGAAGCAGAAAGAAAAGCACGGTTAGAAGAACTACCTCCTGAGGATACAATACTGTTTTCTCTTGACACACTTGCTTCATATGTTTATCAGGGAATGGGGATTCACTCGCTCAAGCAATTCCAGAGTAAACAGGCACATTCGTATACATCTACCGGAGAAAGGGGAATTCCGGGCATGCCGCATTCTAATATCGAGAAAAAAAGACAAATTGTTGATAACATCGTACGTGAAGCGCAATTGCAAAAACGTATCAAAGATGCACTCCTGGCTGATAAAAATAATCCGCTGCTTTCTCCTTTCCCGCAGACACCTGAAACTGCTGCCGGCAGCCCAAAAAAAGTTTCTGGTGTCTATGTGAACCTGCGCAGGTCTCATGTAACCGAAATGGCGGAAACAGGTACGCCTGAATTACTTGAGCTAGCTGTCCCTTTTATTATCTACGATGCGCGTCAATATACACAGGGCGATAAAACCCTGGGAATAACAGACGAGCAAAAAAAGATCGTGCACGATGATGTCGTATGGTTATTACGGTTCTTACAAACAAAGTATAAAAGCGTCAGGCCTGTTTTTATTGTCCATGCAAAAAGTGTATCGCAAGTCGCTTCGCTTGACGAACTATTAGCATATCAGCAGGAGAATGTGGTGTACGCTCCGCAATATCTGGGATATAAACAGGCGTTAGATATTATTAACAGGCAGGAGTTTGATCCGGAAATTGCTGACTTTCTCCTGTTTGACTTTACTACCGGGTACGTACAGAATGTTGATGACCAGGCAATTAGTCTGGTAAAAGTAGGGGGACTGCGCAATAAATGCATACGGACTGCAATAACAATTATGCGGGAAGAACTTGAATTGACTCCTCTTGAATACGGGTTAATTGGACACGGTAATGTTTTATTACCCGGAGTTGTCGTAGCGCGGATTGCAAAACATATAGGAGTAGTACCTCTGCTACGAATGCAGTTATCTGAAAAAGATGAAAGTCATATCCAGCAAAATGAAGTGAAAATTGCAGAATAATTGTGGTATCAATCAGCTCATGATGGATTTTGCTTACTATATATCGTGTTATGTTTGTTGCGACATTCTTTTCTGTAATTCATGGAGTGTTTCGGTTACTTTTTGGCGATCCATTTCGTTATCTGTATCCTTCAGCAGGTTTGTCAGAGCTAACTCGAAGAAATATCCGGTAGCTTCTAACGGCCATGTTCTGAGCGGAATATAATTTTGCACCAGATAAGCGCACCGCTGAACTACTGTATAGGAACTGGCCTGATGTTTTTTTCCATCTTCTCTCAGTTCCTCGATATTGCGTACGTAATTAAAAAGCATGCTTGCTTTTTGACTGTGCGAAAGACCCTCCTCTGCAGTAGATTGTGTAAAGCGAGTAAAACAGGTTGCGTACTATTTTTGATGATCGGGTGCATTTCTTCAAGATAGAGCTGAAACTTATCGTAGAGAGGGTCTGGATCATAGATATTAATTTCATAGTTCCCGTCTTCGTCAAACTCAACATCTCCAAAATATGGAAGTTTTGGTAAATAACGTTCAGCGAGATCCATAAAAATAGCTTTATATTTTTGATCGTCCGGATGAGGGGCATATTGTTCAAGCATACAAGTGAAATGGGTTATATCACTTTCGTTCATGAACTGTCAATGTCACCGAAGTTTATTAAAATGCAGGGATTGCCAATTCCGGAGATTGGGGATCAATAACCCGTATTGTTCCTGCATATAGCCGCGGATTATCTCTTCTCTCACTTTTTGCGTTTATATCAGCAAAATACTTATCTGACATAAGCACAGTTTCCAGTCCAGGAATAAGCACGACTTCATTTATAAAAGCGAGTTTCTGCCCTGATATCCATCTGCCGCCAGTGAAAAGAGAAGGGGTACGGGTAACTTTCAATCTATTTAATCCTATATTTTCCATTGTATACAACACTTGCTCTTCCTGCATTGCTGCGGGGATCATCGTAATACTTTCTCCCGGATTAAGTTCAATGATGCAGGTTATGCTTTCATTTGTCATGACCTGTTGCTCTACCTCATTTGACCCGACAATTGCCGGAACGGTATCATCAGGGACTTTCCCTGATCTTTCACGAAACTCTTTTACCTCAATTTCCATAGAATATGCCATAGTAGCATAAGGAACAGTGCTTTTCAAGAAAAATGAGCAGTTCTGCATCCTTCTTCCTACTCTATTGGCTGAATTTTTGAAGTGAATCAGGTTCTATTACCCGCATAGCTCCGACAAACAAACGGGGATTATTTTTTCTCCTGCTCGAATCAAGGTCATCAAGATAGTGTTTAGTAAGTAGAAACGCTTGATCACCAGGTTGCAGTACGGGCATATCCAGTGAGGCGAAAAAACTTGAATCAATGGGCCTTCTTCCGGCAAAAAGCTTTGGGTTGCGGATGACGAAGAGTCCGGAATCAGTATGAGTTAGCGTATAGTAAGCTTCGCCCCGGAGTGCAGCTGGAGTTATTATAATAATCTCCCCCTCCTTTATTTCAAGAGCAAATGCTTTATTATTCTCATCAGTTACTGCTTTTTGCGCTTCATAAAATCCTAACGCTACTGGCACTTGCTTTCCAGGAGATATACTTGATGCTTGAGAAAACTCTATCATTTCTATCTGCATAAACAATTACTATATAGCAGAGAAAATCATTTTTATCAAATACTGGAAAACAGTAATATCGAAGAAAAGGCATGCAAAAAAAATAAATTACAAAAAAGATTGGGGAGTTTGACACGCAACAAGCTTTTATTGTATAAACATCCCTACATCATGCAGGAAAAACCACAGCAAGGATTTCAACAAGAACCTCTTGAAGCAACATCACAAAGTGTTTCCGTCCGTTGAGAAGAGAAATAAACGCTATGGATATTTACCGCTTAGTTACGAATATAGCTATCGCTTCTGAAGTAGGATTTGGAGCTGAAATGATAGCTACCGGACACAGAGAAGTTGGGTTAGCGCTGATAGTAACTGGTTTAGTGGTTGCCGGGACAGATCTCATTATCGCCGGCAGAATAGATCGTCAACAGCAAGGTAAAATAGAAGCCCTTGAACAGGAAAACGCCCGGTTGCGTAGAAACAATACTCCTCAAAATTTAAACCCGTAACATGTTTCAATAGTTCCATTACCCTCCCATATACCCTCTCGCGGTTGAAAAAGTATATTGACTTTCGTACATTTGTACGAATATGCTAAGACCATGAACATGGATCTCATCAAGGAAAGACTCAAATATTTTTACCGTATACACAGACGACTTCCCACGTACGGGGAAATGGTACCACTCCTCCATTATGCTTCCCGTGGTTCAACATACTACGTCGTAAAACGGCTCCTTCAGGAAGGTATCCTGGAGAAAGATGAAAACGGAAAACTGATACCAAAAGACTTACTGAATATTCCTATGCTGGGAACAATCAGAGCAGGATATCCCGTCCCCGCTGAAATCCAGCAGGACAGACAATTACGGTTACACACTCTTTTTGAAAACGCCCTCACTGCTTCTTTTGCTTTGCTGGTAAGTGGCGACTCCATGATTGAAGCAGGTATTTGTGAGGGCGACTATGTCATCATTAACAGCAGTATTGAAGCGAAGAACGGTGACATCGTTGCAGCGTGTGTTGATGGAGAATGGACAGTAAAAATGCTGCGAAAGGATAACGACGTGATCGTATTGCTTCCGGCAAACAAACAGTACCAGCCAATCCATCCCCGGGAATCTCTTACCATTGGCGGGGTCGTTGTCAATGTCATACGGAAATACTGACTTTACAGCACGTGTGCCGATATGAGAAACTGTTGGTAAGAAGTATTTTCCTTACTGGAAATTTCAGGCAGGTATTGCTAAGCTGAAAGTATGCCAGTCGTAAAACAGAAAACGCAAAAACGATTGTTCCTTTTTTTTGTTGCTTTCACTCTTGTTGTTATCGGTATTGCTACACTGTGTCTACAGATGTATCGTCAAAGTGAACTGCTGAAAAATCAGGGAGATGCCCTTATTAAACTAAACCAGCCAGCAGAAGCGATTGTCTTTTATAAAAAGGCGCAGAGCGTTTTTCCGTTGCGCTCAGATCTTGCCGATGATATTGCAGGTGCACAACTTATCCTACAATCCAAAAACGACTATGAAAGCATTACTGATTTTTCAGAAATACAAACACCACCTCCCCTTACCAATCTCCCATCGGTACAACTTGCCCCAAATGAATTATTTGTCCCTGTTCTCATGTATCACCATATAGAAATAAATCCCCGTCCGAATGATCCTCTTTATGCTTCTTTATTTGTCTCCCCTTCCCAGCTTGACCAACAGCTTGCATATTTTTCTACCAACAATTTCCACGCAATTACCCTTGATGATATGGCGAATGCGCTGGATAACAAAGAAACATTACCCCCAAATCCCATCGTTCTCTCCTTTGATGACGGGTATCAAAGCTTTTACGATAATGCGTATCCCCTGTTGCAGAAATATCATATGAAAGCAATTGAATTTGTTATTACACAAGTTGAGGGTGCACCCGCGTACCTCAGCTGGAATGAAATTAAACAGATGGACCAATCAGGACTTGTGGAATTTGGCGCACATACTCGTCACCATCCGAACCTTCCGGATCTCTCCCAAGCTGCAATTATTGATGAGATACAAGGAAGCAAAAACGACCTGGAACAGCACCTTAATCATCCGGTCAACTGGTTTGCATACCCGTACGGAAGCTATAGTTCTTTTATCATCCAAACCGTAAAAGATGCAGGATTCAAAGGGGCTGCATCAACCATTTATGGAGCAAGCCAAAGCAAAGACAACGCATATCTGTTCCCGCGCATTATGGTTGATGGCAGATTTAGTATAGACAACATTGCAAAACGTATTCAGGAGTAAAATACTATGAATAAAAAAAGATTCTTTCTCATTTTCCTTATACTCTTACTGATTTTTCCCCTGGTGGCACAAACTTCTATCGCAAAAGCAGATGATCTGGTTATCCAGGATGACGGAAAAATCATCCTGGTCATTACCAATAATGGTGTATTAGGAGTAACGACGAGTGCACCAGCTCCAGTTACAACGGCGAACAAGAGCGCGCCAGTAACGCATGCTGCTGTCACGCAACCACAGCACACATCTCCTCCACCTCCTTCCAATCCTATCACGCCTGTAAGGACAGTACCTATTGTCCCTCCCCATACAGAAAGTACCGTACAAATTAATCCACCGATCAATAGCGGGAGAAAAGTACAGGTAACCATTACAACACAAACACCGTCTACCCCACCGGTCATAAAAGTACCGGCAACAAACGGGAACATCCAGCAAAATCCTCAAACAGCCCCTCTCAAATCATCTGCTGTTATACCTGTGCAGAAAAACCAAACAACAACAGTCCAGACAAACAAAACAGGAAATATTGTTCCCCCATCAGCAGTAAACCCAACGTCCCAATCACCTGCCGTAACAACAAAAACAGTTGATCAGGTTGTCGCACAAGGGTCAGACGGCAAACCCGTTATAACGATTCAATCTGACCAGGCCCACCAGCTTACTATCCAGCAAGGCACTACGAAGGTAACCACATCTCTTCCCATACAAGTGAGTACGATGAATCACTCCCTCGGCGTCCCTTCGCAGAATCAAACGGGAGCAATTAATGTCTTACCGTCAGAAGCATTACAGGGTATTGTGAACAAAGGCATACTGAATACCCGCAACGCGAGCAAGGCAAAGGTGCATTTGACGCAGGACACCAATGGGGTAAATTATACAGTTGATACCCAGAAACAGGGAAAATTATTCGGTGTATTCCCGGTTCAATCTCCAGTACAGGTAAAGCTTTCAGCGCAAAGCGGGAAGATAGTCAACGTAACCCAACCGGTACTTTTTAATATTTTCGGCGGATTTATCAAGTAGTTTGTTATACTTTGCTATGTTTCTGTTTTCTCAATCGGGTCGATTTTGAGACTCATGGCAAAGATTTTCATACTCGAAACTTGACAAGTTGTACAATTTGTTGTACAAGTAGGTTACTATGTATAATGTCATTGCAATATCTGACGCACGAGCAAAGTTACCTGAGTTGGTAGATGAAATCAATGAAAAATTTGAGCGTGCTGTTATTACGGTTAATGGACAACCTAAAGTTGTGATGCTTAGTCTTGAAGAATTAGAGTCGCTTGAGGAAACTGCTGAAGTTCTTGCTATACCTCATATCAAAAAAGATATTAAAAAGAGCAGGGAGCAAATAAAAAAGGGAGATTTTATTACTTTGTCAGACGTAAAGTAATAGTCTGTTATGGATATAGTCCTCTCAAAAGATGCAAATAAACAATACAATCATCTTCCAAAACCTGAACAAGCAAAAATCCACAAAAAACTCATAGCTCTACGACAAGACCTATACGCAGGTAAAAAACTTACAGGAGATTTAGCTGGAATCCGTTCTCTCCGCGCATGGCCATATCGTATTCTTTATGAAATTAATGAAAAAGCTCAGAGAATTGAAGTACATAAAATTGCACATAGACAGGGAGTCTATCGATAAAACATAAAACGTTATATATGGTTAGCATATGTGCAATTTGGTTGGAATACTCATTAGCTTCTATCTAACAATCATTGAAACTTTCCTTGATAGTTATCCGAGTTTCTTTAGAAGTTATTAATATGAATACCCATTCCATGTAACGCATACTATTCATAACGTAATGCATCAATAGGACTCATCCTTGCAGCACGTTGTGCCGGATAAATACCAAATAGAAGGCCAATACATATAGATACTGCTACCGCAACAACAATGGAGAACACAGGAGGCATAAACGGCACTTTTAAGACGCTTGAGAGGATATACCCTGCCGCGATACCAAACAGAGTCCCAATTAACCCTCCGGTAACAGTTAACACAACTGACTCAATCAGAAATTGCGTCAGAATATTCTGCCGCTTCGCGCCAATTGCTTTGAGAAGCCCGATTTCCCGGGTACGCTCAGTAACTGTCACCAGCATGATGTTCATAATTCCGATTCCTCCCACCAATAGGGAAATACCAGCAATACCTGCAAGCACTGAACTTAAAATGGTTGTAATTGTCCCTACCGTTGCAAGAAGATCTTTTGAGGTATAGATACTATATTTCTGGATAACCTGCGGGTCTGTCACATTATATCTATCCAGTAATACCTGCTTTATTTCCTTTGCCATCACATCAACATCATTCTGGTTTTTTGCCAGGATATCAATAGTTATCGATTGCGAAGAAGCAGTACCGGTAATCGTACTCGTTGCCGTAGTGACTGGAATATAGATCGATGTATCAGGGTTTCCCGCAATACCTGCTCCTTTTGGTTGCAATGCACCGATAACATAGAACGATTTGCCTCCGAACTGGATATATTGCCCAACCGGGTTAGCCCCTTGACCAAATAAATCAGTAACAACCTGTGAGCCGATAACTGCAACGGAAGCGTACGAAGACACATCATCATTGGTAAAAAAAGCGCCTTGCAAAGGAATGAGTGAAAAAATATCTGCATAAGACGCGCTGACTCCTTCAATCGCATATGTATTGGATTGTCCGTTTGCTGATACGGTTTCGCTGCTTCCCACTTCTTCGTCATATTCGGTGATACCAGGAACCTGTTGCGCAATTACCTGCGCATCTTCTGTGGTTAATTGGCCGGCAGGGCCCCGGGGAATATGCAGCAGATTTGTTCCAAGGGATGATATCCGTGAAGTAATCGCGGCCGTCGCGCCTTGGCTGATAATCAGAACGAGGGTCACCGCAAAAATACCAATGATAATACCGAGCATGGTCAGGATGGTACGTAACTTGTTTGATTTCAGTGATGACAATGCAGTAATAAATATTTCTCCGTAGTTCATGACGCCCTTCCTTTCGATACAGGTACATTTTTCCTGTCAGAAACAATTGATCCGTCTTTAATGTGGATAATCCGTTTTGCATAGGCAGCAATATCAGCTTCATGGGTAATGACAACAATCGTATGTCCCTGTTTATTGAGCGTTTGGAAAAAAGACATGATTTCATGGGATGTTTTACTGTCTAAATTCCCTGTAGGTTCATCTGCAAGGAGCAGGGACGGATTCATGACCAGTGCCCTTGCTATCGCGACACGCTGGATTTGTCCCCCGGAAATGTGATTTGAAAGGTTTTCTGCTTTGTCTTCCAGATGCACGAGTTTGAGCATTTCCATTGCTCTCTCTTTTCGCTTTTCTGAAGGGATATTGTTGGTGTAGAGCATAGGACGCTCAACATTTTTGATAACGGTTGTTCTGGGCAGTAAGTTAAACGACTGGAAGATAAATCCAATTTCTTTATTCCGGATGTCGGCTAATTGGTCTTCTGTATACCTGGTAATATTCACTCCGTTCAGCAGGTATTCGCCTGTCGTTGGCGTATCCAATGCGCCCATGATGTGCATTGTTGTAGATTTTCCGCTACCTGATGGTCCTTGAATGGCAACAAATTCACCCGTGTTGATAGACAGGGAAATTCCCTTCAAAGCCTGGTAAACCGAATCTCCTGTTTTGTATGCCTTTGTAATAGCATTGAAGCTGATAAGAGGCGTATTGGCTATTTTCATAGTGTTACCCTCCGATTGAACCCTGGTTATTTTGTAAGGTTGTGTTACCAAGAATAACTTTTGTACCCTCAGTAATGCCGCGTAATACTTCACTGCGGGTAAATCCGCGAATGCCAACAGTAATGGGACGATACATTACTTTACCATTTTTTCCCAGTACCTGAACAGCTTTGCCATTCTGGTATGGAACGATAGCAGCATTGGCAACGGTTAAAATGTCTTTGCGTTCTGCAGTATCAATGGTCAGGTTTGCTGACATGTCCGGCTTAATATTGGTATCCCCGTTATCCAGAGAAACAAATACATTATACGTAATCACGCCAGCTGTATCGGTACCGTATGTATCTTCCTGTGTAACCTTCCCTGTGTACATGTGGTTCTGTATGGCCGAAAAAAGAACAGTAACGTTTTGTCCGATATTAACTTTATTGATATCAACTTCACTAACCGATGTGTGGATAGCATATCCGCGGTTACTGCCAAGCACAAGAACAGGAGTTATGGTTGCTTGTGTTGTCGTTGTCGTCGTTGATGCGCTACTGACCTGTGCCACTACTTTTGCACCACGTAATCCGATAATATTACTGACCGTACCGCTGGTGGGAGCGGTAATGGTGGCATTTTGCGTTGCCTGGTAGGCAAGGGAAGTCGAGGCAACTTGCGCCTGCGCATCGGTAATAGCAGCGTCTGCAGTTTTGTATGCTTGTTCAGCAGCTGAAAAATCTTTTTGTGTCTGGATAACCGTGTTATCAATTTGGAATTTTTCAAGATCAGTATAGTTTTTGTTTGTTGCAGGGTTTGTCGTATTATTATTTTTAAAATTCTGGGTATTCTGCGAAGACAAATACGCAAGTTGCTTTGTCCACATCACTGCATCCGCTGACAGTTTGTTGTTTTGTGCAGTGGTTAAAGTGCTCAGAGCTGCCTGGTAATTTGCAGAAGCAACTGCCTGTTCCTGGGGAGTCGCGGTACTCCTGATAGTAAACAGTTTGTCTCCTGCGTGCACATAATCACCGTTTTTAACATAAATCTGGTCAAGTACTCCGGTTGTTGGCGAATACACATCGGTTTCATTTGTGGAAATGACGTTCCCGTTCTCCGTAACAAGCTGGGTAATCGTGCCTTTTTGTACCGTATCAAAGGTATATTGCTGTTTATTGCCTCCGAAAAAGATGCTTTTGAGGATATACAGGATAATAAGGAGTGCAATAATGACCGCGATGCGTTTTTTCCATGACGCACGAATGAACCATTTCCAGTACCGGTTAACTCGTTTCTTTACTGCTTTTATAGCATGTTTAAGCCGTTTTGACATAGTGCCGCATTATATCATTAATCGATATAATTGTAAAGGATACAGGGTGAGAAAAGATATCCTATAGAGTGATTGTTTCTGTTGGAATATGCTGAATGGTATGAGAGTTTGACAACCAGACAGTGCTATGAAATAATCACCATAATTATATGCCGGAAGCCCAACAAGCAGAAAAAAAACCGATTCTCGATATAGTAAGAGCATCAATGCAGGTTAACCCTGAGGACGTACAGCGAGTCATTGAAGAAGCATGGCAAATGAATACAACTCCATATATACTCGCACTTACTGCTGTTGCGCTGGGAAGCCGAGAGTTTACAAAAAATGCACTAGGTGCTTGTCATTTACCCGAACCGAAAAAGTACAAACTGATGGCACAAGCCTCTCATAACAGAGCAAAAACAGCAAGAGTAGAATCTGGTCCAACGAGTAGTGATTACATTCTGGAATGCAATTGGGAAGCTCACTATCTTCAAGCAGCTCTAGAGACTACTTCTTCTCTTCCTCAAAATTTATAAGTATTTTTCAGAAAAACAAAAGTACTCATTTTATTACGCTTGAAAAAGTGCTTATATAAATATAATCATTTTTATGCATGCAAAACAGCTGGTATCTGTTTTTAGTCTTCTGTTTTTAGGAGTCACGCTTTCCCTGCTTATTGTTTTTACCTTACAAAAACAGGAACACATACAACATGCAGCCAGTCTTTTTCCCTCCGTTCCTGATACTACCAATAATATTCACGTCGGATTACCTGCGATGACGAATATTGCTAGCGGGCAGAGTTTGCTCGACGCCAATCCGCCAGTTGATGAAGTATGGAATTGGAATAATGGAGGCAATGAAAGCAATTACCCAACTATTTACAAGGGTATGTACTTTCCTGTGGATCGTCAGCCTGACACCCGCTCTCACCCAGGCTCCCAACAAATTGCATGGTTCCAGTCTAATCACCCTGACTGGATAGAATATCAATGTGATAAAACAACCATTGCCTATGCATTTGGTCAAACATATGACATTCCGCTTGATACCAGTAGTCCTGCTGTGCTTTCCTGGCTGGAAAGCACCTTTTATTCTCCTGCTGCCCAAAGCGGCAATTTCCAGCATCTGGACTTTGATAACTTTCAGATGACGAATGGTGGCTCCTGGAGTGGACAGCGATGCGGACACTGGACAGGTGCGCAGGGAAGCTCAACCTGGGTACAACAATATAGTGGAACAAACAGTGACCCCAATTACCGGGCAAATGAAATAAAAATGGCGCAAAATCTTCAATCCTGGCTTCATGCAAACTATCCTAGCGTTATATTTGCTGCAAATTTCAGCTATGATAATAATTATCCAACTGACAGCGACAGCTTGCTGTCCCATGTTGATTTGCTTTTTGATGAACAGGGATTTAGCAACGGCAACAAAGGTCCCCCATTTTACTTTGCTGACAGTACCTGGCTTGCCAAAGCTCAGCATATGTTAAATTTCATTAATGCCGGTCATGCGTGGCAGGATATTAACCAATTTGGTACTCCATTCAGTACGCTCACTACCGCAGACAAACAGTGGGCTCTTGCCAACTATCTCTTGCTTAAAAGCAATGCCAGTTGGATTTACATTTGTGGCCCGCAAGAATACGGTACGTTGCTGATTGCGCCTGAATATAGTGCACCTATTGGACGTCCTCTGAATACAATGACACAATCACAGAATGTATGGACGAGAAATTATTCAAACGGGTTGGTTATAGTAAATCCTTCATCTACGCAGTCTATTGCCGTAAAAGTTACTGCCAACCACTATAAGGATCTGTACGGGAAAGTGATCAGCGGCAGCACCATTTCATTAGGCGCACATACTGGCATCGTTTTATTATCTCTCAACGCACCCGTTTCTCCAGGTATATCTGATACCCCCCTCCCCAGCACCACTCCTCTGCCTACCAGTGGAGGGACTCTCCCAGCAGGAAGTACTCCGGTAAGTATCTCGGTAGGGTTACAGGATATAGGGAATGGAGGAGATATCAGTACAGGCAGTACCACAGGGGGAAACC
>DASYZL010000015.1:0-41534 GCA_035946335.1 Patescibacteria group bacterium | reverse complement strand
GGTGTTATTTCCTGTAAAACAAATGGTACATTGTTTTCGTCGACTTCAAACACCGCAAAGTCAGCAGTAAGTTTCCCAAATATATTTGTGTGTAAAAGCGTAGCTGATGCGATACCGTTAAGGAGGTTCGCGCCTGAAGTATTTTGGAAAACACTATACCCATTCTCTCTGAGAATTGTTGTCAGCATTTTCGCTGTCGTTGTTTTGCCGTTTGTGCCGATAACAAGAATAACTTGTGTTGGAGCATTTCTGAAAATATCTCTGACAAAGTTTTTATGCAGTGATAGTGCAATATGTCCGGGCCAGGTGGAACCGTTACCTTTTTGCAATGTTTTACTAATAACGGATATTGTTTTTCCAATAGTGGTAAGAAATAAATGCTTCATGTATTCTTAAAAAGACAATTTTGCGTGCACTCCTAGATATCAGTTTCCTCTTAGAGCAATAAAGTCAATATTACATACGCAATAATAGCAAGTCAACAAATATGTATTTAGATATCCCTTTTTGTTATGTAAGTATTAATGTTATTCATTGATTTTACAGCATTATGATTAAGGAATTATTTTAATTGTGGTTATTGCAAGTGTCTGAGGCGAAGTAGTAGGGTAAGGATTTGTGTTTGTTTTGTTGTGTCATATTTTCCATTCTTTATATAGAAGGAGGAGAAAAAAGAGAGTAAAAATACTCTCAAATTACCTTAAAAATGGTGGACATAGGTGTCCACTGTTTTTAAGGTTACGCCATCCGGATCTTTTTCCTCTTCTTTCTTGGTATTTCTCTTCTTTTCTGTTATTTTTACCTTTATTGGCTTAACATATTTCCTGGCATAGTTTTTTCTGGAAGCAGTTTATTTTTATTGCTTTCCCTTTTTCTGTCTTTTCATGACAAAAAACTTCGCATGCGTGTAGTGTAGTTACCTATTACATGGAGCGTAAAATTCTGATTCTGTCTTTAATTGGGGGATGGGTATCAAACAGGTTACTTAAAAACCCGCCTACTTCTTTACCGCTGAGTGGATTCTCTATGAAAAGCTGTGCAGTTGCATTACTTACTTGGGGCATGGGTTTCTTCATATCTGCAATTTTTTCCAGAGCTGAAGCTAATCCTTCCGGATATCGGGTAAGCAGTGCGCCTGACGCATCGGCAAGATATTCACGCTTTCGTGATAATGCAAGCTGGATTAATGTAGCGACAATTGGTGACAAAACAGCAAAAAGAATACCAATCAGAATAAAAATATATTGCATATTGTTATCTTCCCGGTCGCGACTTCTACCAAATCCTCCCCACCACAATTGCTGCATAAACAGGTTTGCAAGTATTGCAACAAAGCCAACTAGAACTGCAACAATGCCCATCAGTCTTGTGTCAAAATTTTTGACATGTGATAATTCATGCGCAATGACACCTTCAAGTTCTGCTTTATTCAGCCGGTCAAGGAGTCCTGTTGTGACACAAACAACCGCGTGTTTGGGGTCACGCCCGGTCGCAAAGGCATTTGGCGCACTGGTCTGCATAAGATAAATTCTGGGCATCGGCAACCCGTCTCCAATTGCAAGGTTTTCAACAACATGAAACAGGGTTGGGTTATCTGATTTTTTTAACTCTTTTGCTCCAACTGTCGACAGCACGATTGCATCAGAGAAATAATAGCTGCCAAAACTACTGATTATAGCCAGGATAAAAGCAAAAATTGCATAGGAGGGACCATATCCTGTTGCTTTACCAAATACAAATCCGACAGTTGTTACAAAGACAACGAATAATAGAATGATAAGAATCGTTTTCCACTTGTTTGCGGCTATCGCTGAATAAATAGGCATGGTTTAGAATTTCACTGCAACAGGTTTTTTCTCTTCCTCTGTTGCCGCAAAAAATTCAGCAGGGGTGAAATGCATCATATTGGCAAAGAAGACAGTTGGAAACACCTGCAGCTTTGTATTAAAGTCAAGAACAGTGCTGTTATAAAATTGTCTCGCATACGCGATTTTATTCTCTGTATCAGAAAGTTCTTCCTGCAGGCTCATAAAATTTTGACTTGCTTTTAATTGCGGATAATTCTCTGCAACGGCAAAGAGTGATTTCAATGTTTGTGCGAGCTGGTTGTTCGCTTTCGCTTTCGCTTCTGCGCCATTTGCCTGCATCAAACTTGTCCTGGCTTTGGTTACTTCTTCCAGAACTTCCTTTTCATGTTTCATGTAGCCTTTGACAGTTTCAACAAGGTTGGGAATGAGGTCAGCGCGTCTTTTGAGTTGCACATCAATTTGGGAAAATGCTTCACCGACTCGCATTTTTGCGGTAATAAGACCGTTATATGTTGCGAAAAGCAGAAGCGCAAGAAAACCAAGAACAACGATAATCCAAATCATATTATGTTTCCAGCCAGTTTATAAACTGATTATACTCTTTCGTGTTGATGATGTCACGTTTTTCAGCCCATCCGCGTCTTGCCTGAAACACTCCAGACATCATGACCTCCATATGAGTAACCGCATGGCTATCCGTATCAATTACCATTGTAACACCTGCGTCAATTGCCTGGCGGATAAGCGTATCAGGCAAGTCAGACCTTTCCGGCCACGCATTTATTTCCATCGCCTTGTGGTGTTCTTTGCAGAATGTAAAAATTCTTTCAAAATCCAGGGAATATCCGCTCCTTTCGTTAAGCATCCTTCCGGTTGGATGTGCTAAAATTTTTGCTTTAGGATGCGAGAGTCCCTGGAGAACGCGTTTTGTCATTTGCTCTTCATTCATGTTAAAGACACTGTGGATGGAAACAATCGCAGCGTCAAGATAGGATAATCCTTTTTCATCAATTGCAAGATTGCCATTGGGCAGGATATCAATCTCAAGTAAATTTATTATTCGAACACTTTTATTCTTCAACTTTAATTGTTCAATATATTCTTGACGCTTTGCAAGGATAGTATAAATTTGATCCTTTGTGTGTTTAGAAATACTCGGGTTATGTTCTGAAAACCCGATGTACTCATAATGGAGTTTATGTGCTGCATCAATATGTTCCTGCATGGTGTTGATCCCCATATCGTGACTTGGCTCAATTGGATAACTTGAGTGGGTATGTAAATCCCCTTTTATATCAGCTGCTTCTATAAGATGCGGAAGTTTATGGTTAATTGCTGCTTCAATTTCTCCGGTGTCTTCACGGAGTTCCGGAGGAATCCAGTCCATTCCCAGCGCCTGATAAAATGCTTGTTCTGTAGCAAAATGTTTTCGCACTCCTTCTTTGCTTTTCAGGTTTTTGATGCCGTACTCTGATAGTGATAATCCCTTTTTTAGTGCATAATCACGAAGATGGATGTTGTGATTTTTACTCCCGGTGAAATGCTGTAAAAGTGACCCAAAGCTTTCTACCGGTTGCACCATCAAATCTATTTGCTGTCCCCCGTTTGTTAAAATGGACGAAGTTGCCGGTCCTTTTTCAATTACCCTCTTTTTATAGGGATATGAAGCAAAATGTTCAATCACTTCGTGCGGTTTGTCGCTTGCAACTGCGATATCAATATCTCCTACAGTTGGTCTTCTCCGTCGCAAGCTTCCCAGTGGCTCTGCTTTGACAACTGCAGGAGTGGTACGCAGATAGGTAGCCATTTTTTCAGCAACTTCCAGGGCAAATGGAAGCAACATTCTTGTTGTCTTCCCTGCTCCTTTATGAAATTCACCAACAGCCCGGAGTATGTCTGATTGAGATTTTTCACCAAACGTCGGAAGTTTTGCAATATCACCTTTTTCAGCGTGTTTCACAACATCTGCAATAACAGTTTGCGGGTTTTTCAGATGGAACGATGTGACCAGTTTGTACCCTTTTTTCGGCCCAAATGAAGGAATAGCCAAAAGCGGAAATACTGATTCAGGAATTCCTTTCAGAACTTCATTGAAATGCTTGACTTTTCCTTGCTGCATAAGTTCTTCCAGATGTGATTGAAGTGTTGGGCCAATGCCGGGAATGGTATTGAGCTTATTTTCTTTGTATAAATCACTTACCTCCGTAGTTAATTTGGCAATTGCATCGCTTGCTTTTTCATAGGCAACAATCTGGAAATGGAATTTCTTTTCATCTTTTATTGTATATGCTGCAGCAACATTTCTCAGTAAGTTTGCGATTTCGGAGTTTGTCATACAACGAGCATAGCAAAGCGTTGTGAGAAGTACAATAATTTGGTACAATCATGTCTACCTTTGGGGTGGTAGCTCAGTTGGTTAGAGCGTCTCCCTGTCACGGAGAAGGTCGCGGGTTCGAGTCCCGTCCATCCCGCAAATTACTCCTTTCATTTCCTGAATTCTTCTTGCATCCTATAAAAAGTGTGGTATACTTTCTGTTACGAATAGTTTTCTGCCTAAGACTCTTCCTTAAAATATATGCCAAGAGGACGCAGAAAACCAACCACAACTGAAAAACGTCACGTTACTCCTATCCGTCCTTCAAAAAATCAGGAAAAAGCATTTCAATGGAATCCACTTTCATGGTTTGACTCATATACAAGTTTTCTCATGGGAATCATTGTTGTTATTGTTGCAACGCTTTTTATCGTGTCACTGGTAAGGCAAACGCGACATGTGCAACAGACAAGTTCGATAACTGCAGTTCCGACGGTTTTGCCAACAACAAAGACTCTGCATGTCCCACAAACAATAAGCCAGCAGCATTATACAGTAAAACGCGGCGACGATCTCTGGCACATCTCAGAAAGATTTTACAAATCCGGATACAACTGGGTTGATATAGCAGGAGCGAATCATCTGGTACACCCGGGAACAATCCATTCTGGAAACATACTAGTAATCCCTTCAGTTGCGCCAAAGATAGCGACATTTACTCCTGCACCAGTCAAACCTGTCATTATGCGTCCGATAACTGGAGGTGCCTATACCGTTGTCAAAGGTGATGACTTATGGAACATTGCATTACGGGCTTATGGAAATCCCTACAGATATGTCGATCTTATCAAAGCAAATAATCTGAAAAACCCCAGTCTTATTTTCTCGGGAAATGTGTTAAAAATCCCCCGCTAACTTTTTTCTGTGCTTTTTTCCATGTCAGAAGTGTACATATGAGCAAGCTAATAGAGCTTTTCTAGACAATCTCATTTGAAACCTACTTGTTTTTTGTTACAATTCCCGTAATGCGGCGGTAGTTCAGTGGTAGAATGCTTCCTTCCCAAGGAAGAGGTCGCCGGTCCGAATCCGGTTCGCCGCTCAAATTCAGATGAGGTTTATCTTTCAGTTGGCTTCATTGAACTTCCTGATACATTTTGTTACAATCTCACTACTTGCACCTGTAGCTCAGCGGATTAGAGCATTTCGCTTCGGACGAAAGGGTCGGGGGTTCAATTCCCTCCAGGTGCGCACAGTAAATAAGCATTCTTTGAAGCGTTGTTTGGGCCCATAGCTCAACGGTAGAGCAGTACCCTCTTAAGGTATTGGTTGGGGGTTCAAATCCCTCTGGGCTCACATATCGTTTTAGAATCTAAAATTTTCTTCACTAGTCTGCTAGGTGATATTTTCAATATATGTATCAAGAAGCAAACGAAAAGGATCTATCAGGGAGGATTCCTCCCGATGGGGTATTGCACGACATAAGTAGTGAAGCAAATCGAATGATCCAGCAAGCAATTACTTATGCAAGTTATGGAGATAGTCTTCGATACGTAACCACTGGATTAGTGATGAGGAGGCTGCAAGATGAAATTAGCAGCGCCTTAAGAAATGCTAGCGAATTTTTACGACAAGATTCCGGCAAAAAGAATGCAGATGTAATTCCTTACGGTGAAGATAGGGGGCAATTCACATATACTCACCCGTTCTTTATCTTTCATTCTGATGTTAATGAAATTGAGGTTGATGGAGTAAGAAAAAAACTGAAGCCAAATAGCGCAGAATTACTGCGTTTGTTATCCGGGAGCCCGAACTCTCTTGTTACTTATGAGACATTTCAGTCAAAGATTGGTAATTCTGAGTGCGACTACTCACGAGCTGGATCTCACTCAAATGTAAATAGTCATGTTAAATATTTACGTGATGACCTTGATTGTGGACGGGAACTTGGAACTGAGGCAATTATTATTACTGTTCGTGATAGAGGATACATGCTTATAGATCATACAAAAGATAATTATCCTCCTCCACTGGAAAAATTGACCGGAGTATGCATGCGTCGATAGTATCGAGGGAAATGCACTTGCTTTACGAATACCACTGGTAAGATGGTTCCGGGAATGGTCTTGACAAAAAGAAAATAATTAGTTATAATCTTTAACAATTAAACACTATAAGTAATATGTCAGATATCAATACACGTCTCATTGAGTGCATTTTTAAATTGTCTCGCTTTATGAAAGAAGATCTGTCCTGTGATAGCGATATCGCTTCGCTAACAATGCTGCAATTACAGGCGATTCTGTATATCAAGAAACATGCTAATGCTCAGATGAGTGAAATCGCCCAGCATTTCGCAATGGAACTTCCTTCAGCAACAAGCATTATAAAAACACTTGTTAAGTTTCACCTGGTAAGCCGTCACCAGGATGAAAAAGACCGGCGTCTGGTTCGTATTGCTCTCACAGATAAAGCTTTATCGCTTTTACAGAAAACCTTAAAGTCACGCCAGCAAAAAATTGCCGAGAATCTTTCCTATTTATCTTCTAATGATAAAACAACCCTCCTGAAGATTTTAGAAAAAATGCTTAAAAAAATGGAGGAGGGAGCATGATAACAAGAAAATTTCTTGCTATCCTTCTTGGCGTTTGCCTCGTGAGCTTTGTGATAGTTGTTGGTGCTCTTTTTCTTTTACAGCATCAGTACCAAGGTTTACAAACGCAAACTGTGGCAATACATACAATAGATTCAGAAGTTCTCGCAACCGGAACAGTCCATTCGCAAAGCGAAGCAACCCTGCATTTTCAGACGGGTGGACAACTTATCTATCTACCGGTAAAAGAAGGCGACACGGTAAATCAGGGTCAAACAATAGCTCAACTCGATACCTATTCTTTGCAGCGTCAGCTTGCACAAACGCTCAATACCTATCAATCAACGCGTGACCAGTTTGACCAGACAAAAGAGAATGTTGGAAGCGGCACTTTGCAAGGTAGCGCTACCATTCCCTTATACTCCATTAACGGTTTGACGCCAAGCGGCAGCTCTATCAGTGTTGGTGGCGACACGGAAACCAACATTATGAATGACATCGCAAAACATATCCTTGATGAAAATCAGGCGTCCTTAAACAATTCGGTTATCAATGTAGAACTAGCAAATTATGCCCTGCAACTTGCAACACTTACCTCACCCATTAACGGTATAATAACAACTGAAGATATAACGGTCGCCGGACAAAATATTACGCCACTCACCTCTTTTACTGTTGCAGACCCGACACTTCTTGTTATGAAGGGACAAGTTGCAGCAAGTGACATTGATTTTGTGAGCCTTGGGGCACGAGCAATAATCCGACTTGACGGTTTAGCCGGCAGGAATTTTTCAGGGACAGTCATAAAGATCTATCCACAAAAAGTGACACTTGCTTCCGGAGAAGACGTCTACAATGTTGACGTGCAAAGCGACCAGCTTATCCACACAGCGAAATACGGTCAGAATGGAACAGTGCTCATCCAGAGTAATACCCCTGCAACAGTTATGCTTATTCCTTCCTGGCTCATTGTCGGACACCGTGCAGTCTGGGTTATGGAAAATAATAAGACGATACTAAAAGTCATCACTATCGGGAAAACGCATGGATCAGTAACGGAAGTTTTATCAGGCCTTACGTCGTACGATACGCTAATAACTAATCCGCAGGCAATTGCGCAAAAGGAATATCAAATGCTATGAAAAAACTATTTGCAAGCATAAGAAATCCAAAAGTGATAAGAGCGCTTATCATCATAGTAGTCGTGTTGCTTAGTGTTGGCGCATACCTCTATTATCAAAGCACACAGGGAAGAGTATTCATTGATAACTCCCTTGTTGACGCGCCGATAGTATCTATTGCGCCTTCTACTTCGGGGAAGTTAACAGAGACAGACGTCTATGAAGATGAAGCAGTCAAAAAAGGAGACGCGATCGCTGTTGTCGGGGGCCAAACGCTCTACACAGATGCTGACGGGCTTATTATCATGGCAAATGACCAGATAGGTAGCCTTGCTGGACCGCAATCACCCGTTGCCCAGCTCATCGACCCTGTTGACCTTCGTATAGCAGGTACAATTGATGAAAATAAGGGACTTGATGCAATTCGTGTCGGTCAGGTTGCGTCATTTACTGTTGACGCATTGCCCGGTCAGACATTCTGGGGATATGTTGATGAGATTAGTCCGTCGGCAAAAACAACACAACTTTCCTTTTCAATTTCCAGCGAACGTCCAACACAGCAATTTGTCGTCTACGTGAAATACGACAGTAGAAAATACCCGCAAATTAAAAACGGTATGTCTGCAAAGCTCACCATTTACACGAACACTCACTAATATTTATGGTTCAGGAAAAAAAAGAACGGAAAAAATTTGCAAGCATACAATGGATTATTCTGGCAACTGTTATGCTCGCGTCTTTTCTGGGACGACTCGACGGGACAATCGTTAACCTTGCCATTCCCAAAATAATCCAGGACTTTGGCGTTTCTGTGTCAGAGGGAAGCTGGATATCAACTGCGTATATTATTGCAAACGCAATTTTTGTCCCGGTATTTGGTAAGCTCGGTGACTTAATCGGGAGAAAACCACTGTATATTTTCGGTATTGTCGGATTTACCATTACCTCAATGCTCGCTGGATTATCTTTTAACCTTTCTTCGATGATTTTTTTCAGGGTTTTGCAGGCAATTACTGTATCCATCGATTATCCCCTTGCCCTTTCTATTCTCGCCTATACATTTACCGATAAAGAACAGCGTGCACAGGCAATGGGTATGTGGTCAGGAATATTTGCCGGTGCTGCTGTTTTCGGCCCGCTTCTGGGAGGTCCTCTTGTTGACAATTTTGGCTGGCGGTCTGTTTTTTACGTCAACGTTCCTTTAGGTATTATTGGGACATTTCTTGCTGTCAGATATATTACCGAACCGGTCAAGCAAATAAAGGGGATCAAAAACTTTGACGTTTGGGGATCAATCCTTCTTGGTATTTCCCTGGGAACAATGGTTCTGGTGTTAGACCAGGGGCAGACATGGGGTTGGGCGGACAGTAAAAGTATTACATCGTATGTTATTTCACTCGTTTCCCTCGTTCTTTTTATTCTCGTTGAAAAAGCACAGAAAGAGCCTGTTGTAGACTTAAAGTTTTTCAAAAATCCAACATTCTCTGCGGCAATTATTACCTCGTTCATTTCCTTTGGAGGTATGCTTGGTTCAATCTTTCTTATTCCGGTTTTTGCCCAAAACCTCTTAGGGTATTCAGTAACAAAGTCAGGATACCTCTTTATTCCCATGGCGATTGCCATTCTTATTTCTGCACAGCTTGGCGCGCGGCTTTCAGTAAAAATTCCGCCACGTTTTCTGGTTGCAACAGGCATGTTCTGGGCTGCAGGAATGTTTCTTCTTTTTGCGGGCATCGATATCAAATGGACATTTTTTGACATTTCCTGGCGGTTATTCTTCCTTGCCCTCGGTCTCGGGCTTGGGTTAGCGCCGCTAACACAGGCAGTAACATCAACGGTCCCGATTCAGGAAGTTGGGGTTGCGTCGTCCCTGCTTGCTCTGGCGAGAAATGTTTCCGGAGCATTCGGCGTTGCACTTTTTGCTACATTACTTTCCAATAACGTTACTGCAGATCTTGCCCTCATCAGGCAGTACTCAACGGTTACCGTAACCAGTTTTCCTTCTTTACAAATGGTATATGGCCTGATGATTACGAAAGCAAACGTTGCAGCATACGGCACTGTTTTTAAAGTCGCCTCGGGGATTATTGCTCTGGGAGGCATCAGCGCATTATTTGTCAGGGAAAGTAAGCGGGATTTCAATGGAAAATTTGAACAACAAACCGTCGAAATGTAAATAGCAGCCACTTATAAGCATTCTCCAAAGTGTAGTAAATACAGCCTATAAAAGTCATATTACGTGAATATATTCAGCTTCAGCAATAAGCACTTGACAAATATTATACCTTATAGTATACTTCACAAACTAGACTATAGGTTAAAGATATGTTAGTAAAAAAATACATAACAGCAGGAGCAATTCTTTCAACAGGTGCAGCGATGCTCGCACTTCCCCTTGTTGTTTCAGCATGGAATACAGGTCAGTCAGCACAATCAATTTGTCTTGCAAACGGTGGCGATAGTGCAATTGTTTTTTCTTTTACCAATAAAGAAAGCAACAAAGCAATGGAAGTTGTTGCACGAGACAATCAAACAGGCGCAAGTGATGATCTTGGTACAGTAGGAGCGAACAATACAAAATCAGGAAGAATTGATACGGGAAGAGCATCCTTAAACAGTGGACAAATAACATTTGATTTAACATGGGTTGATGGGTCAGGTTCAGATCATAGAACTGCAAGTTATGACAGTATTTCCTGTCAGGCTCCACAACCGACACCAACTGAAACTCCAACATGCACACCGACACCTATGCCAACGGAAACTCCTGTGCCAACAGTAACGCCAACTCCTGTTGTACCAACTGACACACCGACACCAACATCTATTATGCCAACAGTAACGCCTACAAGTACACCGGTACCGGCTAGCACGACAAATAATAACCAGAATAATAACTCAAACAACAATAATAACAGTAATAACCAGTCACAAAGCCAGACACAGAATAATAACCAGGAAGTACATGTTGAAGTGAATAATAACAATACGAATAATACAACTGTACAGCCAACACAGCAGGTTCTTTCAACAACGACAACTGTCCCTTCGCAGCTGCCAAAAACAGGTACACCTGTTGAATCATGGACAGAGCTGTTAAGTTTACTCCCGTTGGGATTTGGTTTGAGAAAATTTGCTCAGAATGCTATTGGAAAATAAGACTTCGTTAAGCGGCCCGCCGAAGAAACTCATTCCTCTCCTCAGGCGATTCATAATAAATTGGTAGTTGTTGATCCAATGCGGCATCATGCTCGATATTTGCTCCCTTGGACAAATGTGCACCATTTAATGCAACGAGTTCATTTATGAATCCGGACCGAACAAATGTATCCCAAGCTTGGCGGAACTGATCATTTGTCATACTACCGAAATGTATTCTTGTTGAAGGCATGAGGTCTGCCGAAGTGATAAAATTATGACTTGGATATTGTTTCTGTAAATACATTCGATTTGCCCTTAATATTGCCTCATTCCTTTTCAGGATTTTTATATAAGCTTCATCTCTTGAGAGTCCTGGTCTTTTTTGTAGTAGTTCTACAATTTGATCTTCTCTTGGCGTAACTGCTCCGCTGACTAGTACTAAGGGTAGAAGAGGATTTTTTTCCTTTTCTGTTCTCAATGCGTTTAATCCAAATATAGTAAAGTCAACATGATTTAAAATTCTTCCTTCATGTACTCGCTGGTAGACCGACGTATAGAAAGCTTCTGCGATGCGGCTCATCGATCGTATCCTATCAAAAATGGAAATCGTTTGCAAAGATAGGCCAAACGTTACCTTTTTGATCGAACTCTGTCAATTTTAGAAAGCAGTTTTTTCCTTGGACGAAGCGATGACGGTGTCACTTCAAGCAGCTCATCCTTTTCAAGAAAATCAAGGTACTGCTCAAGACTCATTTTGACCGCAGGAGTGAGAGACAATTTGACTCCTTCTCCTTTTGAGCGCATATTGGATTGTTTCTTTTCTTTCGTTACATTTACTTCAATATCGTCTGCCCGCGCGTGCAATCCGACAATCATACCTTCGTAGACTTGTTCACCGGGTTCGATAAACGTAATGCCCCGTTCTTGAGCGTTATTAAGCCCGTATGCCAGCGCCGTGCCGCCTTCTGAGGCAATCAACACGCCGTTTCGTAATTTTTCCAGTACTTGTGTAATTGGCTGGTAACTGTCAAACATACTATTCATGATAACAGTACCTTTTGTTTGCGTCAGCAGGATCGAGCGGACACCCAATAAATTTTTTGAAGGGATAGAGTAAACAAGACGGGTATTTCCTTTACCATCAGGTTCTAGGTTACTCATCACTCCCCGCCGTTTCCCCATTTCCTGGTTTACCGCGCCAACATATTCATCAGTAACGTCAATAAATACTTTTTCTACTGGTTCCATCACGACATTGTCAATAACTTTGGTTATTACTTCTGGTTTACCTACCTGGAATTCATAGCCTTCGCGCCGTAACGTCTCAATGAGTACGGAAAGATGTAATTCTCCGCGTCCAGAAAGAATAAATGATTCTCCTGTTTGTTCAAGGCGAAGGCTGACATTTGTCTCCAGTTCTCTTTCCAGTCTCTCAAGGATCTGGCGGGAAGTGCTAAATTTCCCTTCTTTCCCGGCAAAAGGAGATGTGTTTGCTCCCAGTGAGATCTTTAACGTTGGCTCTTCAATCACAATCCGCGCAAGAGGCGTTGGATCTAACGGATCTGCAATTGTATCACCGATGCGCGCATTTGTCGTGCCGGTAATATCAATGATATTCCCTGCCCCAGCCTGCTCAACTTCTTCTTTTTTTAATCCCATTGTCAGAGAAAGAGAACCAGGGCGGAATAGAGATGTTGCGTGTTCCTGAATGAGTATAAGTTGCTGATTCTTTTTTAGTGTCCCTCGCAGGATTTTTCCGATAACATGCTGTCCTTTATGTGAATCATAGTCAAGAGACGTTACCAGCATATGGAATAACCCGTCACTGACGACAGGGGGAGGGATATGGGTAATCATGTCTGTAAATAGTACTTCGAGATTCGTTGCAGATTTCGCTTCCTCCGGTGTCTTCCCTGCCTTGCCTTCTCTTCCAATTGCATACACAACAGGAAACTCCAGATGATGTGTTTCAGTTGCAAGATCAAGAAACAGGTCATTAATGCGTTCTAATGTGTGGGGAATATCGGCAAGCGGTTTATCAATTTTATTGATAACAACAATAACTTTCAGTCCCAGGCTAAGGGCTTTTTTCAATACAAACGTTGTCTGAGGCATCGGACCCTCCTGGGCATCCACAATAAGGAGTGCTCCGTCTGCCATATTCAACGTTCGCTCAACCTCCCCTGAAAAGTCAGCATGTCCTGGCGTATCAATGATATTAATCGTATAGCCTTTATAAGTAATCGCCGTATTTTTTGCCAGTATCGTAATGCCCCGTTCTCTTTCAAGGGGATTGCTGTCTAAAATAGTTGTTTGCTGCATTTCGCTTTCATTCTCACGAAAGGTATGTGATTGCTTCAGTAAGAAATCAACCAGCGTTGTTTTTCCGTGGTCGACATGGGCTATGACAGCAATATTTCTGATAAGCTTCGGGTCAGTCATACTCTAATAAAAACGCGCATTCAGCGCTTTTCATTATTATACCACTACGGTATAATAAATGACAGAGAAAAGCCGCATAATGAGATATTTTGACACAATCCGCGATTTGTACAATAAGCACATCCGCAACAAACGCGAGGAGCCAAGGTTTCTCATGCTGACTTCTTTTATTCTTTTCTTCATTCTTGCCCGTGTCAGTGCATACAGTGCTAACGGAATTCTTCCTCTTCCGTTTTTTCATAATATATATATTCAACAGGTGCACGTTCATCATCTGGTAATCGGAATATTTTTACTGCTTGTAGCAGGGTTTATTCGCATTCCCCAGTTTGGCTCAACGCTATCCCGTCTTTCATCTATTCTCTTTGGGGCAGGCGCAGCGCTTACATTAGATGAATTTGCTCTCTGGTTACATTTGGATCCAAACAGATATTTCGGTAGTCAGGGATATATCAGCCTTGACGTTGTGTTTGTTTTTTTGTTGCTCCTTCTGACAAGCATGCTGCATGGGACATTTTGGAGAAAATTATTGGTTACCACCATTCAATATTTCACTTTTGGAGGCAGAAAGGATGGCGGGTTTTTCCGTTTATTCTTTATACTTTGTGCTCTTGCTCTTATACTTTCCATCGGGTTGATCTTGTGGAGCAAGACGCACACACAGATAAAGAGTAAGGAGGCATATCTCTCTCCTGTCAGTAACGTAGCTGCCCAGAAAAACAGAGAGACAATAAATATTACCCCGACTGCAACGCCCAGTGCAACACCAAGTGCTACGCCGACACAGATACCTGCAGGATTCTGTTTATATGTTCCTGTTTTAATGTATCACCATGTACAGCCCTTTGCCGATGCTATACTGCATGGGCAGCAGTCACTATCGGTTGACCCGGCCTTTTTTGACTCACAAATGAGTTACCTTGCGACGCACGGGTATACTAGCATTACTCCAGATCAACTGGTAAATGCACTGAAGAATCATACACAGGTTCCTCCGAAATCCGTTGTCATCACGCTGGACGATGGATATCTGGATGTATTTACGTACGCAATGCCGATTTTACAGAAATATCATTTGAATGCAGCGCTGATGATACCAACAGGATTATTGGGTGGACAAGGAAATAATGCGTATTTTACCTGGGGGCAGTTGAAGCAAATGATGAGTAGTGGTATTATTTCTGTGACCGACCACACCTGGTCGCATTTCCCAATGGGTTCTGGAACAACTCAGAAAGATCAGTTTGAGATTATGACGGCAAAAGAGCAACTGGAACAAAATCTAGGTATCCATATGGATGTCTTTACCTATCCTTACGGGACAGGCGCGCAAAATCCCCGCGTCACTTCCCTTTTGCAACAAGACGGTTTTCTTGGGGCTTTCTCAACAATTCCAGGTACTATCCAGTGCGACTCATATATTATGGCACTCCATCGCACACGGATAGGAAATACATCACTCAGCACATATGGATTATAGGTTAGTGTTACTTTCTATCTCTTCGTGTCCGCACCATTTGTAAAAACTGTTCTCTGTATCTTCGGGCAGAAAAGAATCGCTCCGTAAGGGTTGCAGCCAGTACAATCCAATCGGAAAATGTCTTCTTTGTCTTTTGGTAAGATACTTCAGGAGCATGCATACATTCAGTATATAATATACCCGTGAGTTTTTGATATACTTTCCCCTCTTTATTTTCGTACATTTTTCCCGTACGATGAAAAAGATGCGAACGATCCTTCACATTGATTTTGATAGTTTTTTCGCAAGCGTGGAGCAACAGGAACATAAGGAGTTTCGCGGTAAACCTCTTGGCGTAACTGCCGCGCACAGCAGGACCTGTATTATTGCTGCAAGCAGAGAGGCAAAAACGTTTGGTGTCATAACAGGTAGCCGTGCGTTTGAAGCATACAAAAAATGTCCTTTTCTTCTCCTTACCCCTGCGCATTTTACGAAATATTATGAAGTTTCAAAGAAATTCCTGATGATCTGCCAGCGGTTTTCACCCTACATCGAAGTTTTTTCTATTGATGAGCTCTTTATGGACGTTACCCGGACTGCCGTTCTGTTTGGTGGGGTGGAAAGGCTTATTCGTTTTTTGAAGGAAGCAATAAAGCAGGAGATCGGTGAGTATATTACGATAAGTGTTGGCGTTTCACACAACAAACTCTTGGCAAAAGTTGCTTCGGGTCTACATAAGCCTGACGGTATCGTCATGATTAACCCCGACGATGTAGAAACAGTATATAGAATGATTGCATTGACCGATATCTGTGGTATTGGATTTCGTATTGCACGCCGTTTACAGATGATGGGTGTTTTTCATCCCATTGATTTACGCCGGGTGAGTGAAAAACAGCTTGCAGCAGAGTTCGGAACGCACGAAGCACGGTTCCTTTCTCATATTGCTTGGGCACGTGATGAAACAGCAGTCGTAACTTTCGGCAATAGTCAGACAATCAAGTCTGTTGGCAGAAATTATTGCTTGCCGAAAAACGAAGACAATCAGCGTATTATTTTACAACGTGTTTTTGCTCTCTGCGAAGAAATCGGTACAAAACTTCGAAAATTACATAAAAAAGCCCGCGGTATTGGATTTTCCCTCCGTGGCGAGCGAAACGAACTGAGCAGACATGCAGGAAAAATATATATGGACAATGGACGGGAACTCTTTGAACACTGTTTTACTTGGTATCATCAGTGGCAATGGAATGAAATGGTTCGCCAGATTTCTGTGTGGGTATTTCACCTTGAAGATAGTACAGCACTTCCTGTGCAACTTTTTCCTTTTGAACAAAAATATGAAAAAGCTATTCATTGTGTTGATGCGATCAATGACCGTTTTGGCAAACATACAATATATAGCGGGTTTTTACTGTACGCTGATAAATTGACAACCGTGCCAAACGGATTTTTAGCAGATAAGCTTGAAAGAACTGAACTTGCGTCAATGTATATCCGTTGAGTTACACAAAAATGCTGCTTCTTGGAAAATAGTTTCTTTTATTTTTTGTGGTATATCAAAAGGAGTAAGTAGGTTGTGATTACGGCAAATGTCTTCACATAAGACAATATTACTGTCCAGCAGCTGTTGTTTATAATGGTATGGTAATGAAGTGAACGAGGTAACAGGATATAAATGATACTTATCAACTAAATCTCTCAGACTTTCCCCGTTCGGGTAGCTCCAGCCGATCAATTGCATGCCGACACACACTGCATAGCTAATTGCTTCTGATGTTGCTTTTGTATTGGTAATAAGCAACGAATCGGTAAACGCGTAACGCGACTTTATATCATCAAATCTGGCTTTCGTATATAAACTGACATGTATTTCTGTTTTCAATCCCAGTCCATTATGAAACTTTGCCTCAACCATAAGTTTCTTTCCTTTTTTTGTTGCAACCACGTCAATTTCATGTGATACACAGCTTCCCTGCAAAATTTGACGAAGCAATGTCTGGTATCCAAGTCGTTCCAGTAATTTAGCAACATAGTCTTCAAACGGAAAACCTGTTGGACCTAATTCCATAATAGCTTGTTTGAGTGTATACCGTGCCTTGGTAAACGGATAGGGAGAATTTCGTAAAAACTCACTGGTATGATGATAAATTTCCCTTGTTGGAATACCGTTATATAAATGTGTTTTCAGATGTTTGAATACGGTTGGGGAAAAATTATTCGGCACTTTAGAGTACTTGATAGAATCATAGTACTTTTCTTCAGAAAACGGTTCTGTTGTGCCATCGGATTTACGGACAAGCATAGATTAATCGTAAAGCTATTTAATAGTTTGTGCAAGTGACTATAACAGAAGCGGCAGTTTCCTTCTATTAGCTGGTTATCGTATTCATAAACGCGTACGCGCCTTTTGTACCGGGATCCTTTGTAATGCAGGCAATTGGTGTTCAGGGTTATATCTTGTAAAGAACCAAAGACTTGCCTGCTGAACAAATTGCTCCACTGATTTAGTAAGCTCAGGTTGAGAAAAGTTTCCAAATGGAGCTTGAGCAGATACCTTGTCAAAATAAATATTCCAAAATGCGTTCTCTGTTTGTTGAATTGCTCTGCCTTGGTCTGAGTCAATAGGAGCAGAATATTCAATTGTACCCCTATTGAATACACGGATTCCTAATAAGTAATCCATAGTTTCCGTATCAGGAACTGATTCAGCAGGCTTATCATATAACTTAATCGCTAAACGTTCTAAACCGGGTTCACTTCTTTTTCTTTGCTGATAAAAACATTCCTGTAATTTCAAACTATAGTTTCCTGAAAATAGATACCGGTTATGCATATCTCTATAACCGTTTCCATTGTCTGGTTTCCTCTGACCATTGAGAATTGCAAGTACTGTCAAGTCATGTAACGTCATCAACGTATCGTAGGTTGGTTCTCCTCGCAATTCCTTTAACCTTACTTCATCATTTACATTTCTCATATTTTATCTTGTTTCTTACTTTAGCATATGCATTTTAAAAAACATGCTATCTGCGCTAACTGCTTGTGTTGTATCCTGAGTCAGTGCATGGTCGTCATTTTGATAGATTATCAGTTGTGCGGATTTATTCAGGCTTCGCAAGTCGTTATACAGCTCAACTGATGACTGGTATGGAAGAATCGTATCCATTGCACCATGGGAAATGGAAAGTGGTGTCGCGATGTCATCTAAATAGAAAATTGGTGAAACACTTTGCCATATAAGCGGATTTTTTTGTGGAGTACCAATATTTTCAACTAAATCAGCGTATGGTACTTCTTGAGTAGGAAATAACTGATGCAGTACTGTGTACATGGCAAACGGGTTTGTGACAGGAGTCCACACGGAAGCAGCGCGAAGAGGAATAGAAAGGTTTTTATTCTGGTCATGTGCTTCAAGTGTTGTCAGGACAGTTCCGCCGCCTACAGAGTGTCCCCAGAGAAAAACATTCCGTGTATCAATTTCGGGAAACGTGATAAAGGAAGAGAGCAGGTTAAGCGTGTCAATAGGATAAGAGAGTATAACCGAGGAAGAATTATCTATATCACTTGTTCCGCTCCCCCGATATTCCGGTTTGAAGACCACAAACCCGTTTCCCGCAAATTGCTCACTGATCGCGTTATAGCTGCTTGTGATGTCATATGACTGCGGGGCAATATATCCCCGGTTAAGAATGATAACAGGAAAACCGTTTTTTGGTTTTTGTTGTTTAGGAATATATACTTCTGCAGAAATGTTCAACCCGTCAGACGGATACGACACAAGAAACTCCGTTGCATACCTGGTTTGGGAGAGGAATTTTTCTTCATGAATTATCCCGCCAACAAAATCCCGATGTTGTAATGACGGAATTGCAATAGGAAATAGTTTTACTCTCGTGAGATTCGGTTCTTTTTTCGCGTAAAGGTTTCTTTTTTCAAAGACGATGAAATCATCGAGTTTGAAAATTTCGATGTACGCTTTATCCCGTTTCAGTTTTTCTGCCATTTGCTTTTGTGCGATTAGAGACGGTTGAGCAAACGCATCATTCAAGAGAAACGCAATGACATCTGCCTTATCAATGCCGATAGGGATAGTGAAGATTTTTTGCCTATGGGATAAATGTGACCCGAGGTTATTGGACGCAGCAACGCTAAAACTTAGGGGAATATTATCGAGGAAATTATTAATAATTATGGCGTTTGCAACTGGTTTGGTGAACATGTCAATATTAGGGTTTCTCGATCCAAACAAAGGACCAAAAAAATATACTGCTACAAGTGTTGCCCCCAGGATATACCAGGAAAAAAAATGTACCGGTATCTTTGTGAACCTTCTATGCAAAAAACGGAAACCATAAATAGCTGAGATAAAAAGAAACGGCGTGATAGTTGCCGTATACTGGTAATATATTTGAAAAAACTGCTCATTGCTGCTGAGCAAATTAATGGCAAAATCAGGCAGGGTAAAAATGAGAAAAAACGGATTGAGAAGAGAAATAAATCCAAGTGGAAGGAAAATATCAAATAAATAGACAAGCCTGTTACTTTGCAAAAGAATGCCGATAATTTTTTGCGGGGAAAGGAGAATTGTTTTAGTAATACTCAAAGGAGTGGAGCCGAAGTCAGTGTAGTACGAAAGTGCAAAATGTTCTGTGCCGCGAAAATGAGGGATAAGAATAGCGATAAGGTAATAGGTTAATCCAATGCCGCTGGCAAAAAGGAGAACACCCCACCATTTTTTTTCAAATGCCGCAACGTATATTCCCATGATACCAATAACTGCCCATACCTCTTCTTTGGTAATCCCTGCAAGAATGGCAAAGAGAAAGAAAAACCAGTATTGTCTCTTTTTGAGAAAGTAAAAAGCACCAAGGAGAAATGTTGTTCCCAATACGACCGGATGAAAATCATACAAGTTACTATACTGCAAAGATGGATTAAGAAGGAAGCAGATACTGATAATAAGAGAAATTCCTTTTTCTCTCAAAATATCCTTCGAAAGAAAATAAACAAAAAGCGCACCTAATGCAATGACAATAGTTTGAATGAGAAGAAGCATTCTCGGATCTTGCCAGATGACATAAAAAGGAGCCAACAGAATGAGTAGAACATCAGCGTGTGTTGCAAAACGGCTGGTAATATTTGTACCGTCGGGGTCTGTCAATTGAAATATTCTTCCGTGCAGTGTGTTCCAGACAGTTTGGTCCATATTTCCCAAATCGAACCTGCCGGTATAAAAATTGTTATAACGAAAAAAACTTGCTGTCGTGAAGTAGAGACAATAACAAATAATTGCACCCCAGAGGATAATAATGTGTTTGTGTTTTACGATACAGGTAGCTATTTTTTTGGCTTGCTTTTCAAATTTGTAGATAAGAGCAAAAATCCCTAAAACCAGCAATTCAGTAATAATCAAAATAATTCTGCTCAACAGTGCAGCACTTGCAGCATCTGATACATGTTTCAGATATTTTATTAGTCCTGCAGCGGTTATTGCTTCCCTCACTCCAAGCCCCATTGGTGTTATCAGGGAAAGGTATCCGATGAGAAATGAGAGGGTAAAAAATCCGATAAGAGAAACAAAGTGGTTTGCTGACAAAGGCCATACAGCAGCAATAGTAAAGTATGATCCGGCTCCAAAAAATATCCACGACAAAGTCATAGTGAAAAAAAGGGAGAGTCGGTTAAAGAATGACAATTCCTTGAGAGGAAAATATCGTGAGAAGAAAGGTACTGTTCGTTTTGACAGAAAGATAGCTACAGTGGCAAGCACTATTGTAAGAATAAAAAGAGAAAAAAAAAGTTTTGATGGCGTTGTCGGGAACATACTATACAGCAAAAAATGAAGTGAAAAAATCGAAACGAAAAAAGCAGAGAGGATAAGGAATGCTGTTTCAATAATTTGGTATCTGAGAATAGCTGTTTTTGATATTATTTTTGTTTCAAAAAAATGCACCCTGCTGATGAATGACCAGAAATTTCCCGGAATATACCTCCTTAATTCTGAATAACTCCAGAGAAATGCAGTTTTACCGAATGAATACTCATGATGTTTTAGTCTCAAAAGTTGATACCAGAATATGCAGCGTCCCAGAAAGTACCCACAGTACGAGAACATTCCCAAAAAAAGCAAAATAGGTTGTATGTGTGTGAAGGCAGATAATGCATTGGTGTTGCCAAGAATGAGTTTGCCAATAAAATATATTGCAGTCAGAGACAATGGCCATCCAATAAGCAGTTTTATAGCACTGGTAAGACGATCTTTCATGGACTCATCGGTGTAAGTGTAGGAGATGGTGTAGTTATTGTTGTCGGTGTTGCTGTTGGCGTTGGCGGGGCAGGAATCGAAAATGTCCTTGTCACGGTTTTTGTGTCGTTATTGACCAGGCTTTTTACATCCAGTTCAAACGTTACCTGTCCTGCGGGGAGACTATATAAACAGACGGAATTATTGCCATAATCAGAAAGAGGGCCGTTATTTACTCTATAAGCCCATACAACTGCACAGGAATTTTCTGACTGGTAATCAATATTAATACACACCGGATTTTGTGTGACAGTTTGTCCTTCCTGCGGGGAAGCGATACTGATATTACCAATGCCTGGTGTGCAACTTTGCGATGCACTCGGCTGTGGGGCAAGCGTAACCACAACGGTTTGTATGACAGGTTTTGTTGATGGCAGAACCGGCTGACTTTGCGAAACAGTTATAGAAGGAGTCGGGGTGACAGTTATTTTTGAAGAAGAAATCTTTGTCTCAAGAGAAGAAAAATTTAAAATAACCGCTGTAATCAAAACAGGAATAGATAACGCTGCTGTAATAAAATCAATTTGCGGTTTTGTTGCGCTCAGTTTTTTTACTTTTGCCTTTATCTTTTCAAGAGATGACATAGGAATAATTATAACAAAGTTATCCGGAAAACAAAAATTAGTTTTACTATTTTCCATTCTGCGGTATAATAAGTCTTCATGAAGAAGCTGTTTTTTCTCTTGTTTTTGTTGTGGTTTTCTTTATCTTTTGCGTCTCAGGCATTTGCAATTGAAAACCCGCTTAGTAGTCCCAACAACAAAGTTGGCATACATATTTTATTCACCTCAGAACTTGACGATGCTGCAAAACTGGTCAATTCCAATGGTGGAGATTGGGGTTATGTGACAATCCCTATTCAAGCAGGAGACAAGGATTTGGAAAAGTGGCAGGCATTTATGGATACATGCAGAAGTTTGCATCTGATTCCTATCATCCGTCTTGCAACAGAGGGAGACTATTTTAATACACAGGTATGGAGAAAACCTGACGAACGTGATGTTCTGGATTTTGCAAACTTTCTCAATTCCCTTACCTGGCCGACAAAAAATCGCTACGTTATTGTCTTTAATGAAGTAAATCGCGGTAATGAATATGGAGGAACACCCTCGCCTTCTGATTATGCGCAGCTATTAAGTTATGCAGTAACGGTTTTCAAGTCCCGCAGTCCTGACTTTTTCATTATTTCCGCGGGACTTGATAATGCTGCAGCGAATACATCTGAAACAATGAATGAATATTCCTTTCTCCAGAGCATGAATAGCGCAGTACCGGGTATCTTTAATCAAGTTGACGGGCTTGGGAGTCATTCATATCCCAACCCTGCGTTTTCGCAACCACCAAGTATCCATACGAATGAGAGTATTACCAGTTTTTTGTATGAACGGAGTTTTGTCAGTCAATTTACTAGTAAAACCCTTCCGACATTCATAACAGAAACCGGGTGGTCTGATGGAGCGATAGACAGTACAAGTATTGCGTCATACTACCAGCAGGCATTTTCGTCGGTATGGAATGATCCAAATGTTGTTGCAGTAACACCATTTTTACTCACTGCCGGAGCAGGGCCATTTGCAGATTTTTCTTTTCTTCAGCCCGATGGTTCACCAAGTGCAATGTATGCAAGCCTTTTATCTATTCCGAAAATTCAGGGGAAACCAACAGTAACGCAAAGCGTCTTGTCAGCTACGGTAAATGATATACATTTACCGATAGAGCGTTTTGCTCTCGCACCCACTCCTCCAGCCATTTCTTCATATATTACGCAAAGTATGAAAGTCGTTGCAAAATGGTTACTGGGAATGTATTAGAAAATATCTGTAATTGTAGTGAAAATGTCATTTTTTCCGTGCGTTTACAGTAATTCCATTTCTTAAATCGATAGACATTCTCTTTCTTTTGTACTATTATTTGTTGACTTCATGAGAAGGAAAAAAGCAGTGAAACTTGAGTGGGAGGAAGCGCCGCAGATTAAACAGGATATTGTCCGGCTAATCAGCACACTGGAAATACCTTACATTCCCCTTGATCGTATCTTTTGCTACCGGAGTTTTGGTTCTTCGTCTCGTTCGTATGCACGTATCTGGTCTTTCCCGAAAATCTTTCAGCACGCCCTACAAATAGAACCATCTTATGTTATTGAAGTGTTAGCGAAGTACTACGATACATTAGATAGAGATAGACAGTTACAGGTATTGATTCACGAACTCTTGCATATTCCCAAAAACTTTTCCGGCTCTCTCCTGCCCCACCGGAACAGTCAGGGAAAACATCTGGAAAAAACAGCAAGAGAATTATTCCAGGAATATAAAAGGAGAACAGAATGATAACGGTAATTCACGGTAGTGACATAACAGCAAGTAGAAATTATCTCCACGAAGAAAAAATAAAATACAAGGAAAAAATAATACTCTCTCCTTCTGCAACAGTGACTGATATTATGCAGGTATTCTCTCCAAATAAACTCTTTGGTGAAATGCAGACAGTTTTTTTAGAAGAATTTTTGACACAAAAAAAATCGCAAAAAGAAATTGATGTAATTGCGTCGTTTTTGTTGAAACAAAAACAAACAAACATTTTTTTGTGGGAAGGAAAAGAATTGACTAAAAAACAACTCGCCCTCTTTCCTGCTGTTACAGTCAAAGCGTTTGCTGTTCCAAGAATTGTTTTTACTTTTCTTGACGGGATACTTCCGCAAAACACGAAAAAAACAATTTCCCTTTATCACCAAGTACTGCAGCATGAGGATGCTCCATACGTATTATTTATGCTGATGCGTCAGGTCCGTCTTGTGCTTGCAGTTTGCGATAAAACCATTGCAGAGATAACCGAGGTAAAACGTCTTGCTCCCTGGCAATTATCAAAACTGAAAAAGCAGGCAAACGCATTTACACAAGACCAACTTCTTGCTTTGCATGAAAAACTTTTTCAGCTCGAACTGGGGCAAAAAACAGGAGGACTTGTTATGTCACTGGAGAAAGAGCTAGATTTGTTTCTGCTGAGTTTTTAACTAATCAATTCAGAGTTCAAAGAATGCGTATGAAGTTACGTGAAAAAATGAGATAGAAGGTTTCTAGAAGATAATACGTACACCGCCCAGATCGTCATAATCAAATGGGTGATCGTGATGAATGGAGCCGATAAGAATTCGGTTATGTGGTACATGCATTTTTTTAACTGCATCATCAACAGCTACTTTACCGAACGACATATGCCAGTGTAAAAGCGAAATGGAAAAATCTGGATACACTCCTGCTTCCCGGAGGGTGGGAATAATTTTTTCAAGCTCTGTAAACTGTTTTTCATTCTCTTTTTTATTAAGGTTCCAGTTGTCGCAGTAAATCAATATGATTTTTTTTCCTATTTCGTTGCGGTAAATATATTGCAGGATTTGGAATAAACGGTTCGGGTGGTAAACAAAGACGACAAATTCTCCATCAATGAGTGTTGCAAATCGTTTTCTGATCCAGCTGCGGAAGAGAGGGAATAGTATTGTATATTTTATGATAAAACGAAGTACGATATCAGCGTAAATGGTGGCAAAAACAAGCAGAATTGTCGGGACAAAATACATGAGAAAATACTGCAGATTTTCCGGTGCAATGTCTATGTTACCGATAATTCCAGCAATTGTTGCGCAGAAAGCAAAGACAACAAAGAGAAATGGTGCACTGTATGTCCGCTTCAAATCCCGCCTGGTTCTTCGCATTAATAAATTACCAAATGCAAAAAACGTCATCACGGAAAGAAACGCAATCGTATATACTCCAGCAAGAGACAAAAGATTCCCTTTTGTTGCCAGAAGGATTGAGGAAGTCAGGAGAAAAAAGAAGAGAATAATGATTGGGTAACTCCCCTGTTTGTTTTTATAACTCAAAACCGTCGGGAAGCATCCGTCTGCAGTCATACGGTACAATAAACCGCTGACGCCGACAAATGCGGTTAATACTGCTCCGGAGAGGACAATGGTTGCATCAATGACGACAAGATATTCCAGAAAGACTCCTCCGGTTATCCGGGCAACATTTGAAAGCAGGAAATCGCTAGAGGCGACAAGGGCATGGTACGGCATAACACTGAGCGCAATAAATGCAGTAAGCGGATTAAAAATAATTGAACCGATAAGCATGTTACGAAGTGTTTTGCGGAATACTCCCCGCTGTTGCTCTTCAACAAAGTTTGCAGAGCTCTCAAATCCTGATACTCCCAGAAGAGATGCGCAAAAGCCGAAAAATATTGCCGGCAGTATGCCGCCAAATCGTGTCACGATCGGAGCAGTTGCAAGAAAATTTGCCTGTAAATATAACTGGTGATGCGTGACGTACCAGAAGCCGAACAATACAAACAGGATAAGTGTTATGACGTGGAAAACAAAAATACCCAGTGCTACTTTCGCTGAATCTTTTATGCCTGAAACGACCAACAGGCTAAACAGGAGCAAAATACCGATTGTAACAGGGATAATGGGGATAGCAAGAATTGCATGCAAATATTGTACGCCGTCCTCCCCGGAAATCACTGCAGTTGCAACATAAGAAAGAAATGTCATGGTTCCGGCAATAGCAGCAATGTTTTTTGACGTGGCATTGAGGAGGCAGTTATATGCTCCTCCATTGGTCGGTAAGGCTTCCACAACTTCTATGTAGACTGATTTATAAAAAAACAACACAAGGCCGATGAGCAACAGGACGAGTGGTGAGTAAATGCCGGCATAGATAATCGAAATACCGCTGACGTAGAGAGCGGAACTGAGGATATCATTTCCGCAAATTGCTGTCGCAAACCACTGTCCAAGCCGTGCATTCTCTTTTGTTGATGATTTCGCAGGATTATGTTTACTCATAAAAAAAACAAAAAATTGCTCCCCGAGCAACGATAAGCTACCTTATTTTATACAATTCTATATGTGGTTGCAAGATCATTGAAGCAATTGACTTTTCAATTCACGGGATTTACAATGAAAAAATTATTATGGTGACGCGAGAAGCAGTTCCATCATTTGTACCGGAACAAACACTATCGATGGAATCTGCAATAGCCGCTATAGGCTGGGCTGATATTGATGCAATACCTCATCCTGCTGGACTAGAAACTGCAAAAAGTATTTTACTAAATCACCCTGACCCGATTCAGAAAATATTAGATTATTATACAAACACTGGAAAAAGTTTGGAAACCTTAAAAGGATTATCGCAATTAGCTGGATCAGATAGGCCAGAAAAGTTTAATAGAATACGACAGGTAATAATGATTGACTCTACAAACGGAACAGTTGAAGAACGTCAGGAAAAAATTTTGAAAGCTGAAAAATATGGAATAGCACTTCAAGCTTTAGAAATGCTTAAACAAATAACGTAATACTATGCCAATCCTTAAACGTACCATGTTTCGCGAATATGACCTTCGGGGTCGCGAGGCAGACGATGAATTAAATGATACTTCCATGTATCATATCGGGAAGGGTTTTGGGAAATTCCTCCATGACAGAAATATTACCCAGTGTGTTGTTGGACATGACGCACGGGGAACGTCAGAAGGATTTCATAAACAGGTTATTAAAGCACTCACAGAATCCGGGATTGACGTTGTTGATATTGGTACAGTTACGACTCCCCTTTCCTACTGGTCACAATACTACTTAAAAGTGAAAGGACTTGTGTGTATTACCGCAAGTCACAATCCTGTCGGCTGGAATGGAGTCAAACTCGGATCTGACTATTCCTATACCCTTTTGACAAAAGAACTGCAGGAAGTATACGACACCATCACAAAAGAAGATTATTACACAGCGGAAAAACCAGGAACAGTGAGAAAAGAAGATATTATCGATGCATACATAAAAGATTTGTTGTCCCGGGCAAAAATTTCCAGAAAATTCAAAATCTTAGTGAATACGGGTAATGGTACAGCAGGTCCGATTTATGTCAAAGCACTCAAAGAAGCAGGTCAGGATATCGTTGAGCATTTTACCAATGTTGATCCGGCATATCCTAATTACACGCCAAATCCAGACGGAACAGCGATGATGGAAGATACCGGAAAACAGACTGTTTCAAATAAATGCGATTTCGGATTTGCATTTGACGGAGACGGTGACAGGCTTGGTCTGGTTGACGAAAAAGGTAATACCATCTGGCCGGACAGGTACATTATTTTACTTTCCCGCCTTGTCCTTTCAAAGCATCCAGGAGCAAAAATCGTCTTTGACGTGAAAGTTTCAGAAGCATTACCAGAAGATATTACAGCGCACGGCGGCATGCCAATCATGTGGAAAACAGGACATTCATATATTAAAGCAAAATTAGCAGAAGAAAAAGCAGCAATGGCAGGGGAAATGAGCGGACATATTTTCTTTGTTGACGATTTTTATGGATTCGATGACGGATTATTTGCAGCCTTAAAAATATTGGAATATCTCTCAACGCAAGAGAAACCACTCTCGGAAATTGTTGCCGGTACCCCCTATTATGTTTCAACGCCAACCATCCAGGTGAAGACAACTGATGAGGATAAATATAACGTTGTGGAAAAGGTAACAAAAGAATTTAAAGATGAAGGATATAAAGTAGTTGATATTAACGGTGCGCGAGTCTATATGGATAACGGGTGGGGATTAGTACGGGCATCCTCAAATACCCCGACATTAGTATTGCGGTTTGAAGCAAAAACAAAGGAAGACTTGGATAAAATAATGGTAACTTTTAAAGAAAAACTTGCAAAATTCCCCATTGTCAGCAAGGACTGGGATATGTCAGGTCATTAAGGAATATATCAACAATACTGATTGCTCAACAATATAAGAATTTGCTCTTCTGTTTTATGATAAAAGCCATTGTTTTTGATTACGCAGGTGTTCTCGTAGACGGGCCATTGATACAGTGGCTTAAGGAAAACATCGATGACGTGTTGGAAAGGAAGCGCATTCTTTCAGAAGTTGCTCATAAAGGAGATTTGTGGGAAGGTACATTTGATGCTTTTTTGACTTTTGTCGGTAGTCGCATAGGCATTTCAAAAGATGATGTATTGGGAACTGTTTACCGGGAGGCAATGGTAAAAAAAGATGTTTTTGATCTTGTCAAAAAGCTGAAACAGACATATACAATTGTGCTTTTTTCGAATAACCAGCATGAAGCGGTTTATGAAGTGTTACATAGAAATGATGTTCTATATTTATTTGACGAACTTATTATTTCTTCAAAATATAAACTCTTAAAACCACAACCTGCATTTTTCCAAAAAATGCTTTCCATTCTTCATATGAAAAAAGAAGAGATTATCTTTTTCGATGATACAAAAGAAAATGTAGAAACAGCAAGGCAATTAGGAATTTCTGCCTTTCTGTTCAAAGACGCAAAGCAATTACAAAAAGATTTAGCAGGTATGGGAATTACGACTTGAAAGACAATGAAAATATATTATAAAAATAGGTATTGTCAGACAAAAACAGACATGATAGGATAATGCTTATGTTTGATTTAAAAGATCTTAATGCAATACGAAAACTTGACCCGAAAAATGTCTACGACTCTACAGAACTTTTTACCAAACAATGTGAACAAATATGGATGGATGCGAAAAAAATAGAGTTTCCTCAGGAATATAAAGCGATCAACAATGTTATTCTCTGTGGTATGGGTGGTTCAGCTTACGGAGGATATGTTGCACAAGCATTGTTGAAAGACAAGTTGCCTGCTTTTGTGTATTCCAATAACGACTATCACCTGCCGGCATTTGCAAATAAGAAAAGTTTGGTTGTTTTGTCAAGTTATTCAGGTTCTACTGAAGAGGTACTTTCTTGCGCAAAAGAAGCATATGAAAAGGATCTTCTCGTAACCGTAGTAACAAATGGAGGCGCACTGAAAAAACTTATAGATGATCACAATGGAACAGGGCTCGTATTTGATCCGAAATTTAACCCTTCCGGTCAACCCCGTCTTGGAACCGGATACATGGTGTTGGGATTTATTGCGTTACTGAATAGACTTGGATTAGTATCGTTGTCAGATGAAGCGGTAATGGCTGCGGTCCATGAAGTAAAAGAGAATCAGCAAAAGGTTAAAGAAGACGCGATGACAATTGCCCAAAAACTGTTTGACACACTTCCGGTTATCTTTTCTTCCGATTTTCTCAACGGTAATGCGCATATTATGCGTAATCAACTGAATGAAACAGCAAAAAGTTTTTCAGCCTTTGAAGATGTTCCTGAATTAAATCATCATCTGATGGAAGGATTGCAAAACCCGAAGGAAAAAAAGCTGCATATTCTTTTTCTTCTCTCAGATTTGTATGATGCAATTCATAAAAAGCGGATGAAATTGACCCAGGATGTCGTAGAGAAAAACCATGTTGAGATAAGTTCCTACGCCGTTCCCGGAAAAACCAGATTGTCCCAAATGCTAACAACGCTTTCATTCGGAGGCTATGTAAGTCTGTATCTTGCCTTACTCTACGGCCTTGATCCAAGCCTGATTCCCTGGGTGGACTACTTCAAAGAACAGTTGGGAAAGTGACTCTAGTTACTCTAAAAGATGCAAATCAGTAGACTCGATTTCAGATACATAATCCTCTTGTAAGGCACTTGTACGTTACGCAAAAATACAAACCATACGTACATAACTGTCTGCGCGAAGATTACCGTTGTAAATTGTAGGTTTTACACTGCTATCGTTGCTTGATGCTTCTTTTCCCATACTTACTATTTCTAAAACAATTCCCTCCTAAAGCCGGGAGCGTTAACGGTTGCTGTAACTGACATAGGTGTTAATTCAGGATATTTTTCGGATAATACTTTGCTAAAGGTTGCGAGTTGCGTAATACTTGTGTCTTGTAGGATTTGAGGAGGTTGTGAAACCGTATAGCCTTCTTGTTCTAACAGCGTTACTATCATTTCCATGTTGCATCGGACATCATTTATTATGATTGAAGCTGTTGGTTTCAAAAGATTTTTCGCTTGTCGCAATAAGATGCCAAACATGGCACTTTGATCCGGTTCTTCTTCCGAATCCCATTCAATATTATCGTACAGCCAATTGATAACGACCTGATCTACCGATCCGTGCTCAAGCGGCATTTCGTTGTCGCGACTGCTCCCCCAGCGAATATTTTTACATTTAAAGGTAAAATAAGTGGTTCGTTAGGATGGGGATCTAATACTATAAAATTTTTCTGTGGATATTTTTCTGCAAGTTTACTAACATATTCACCACTTGCCCCATCAATGTCTAACACAGTCTCCTTATTCATACTATAAGATTATATCATATCTGAAGAGTATTTCTTATTTTTAGGTTCGGTTATGAAGTAGACTTTCTAGTCTTCTATACTGAGATTCTCAACCGTTAGGTCGAGGGTGACTTTATAAAATCGTTAACTGCTTATTGCAAAGGTTTGTGTAGTTTGGTATACTCAAATATAGTAAATATGAAACAAAACTACTTTGTATTTGTCCTTATTAACCGCTAATGCGGAAGGACATTTCATGTAAAATGTTCCGACCGCCAAATAGGCGGTTTTTTAGTGTATGAACGAAAAAGCACAAAATACTGGAAATGCATTGTATGCTGAGGTTGTGGATTCCGACCATTTGAGCTCTGTCAGTTTGCCTAAAGACAGTGATCTGACCGTTACTCCTGAATTAAAAGCAACTCTTTATTTGAATACTTTAATGCGGCAAGCGAAAAATTTTGACCTTCCCTCTTTTCAAATGGATTCTGATATTGATAACCTAACTGGACGAATACATCAAAAAGACTATCGACAAATAAAAGATTCCAGTTTGCCACAAAGAGTAAAAATGGCATTCTTACCACAAAATAATGGTGATCGATTAAAACAAGCAGGGGCATATTACTTAGAGCTAATCAAACCTTTACTTTCAACTGGGAGAGATAGTTTTGTACCTACTCCAGAATATATTGATACGTTATGCAGTATGTTAGCTAGTCAAGAAGGAGCAAATATTGTTTTGTATTACGCGCTTTCAAAAACAAAATCACCGAAGCGGACAGGGTCACCGGATACCATAATAGATATGGCAGAGATCGAAATGCTGCGACATTATGCATTGATGACTCGTACTGCAGCAGAAGCTGGATTACATTTACATTTCACGCTCGTTGATGAAAGCGATGTGTTGCCTGATAACGATCCACTTGGGCTAGACCCTGTTGAAAAAGAAATTAATCGAATGATTGCAGAGCAAGCGATAAGGCATTTTGATTCCTCAAAATACATTACTATTCGATCTCTTAAAGAGTCAGTCGTTGATGTATTAGGAGGAGATTTTGAAGCGATGTTTGCGCAACGCTATAAACAAAATTGGGAAGCCGCCTATCAGCAAGTAGTGGCAAATGAGGATACAGCTTTAAGAATTAGGGCTTTTACATTTTTAGATATTATGCCAGATGCTTCCTTGCTGCGATTTGGAATAGAGTCAGAAGAAGAAATTCAACGTGTACGCCAGTTGGCTAAAACCGATGACCTTACAACATTGCCGGAAAATTTATTCCACTATCTTATCCTGCAAACTGCACAATTTGCTGCGATTATGGATTTACGATCAGATGCACAAAAAAAAGTACTAGCAGAAGAAGATATACGTAAGTACCCTGAATATAATCCTCATAATAGAGTATATGCTGGTATAACAAATGCACCGAATCGTTTGAGTTTAAAGCCACACCCAAAACCGAGTCTGGGTAAAAAAATAAACCCCATGCACGGTCTTGTTTTGTACAATGGGGAAAATGGTACATATATTGGTATTGCAGAATATGCACAATTAAAACGCGACGTACATGATAGTAATTTGGGAGAAATTGTTTACGCAAATAATAATAAGCCAATTTTTGCAGTGAGAAATATCTTTGGTGGAAGAAGAGAGGATAATATATGACGACAGAAAATAGCCGGTTTATCGGTGAACATACGGTATTCCGTAATCAAGAGGCATTACAAATTGAATTAGGCTTAGGTCTATACTCTCCTCAATTGGTGAATAGGGTAGAAATGTATTCTGGAAAACCAGACGAACAGTTAATTTCAGCAAATATATGGTTACCATCTGAAACAAATTTGGTAATGAGTACAATAGAACGAGGAGAATCAACGCTAATAATGGGAGATCCTGGTAGTGGCAAGAGTACACTTATTTACGGTATTCGTGTGAAGCAGAGGGTGTTAGGCAGTCCATACTACTTTATAGATGGACATTATCAAACAACTGACGAAGATTTTATTTTTCGAAAACTAAGAAAAGCCTTAAAAAAAGGCGCGCCAGTTATATGGGATAGTTTTGATTATTTGGTAGGAAAATCGAAGAAGGTAAGAAAAAGTAATTTGCAAACACATATTGCTCGATCTAGAGAATTGCTGCAGGCTGCCTCATCGTTTATTGATCAAGGTGGTATTCTGGTAGGCACGAGTCATTCTGCGCCGTGGTTAAATGGTCATGGTGAAGCGAGTTTAGTGAACGGTATTTGGAGTGATATTACAGAAAAGATGTATATACACAATACGCAGGGCATCTTCGAAAATCAAGAAACATTGTATAATTTTCTTAAATCAGCTGCAATGGCTGATAATCAAGTGCACTACTTAGTAAATTTATTTGATGAAGAAGGAGAGTCTCACGCACAATTAGTGAGTATAGCGCAATCCTTAATACAGGAAGGTTATACTCAAGATGAGTTAGCAGAAGCATTGCTAGCCGTGAAAAGGTATAAAAATTTAAAATTATTATCTATGAGCAAAAAACCAGAATCGTTGCAAATTCGACACGATTTAGAGCAGTTTTGTGAAGGAAATACAGATGAAACCGCTTTCCTTAGAAGTTATCTTGTTTTCAACATAGGTCAAAACAGAGAAACAAAAAAAATAATGAGGCAGGATTAGTACAAAATCCTGGATTGTAACTATGAAAAAACTTAAAGCGAATCAATATGTGTATCCTTATACCCCGTTTTATAATCTTTCACATGTAAAGAAGAAGGCAGTTTTTACAGAGGGAGAAATTATTTCTCTTAAGAGTTTAAACGACTTATTGTCCACATTACCAGAGTTGAAAGTTGCTATTACTGGAAATTCCATTGCAGAAAAAATACTAAGCATATTTGCAGAAAGTGAAATACTGTTTGGTCCAAGGAAATATATCAGAGAGAACCGTAATCTATGGATAAATAAGTTTAATCATTTTATTAACACAAATAGTCAAATACAAATGACAATTTTGGGATTCCCTTTTAAAATGCCAATTTCTTTAAAAACAAATAGAACCTTACCTGACATGGGTGAAGTATTGTCATTAAAAAGGCTTAATGACATTATTCAATTAGTTCAAAGTGTCTATACTCCTGGAGCTAAGATTACCATAATAACCGAAGGTGTTTTTGGTAGTTTTAATCATATATCGAAAGATGAGTATAAAAACTATAGAGAATTTCTTGAATTTGTTGTCAGTGAATTTGGATGGAACGGAAATTTGGAAATAATCGAACTTGAAAAAATGGAAGAACTATCTTCTAACTTCAAAAAACAGTTCTCTAATAAGGTAAATTCACTTAAAAAACTTTATCTTTTAAAAGATAAAAAATTCCTTGGGAAATATAACGGTGCTGAGGAATCAATAAAAAGAATTATTAATACAAAAGACTTGCAAGTAAAAGAGAATATACTATTTGAAGTCTATAATGATAAGCTTTCAGACAGTGACATCTCAAAAGAGGCAATAAAAGTAAGAAAATATATTAAAGATGAAACCCATAAAATGTTATTACAATACCATGCATATCTCATGGTTAGGGATGATCTTAATTTTATCGAAAACTTTATTCCGCATGCAATTACACTAACAGTTTCTCCAAAGCCAAATAGACTTGGTATTATTCCAGTAAGCAAAAATTGTATTAGATTGCCCTATCACGGCGTTCCTGTATATCACGAGAAGATAAAAGACTTTACAATCGAATATCTTATTGATATTGAGAGAAAAAATAAAACCTATAAAAAAATGTATTGGGATAAAGACAAAGAGACGAGACCATTTTTCTACAGAGAAGTATGAATTCACTTGCAGTCGATATTGGTGGCACAAAGATTCGTTTCATTGTGTATAGCCCAAAACGTGAAATCATTAGTGAATACTCATTGCCAACAATGAAATATTTTCATAAAGAAGGCGCAAAAGATTTGCATTCTGTCTTCTCTGTTATAAATAGGCAAGTTGGAACATGGAATTTCCAAGCAGTTGGAATAAGTTTTAACGGAATTGTTAAGGATAAAATCATTCAGAAGAGTAGTCTGCTGGGAAAAATAGAAAATATTGATTTAGAACCAATATTACAAAAATATTTTTCATTTAAAGAATATTTTTGTGATAATGATGTTTTTTGCATGACGAAAGCTGAAAATAGATATGGAATAGGAAAGAAGTATGCTTCTTTTATTTTCGTTAATCTTGGTACAGGTATTCGAGTAGTTGCTGTTGAAAATAATAACCTCATTAGAGGGTATAAAAATATTGCAGGAGAAATCTGTATGAATCCTCTTTGGGTAAAGGAGCTTAATTCATTTTTAACAATTGAAGAGATGATTTCAGGGAGGGGTATAGAGTTTCTTTCCAAAAAAGTTTTTCATAAAAAGATAACCGCAGAAAAAGTATTCAATGATAATAATATTGATATAATTACATTCTTTTGTACGTATTTAGCGCAATTTTTGATAGATGCGTCTTTCTTCTACAATCCTGAGATTATCGTGTTCGGAGGTTCGCTCATAAAATCTTCGAATCAGTGGTTACCTCTTGTAAAAACATTATACTCTTCACATCCCATGAAAGAATTCCTTGCAACAGAAATTATCGTATCGAAACTAGATTTTCCCGCTTCTCTTGGAGCACTCTTATAGAGCTGCGTATTGCGCGAAAATTTGCTATAATATAGCCTATATTATGTTAGAGACACAACAAGTACTGAAGAAAGCAGCATATGTTGACAGAGATGGTACGCTCGCCGTCACTGCTAACGCACCTATTCCCTTTCCTGTTAAACAGGCACTTGAAGCGTATCCATATAGAGCTATAGTTACTACCAAGGGTGAATTGCGAATTCGACAGGATGGTTTATCGCTTACAGATCTTATAGTTGAAGCAGGTTCTACCCGGGTTTTACCAAGCGGTGAAGTACTTTTTGAACCACTTACCGTTGATGAGAAGAACGAAATTGGTCAAACAATCATAAGACATGGATTGGATATCAAACTTGCAGCTTTTTATCCAAAAGATAATCCGCGAAGAGATAAACGTGCCATTTTGTACACAAATACTCACGAGAGAGCAATATCATTTCAACGTACACTGGGTCATATTATCAGAGAAATTACCCTTGACCCTAAATATTTTGCACATCAACTAAATCTCTTGAGCACAGGAATGGTTGAGTTTGCTCTCGATGAAGCAAGAGCACCTCGCTTAAGATCTTTGTTGCCGGAAGACATCAACTGTTCTGTAGCTGATTTTAATTTCTTAGTTACTACGCAAGGTGTCACAAAGGGTTCGTCTGCAATAAAAGCTTTAGAAAGTGAGGGGATAGATCCAAAGGTTACTGTTACGGCAGGAGATCAGCAAGTTGATGCTTCTCTGTTGACGATCCCAGGAGTCACAAGTATTGCAGTAGCAAATCCCGCTTTGCATGCGACGTATTATGTTAACAATCCTCAAGAACTCGCTGTTCTTTTAAATCAGTTGAGATTAGGTGTTTCTCAAATTTCTTAACCAGTATTATATTTATTTTTCTCTAAAAAATTCTCTGCTGAACAGTAATCCCTTCTCAATATTCTCCTTCGCGAAATTTTCATTGACTCCGTGCATTGCGCCATCTTCATTAGCGAAGGGGACAAGGACAATTGGTTTTTTCAGATATTTGTCAAAATATAGCACTACAGGTTCACTGCCCCCGACATACCGGTGCAATGGTCTTTCTCCAAATACGTCTGTAAGGACTTTCTTTGCTTTTGTAACAAATGCGTTGTTATAGTCGATCCGTACTGCGTGATTGTGATCATCAAATGAAACTGCAAAATCAATATAGACTGGTAACGTTTCTTTCAGGAATTTTCTGAACAGCTGCTCTATTTTTTCCGGATCCTGATTTTTCACTAGCCTAAAATTTATCTTTACGGTTGCCTTATGTGGAATACTGTTTTTATACCCTACTCCAGTATAACCTGCATGGATACCCGTTACCTCGATACTCGGCCGTTGTCCTGTTTGAGTAAAAAAATCATGCCTCGGTTCTGTTTTTAAAACTTTTGCGCCGGTATTTTTACGGAAATGTTCTTCTGCGAATGGTATAGAAATACTTGTGTCAACAGAAAGAACATCATCATAAAAACCAGGTATCGTTACCTTGTTCTGTTTATCAAATAATTTTGTCACTAGGATACTTACTTCCTCAGCGGCATTGGGAACGCTGCCACCATATAATCCAGAATGTAGTTCATTTCCTGCAGTAATAATGTTTACTGTTGCATTTAATATCCCGCGAAATCCCAGCTCAATAGTAGGTTTCCCCAACGTTAATTCGCCGTCTGAAATCATGACAAAATCACAGTGGAGTAAATCGGTATGTTTAGAGATGAAATGTTCAATTGCTGGTGACCCGACTTCCTCATTGCCCTCAAAGAGGAATTTGATATTATATCCGAGTTGTTTGTGTTTGATAAGCTCTTGAATTGCAATAATGTGTAAGAGCAATTGTCCTTTATCATCCATAACTCCACGTGCGAAAAGCTTATTGTCTTTTTCTCTTAAGGTAAACGGATCACTATTCCACCCTTCTTCTTTTTCAGCAGGTTGCACGTCGTAGTGGCCGTAAATAAGGCACGTAGGAAGGTGTTGGTCGACTTCGATTGAACCAAAAACAATGGGGTTTGCATATTGCGTAAATAGTTCTGTTTGAAAACCGCCTTTTTGTAAGAGATCTTGCAAATATATTGCTGTTTTTTGAACTTCCTCTTTGCAAACAGGATCAGCGCTGATACTTTTATACGCAACAAGTGGTATTAATGCCTTTTTATACTCGTCAAACATACGAACGACTGTAGTGCTTTTTTGCGAAAAGTACAAGTGTTTGTTCAGGGAAATTTCTCATGGTATAATAATTAGACTTTGGGCGGTTAGCTCAGTTGGCTAGAGCGCTTCATTGACATTGAAGAGGTTCATAGGTTCAAGTCCTATACCGCCCACCATTTTATCGTTTATATTCAATTGTGTGGGCTTCATAGGGATTTTCTATTTGCGACGTAACAAATTGCCAACCATCTTTCGTGTAAGCTCCATACGGAACGACCATGCACAGCGAACGATCGCCAGATAATTCTGCTTTTTCTACTTTTAGAACAGGATGTATATTAACCGATAATGGTACCTGCAAAAATGTTTCTCTTACAGGACTTTCGTTGAAAAAAAGATTAAACCTTCGTGAACCAACCTCTACTGACATGATAACTTCACGCCCGTCCATCGATTCCTCATTTGTCATGACCGTTCTTCCATCTATTCGTTGATAGGTTCTTTCAACAAGTCCCATAAAAGAAGTATAGCAGCTTTTCACTGCAATAGTTGCAAGTTTGTTTCGGTTATTGCTGTTCGATGGTGATGCTGAATAACCTCATATCCTTTGCTCCCAGATCATATTTATAACGCTCATTTCCCCGTAAAAAATCATACACTTTTTTCTTCTGCTCGATTGCTTTTTTAATCAGAAATGCCTGGATGAGTAGGCCAACGCTCAAGTTTCTGTATTCCGGATCATAACCGGAATTATATAAAAGCATATATTCATTGTTCTTAAACAGGAATACAGAAGCTACGTGTTTCTTGTCTATAGTAAGCGAGCATAAATGTGTTTCCCAATCGTTTTTTTCTGCTCTAAGAATTTTTTGAAAAAATGATTGCATTTGCTCTGACATAAATATTTCCTTGTTAGCGTTTGAAAGTTTATGTAATCTGATAAACTCTACGAATTCACTGTCAACTGTATCTTTTGTACAAAACTTGAATGCGCTTTGCTCTTCCAGTCGCTTAATCTTCCGTTTGAGTTCATGTCTATCTTTTCGTGAAAGTGTTGCTATGTACGCATTCCAGGTATCTGGTAAGGTAATATACGGAGAGACTTCCTGTTGCGTTACTGTTGCGCCTGGTTTATTCGCAAAGAATGCATATGTTTGACTGTCTTCCCTGATATAATCCAGTTGGATTTTGTTAAATCCTGCCTGCTGAAAATAGCCAAGGATTGTTTTCCAGATCAATTCTACTTGCTCATTCTTGGCAAAAAGTATGTCGCCAAAATCCGTGACTTCTTCGCCATGCAAGACCTTTTTCATCCCCAGGAAATAGACAATGCCTTCAACGATTTCAAAGCCGCCTGTTGCAAGTAATGTCTCATTATCATACACACCAAGGAGATATACTGCGTCTTTCTGGCAAAATGTTTCTGCAAATAGCTCCTGATACCACAATGATTGGAATGGATAATGGAACGTTTTCTGTTCAAGTTTTTTCCATTGCGTTTTTGCATCATCAAAATCAGTAAAGCGTTTTATCTGTAGCATTGTTCGAGTATAGCAGAAAAAAATTCTCCCTCCCCCTGTTAGTATTTGTTATTGAAAAAAGGTGGTATACTATGTGTGTCATGAATAAACAGTGCAAACATCTTGATCAAATCACAAAAGGTATTAAGCCGAAAACCCCTGAAGGGTGTGAAGAGTGTTTGCAAATGGGAGATACATGGGTACACCTTCGTTTGTGTTTAACGTGCGGACATGTAGGGTGCTGTGATAATTCGAAAAACAAGCACGCGACAAAACATTTTCATACAACGCATCATCCCATAATCAAATCCTTTGAACCAGGCGAAGACTGGAAATGGTGTTATATTGATGAACTTTATTTGGAATAGGAGTAACACCTATGAAATATACTCAGAAAGAATTGTGGCCCCCGCTCCCCTATCTGGAATGGAAAAATACTCTTGATACACTGCATATGTGGACACAGATTGTCGGAAAGGTAAAACTGAAGCTTGCTCCATTTATCAATCAATGGTGGGAAGTTGCTTTTTATGTCACTGCCACAGGGTTGACTACGGGACGAATTCCCTACAACCGTGAGGCATTTATCATCAATTTTGACTTTCTTAACCACAACCTCACAATACAAACCAGCAATAACAAGTCCAGGACATTCCCTCTCGTTCCCCAATCAGTTGCATCGTTTTATAAACAGTTTATGCATGAGCTTGCTTCCGTTGAGATTCATGTTGCCATTAAGCCAGTCCCAACGGAAGTTCCGGATCCTATCCCTTTTCTGAAAGATACAAGACATAAATCTTATGATAAAGCATATGTTACCCGCTGGTGGCGGATAGTACTACAAACAGCTCTAGTATTTGACCGTTTCCGCTCCCCTTTTCGCGGGAAAAGTAGTCCCATTCAATTTTTTTGGGGATCGTTTGACTTGAGCGGCACCAGGTTTTCAGGAAGAAAGGCAACGCCGCCGAAATTAAAGGGAGAAATGGGAAGAATTATGCGTTATGCTGAGAATGAAGAAAATTTTGCATTCGGGTTTTGGCCTGGAGACACACGGTTTCCAGAACCTGCGTATTATGTCTATTTGTATCCTAAACCAAATGGATTTGAATCTGTTCATTTTGGATCTCAAGCGTCGTTTAATGAAAAACTAGCAGAGTGTGTTTTTCCCTATGAAATGCTTCGTAAAACCCGTTTTCCTGAAAAGACACTTATGAATTTTCTCATGAATTCCTATCTCCAAAGCGCTAGTCTTGCGGGATGGGATATTAAGTCTCTTGAAGAAGCCATTCCTTAGTTCCTTTTACACCTCTTCCAAATACTGAAATATTATCACACAAATCGCTTATAGATTCTGTTGGGGGTCGCAAGACAATATTGGCATCATTTGTTGACTGGGAATGGATCTTGGAGTTTGGTCTAGCTGTACGATGATATCTGCTTGCTTAGAGTTGTAGGGGTACACTTTGCTACTGAGATTTTGCATGATTTATCAGGGATGTTTCAGTAACACGAAACATCGATTCCTTACCCCTCCTTATATATAAGAAATAGAAGTAAGTTTTTTTAAAAAATAGCTTCAAAAAGTATAAAAATGAGTATCAACGCATTGATACTCATTTTTATCTTAACTTGATAAACGATAATATTACTTTCAAGATTTTTTTGAAGTAAATTATTATACTTGTATCGACTATAAGTTTAAGGTAAAATTGCAGAATGAAAATAGATAAATTGAGTACGAAGTTTTTCATATTTGGAAATCTTGAAATTCCTGTTCCAGCTAAGAAATTGGTACCAGGAATCAAATTATATATTGCGGGTCCGCTGGGATTTGCGGAAGCAACGAGGCCATTTCACCAAAGTATCATTAAACTAGTTAGAATAATGGGAGGAGAACCAATAGATGCATGGGCATTAACTCCAAAGGAAGAGACTGATCGGGTTAACAAAATGTCACCTGGTAGAAGGCAGGAAAAAGCGTACAAAAAAGTCAATGAAAAAATTTTTAAAAAAAGTATTCGAGCACTAGATGAAGTTATGGGAGTTATTGCAGTTCTTGACGGTCCGGATGTTGACAGCGGGACAGCTGCAGAAATTGGTTATGCTGCCGGAAGACTGATCCCGATTATAGGCTATAGAGGTGATTTCCGAATAGCATCAGATAATATAGGTACACCTGTAAATCTTATGATAGCTGGATTTATTCATAACAGCGGAGGTCTAATTATTAGACACATTTCCGATTTGCCAAATGCTTTACTGGCAATTTGGGGAAATAATGCAAATTCTGCTCAAACTGTGGGGAAAGCTCGTTGAAGTTTATTTATCTGAAAGATTAATTTTGCCGCTATATCAATATATTCATACCTTTGCAAACCAAAAGCACCACGCTGGTGAGCCGGGTGGGGATCGAACCCACGACCAAGAGCTTAAAAGGCTCCTGCTCTACCGCTGAGCTACCGACCCGATGAGTGTGATTATAGCAATTTTACCCGAGGCTTTACAAGAAGTTGCATCGGGAACTGACTTTATTGGGAAGTATTTTCAGCATTTTCCTCTTTTGCTCTTCGTGCTGCGTTAGTAACCTTGTCTGCAATTTGTCTTCCAATAATGCCAATACTCCAGTCTAACCTTCCATACTTAGATCCCCGACCGTCAGGTCGTGGGATGGAGTGATCCCTGAATCTTCCGGTTGGGATATAATGGGAGGTATGGGTTTAATCCATTTATCCCACTGCGTGTATCAATGCGACTACCACATCGTCA
>DASYZL010000014.1:0-20692 GCA_035946335.1 Patescibacteria group bacterium | reverse complement strand
ATTTACCTTAAAAGTAACAAAGTCGAGTGGACAAGTATATCAAGTCAATAAATCAATAAGCCTCTAAATGCAAAAAACTATTTACTTGTCTTCTTGACGATTATTCACTTCTTCATTACCATGTATAATGTACAAAGTATATGTAAGAGACGTTTGTTTTTTTTAATTTTCTACACAAAAATCTATGTTATTTAACAAAAGAATGCAAACGATCTCCATCTCTAATATTTTACGAATCACACTTATTACATTAATAGCAGTTTTTTCGATTTGTCAATTCGGGTCTCATTACGTATATGCATCTGTACTCGGGTCGACTTCATCTTCAAATCAAATTTCTACATGCGGTTCAATTACCCAAAGCGGAACATATACACTTTCTCAGGATCTCACCTCAACAAATACCTGCATAACGATATCTGGTACTTCTGGAGCTCCTTTAACAAATGTGACACTTGATTGCGCCGGTCATTCTATAACAATGACGACACAATCAGATATCTATTCCGCGATTTCAACTAGCTATGCAAATGCAATTACTATTACGAACTGTACTGTTGTTACTAATGATCAGGTTGGCAGTGTAGCTGATGCCATTTCAGTTGATAATGATAACGGTTTTACTTTTACAAACAATACGCTTACCTGTAATCCTATAACCTCTTGGTCTGTGTTTACTATTTCAAACTCACAAAATGGAATAATTAACAACAACACGATTAACGGAGAAGAAAGTTTCATTAGATCAAGCAATAATATTCAAATTACGAATAATCAATATCATGCTGGACTTTCGGTGTATCATACAGATAATTCGACAATTGACAGTAATGTTTTTAAATTACGAAATAACACAGGCATGGTGGGCATAGGGGAATACATTGAAGTCGAATGGGGATCGAATAATACGATAAGTAATAATGCAATGGATGGGGGTTGGGATGGTGTCGCGCGAGGATATTCGAAAGATACCGGGTTTGATGATGGTATCGTGTGGGGTTCAGAAGCAGGAGATTCAGTTATAAACAATACAATTTCAAATATTTATGATTGCGGCATTGAGAATATAGGTGTTATTCAAAATAGCGTAATTAGCGGAAATAAAATTACAACTGCGGGAACCTGTGGGATTGGAGGGTGGTATTGGAGCAGTTTGCTCAATAACAATATAAAGAATAATACGGTAGATCAGGCACCTGAAATGTTTGCATTTACCCGAATCTATGGTTTACAAAGTACTGAACAGTATGTATATTTTGAAAATAATACTTTTGACAGTAATATATTTACGAATCAAAGGAATGGAGAAACTCAAGCAAGCAACGGTGGTTTTATTAATCTTGGCCTCTCCCCATCCAGTAGCATAACCCCTTCACAAACAAAATATGATAATAATATATTTGAGAATAATAACTTTGGCGTTTCTGTATTTAGTCCATTCATTAATCCTCCCTCATTGGCTGTCGACAAAGGTAATAATATCTGCAAACCTTTAATAAGTCCTGATACCCCTTTAAATTGTATAACTCCTGTTATTTCTCCAAACCCGACGCCCCTTACGACCCCAAGTCCAACCCCAATACCTTCTCCTAAAATATCGGTTACGCCAACTCCTGTTCCCATTTTCACGCCTCCACCTCTGCCAACAATAACCCCCACGCCAACTCCTTCTGTTGCTGTACTTGGAATCACCGTTTTTTTACATGGCATTGGTAAAGGTGGAGACAATATAAGTCCGAATAGTATTGGTAATACGTCGCCCAGGCATCCACGACGTACTATTACGATTACGTTTCTTTCACAACAAAACCAGATTTCGGGAAGCACAAAAGGTACGGTTAACTATAGTAATATTTCAGGGAATTTCCAGGGATTTATAACATCCAATGTGCCAAGCGGTACATACATTATAAAAGTAGCATTAGACGGGTTTCTTCCAAATCAAACTTCAACTCCTGTTTCCATAACCGCAGGAAAAACTATCAGCATACCTTCTTTTTCTTTGACGAACGGAAACATCAATAATACAGGTTCATTAGATATACTTAATTACAATATACTTATCTCCTGTTATGGTTCTGCAGTTAATACGTCTATTTGTCCACAAGCATACCGTCCTTCAGCCGCTTCTTCCGGAGCAGATATCGATGATGATGGAATTGTAGACGGAGGGGATTATAACCTGTTTTTGCGCGAATTGCATACACAGTGAGTTTATAAATGATAACGTTGCAAGTCTTTTCATTACATAATCCCTCTTTAAGTACTACACATATCAATATGTCTTGCTAAACTAGCTTAGCAATTTAATATACCTCTTTTGTCCTTGATACTTTAGAATAAATTCGCATTTTTTGTGAAAACTGGTGCTTGACACATTGTGAAAAACAGCGCAAAATGATTTAAAGTAGTACAAAGTAGGAAAAAATATATGTTGATAGGACAGTTTCAGGGAAAAGTAAGTCCTAAATATCAGGTTGCTTTCCCTAAAAAATTCCGCGACATATTGGGAGAGAAGCTGATTGTTACTTTAGGTTTTGAGCAAGCGCTTATTGTTGTGTCAGAGTCTGGATGGAACGATTTGCTAGAAGCAACTGAAGACAAGTCTGTTACACAGGCAAGTGCGCGGGAAACAAAACGTTTTTTACTTGGAGGGGCAGCATTTGTTGAGCTAGACGATAAGGGACGGTTCATCCTGCCCGACTATTTGCGAAAGTATGCACAATTAGGGGAAGAAATTGTTTTCCTGGGACAAGGGACATACGTTGAAATCTGGGATAAAAAGCGTTGGGGTGAATATAGTCAGGAGCTAGCAAAGAATATTAGCGTTATTGCGGAAAAACTTACTGCTCCGGAAAAGGTGCAGTATGGGTAATTATCATACAAGTGTTCTTTTACAAGAAGTTCTAGATAACCTTGCAATAAAAAAGGGCGAGCAATATATAGATGCGACGCTTGGGGGTGGTGGACACACAAAAGCATTGCTTGAAAAGGGTGCGATTGTTTTAGGGATCGATCAGGATGAGCAAGCAGTGGAATATGTAAGAAAATCAATGGGAAGTGATCCACATTTGACGATTGTTCAAGGAAGTTTTGCCAATCTTAAAAAAATAGCGTTGGAAAACAAATTTGACAAGGTTGCAGGTATTTTGTTTGATTTAGGGATTTCAAGTTGGCAAGTGGATAGCGGAGAACGGGGATTTTCTTTTTTGAAAACAGCGCCACTTGATATGAGGATGGATATATCATTGGAAGTAACGGCAAAAGATTTAGTAAACGGTTTGCATAAGGGAGAATTGATAGAGTTACTCCAAAGATACGGCGAAGAACCATTCGCAAGAAGGATTGCAGAAAAAATTGTTACAGAAAGAAATGTCCATCCAATAGAAACAACAACGCAATTAGCAGAGATTATTACTCAGTGCTATGGTGGCAGGAAGGGAAAAATCCATCCTGCAACCAGAACGTTTCAATCTTTACGAATTGCCGTCAATGATGAATTACATACGTTGCAACAAACGCTTCTGCAAGCGCTGGAACTTCTACATAAACAAGGCAGGATAGGAGTGATTACGTTTCATTCCCTTGAAGACAGAATTGTTAAGCAAGAATTTCTTGATGCTGCAAAACAGAAATTAGGAAAAATCATTACGAAAAAGCCAATTGTGCCAAGTAAAAAAGAAATTTTGACAAACAAAAGAGCACGAAGCGCAAAACTGCGCGTTATTGAAAAATTATGAAACGATCATATTTGCTATTAACACTTTTGGGGGCAATAGTTCTTATTCTAGCCATTGTTCAGATTTCTGTGTCAAATATGCTTACAACGGGGGGTATTGAGTTGAGCAATATGCAGCAGCAAATTGCTGATTATGAACGGCGAAATGCAATTCTTCAGGAAAAAATCTATACCCTTGCTTCGTTAACCAATATTCAACTGGAAGCGCAACGTATGGGGTTTACTAGTCAAAATCAAACACCGATTGCGATCACTGACCACCCCATACCGCTTGCTATCAAACCATGAGATGGCGATATCTCACGTTAGTAGGATTTTTTCTCTTATCCTTCTTTGCCATTTCGGCAAAATTATTCTACTGGCAAATCATTGAAGGACAATCGCTTTCTGCACTTGCGCAATCACAATATGGGCAAGTTGTGACACTAACTCCTCAACGGGGGGAGATAGAAACATCTGATAGTTTTCCTATTGCGGCAAATAGATTATCATATCTCGTATTTGCTAATCCGAAAGAAATAAAAAATCCATCAGAAACGGCACAGCTGCTGAGTCCAATACTCAAGGTTGATTCAGCGTCAATAAGTGCACTTCTGAGCCTTAATAAATTTTGGGTTTCATTGAAACCCGATGCAACCGCGCAACAAAGAAGTGACGTAACACATCTTGATTTACCTGGTATTGGATTTCAGGAAACATACACACGTTTTTATCCTGAAGCATCAATGGCTGCGCAGCTATTAGGGTTTGTTGGTAAAGATGAAAACGGTAATTCTCAAGGGTACTTTGGTATAGAAGGATACTATGATAGGCAACTGCGTGGGAGACCGGGATATGCAACGCAAATTCACGATGCATTAGGACATCCTATTTTATCACAAATCAATACTGACTCCGGAGAGGAAGATGGAAGAACCCTTGTATTGACCGTAAACAGGGCGATGCAATATCTTGTCGAGCAGAAATTGAAAGATGCGATTCAAAAATATGGAGCGGATAGTGGTATGGTTGGCGTTATGGATCCGAAAACCGGTGGTATCTTAGCAATGAGTAGTTATCCTTCATTTGATCAACGCGACTATTCCAGCTTTGATACAAGTTTATACAAAAATCCATTTATTACAAATACCTATGAACCAGGTTCAACATTCAAACCTCTTATCATGTCTTCAGCATTTGACAGCGGACTACTTAAACCTGATTCCATTTGTCCTATTTGTGGAGGACCGGTGCAAGTCGCTAATTACCTTATACAAACCTGGAATGATAAACATTTTCCCAATGAAAATATGATGGATATTATTAAAAATTCAGACAATGACGGCATGATATATGTTTCACAGGTTTTGGGAAGGGATAAAATGTTATCATACATTAATAATTTTGGTATGGGGCAAGTAACCGGTATAGACCTGGAGGGAGAAGTGGCACCATATCTACCGGATAAATCCTATTGGCAGCCAATCGATCTGGCAACGGCAAGTTTTGGTCAGGGAATTTCCGTGACACCAATCGAAATACTGGATGCGTTTTCAGCAATTGCTAATGATGGAGTTCGTATGCAGCCGCATGTTATATCACAAATTATTACACCTGAAGGACAAACTATTCCGATTGACCCAAAAATATTGAGCCAACCAATTTCTCCTGAAGCTGCAAAGGTGATGACGCAGATACTTGTCTATACAGTAGATAAAGGAGAAGCGTCGTTTGCCCGTCTGAAAGGGTATCGGATTGCTGGCAAAACAGGAACAGCATCTGTTGCTGTGGCAGGGCATTATGATTCAAGTCAAACAATCGCTTCGTTCGTGGGGTTTGCCCCAGCTGATAATCCGAAATTTGTCATGCTGGTGATTTTAAATCATCCAACTGCGTCTATCTACGGATCCGAAACAGCAGCACCAGTGTTTTTTGATATTGCTCAAAGTCTATTAAATTATTACGGAATCGGTCCGACACCTGGGCTTGAATGATATAATGGTATCGTGAAACAAAAAATCATTGCTTATATCCTGCAATATCTGCGTTTTTTTGCCCGCATTCGTTTGCAAAAAATGCACCCCATAATTATTGGCGTTGCAGGAAGTAGCGGTAAGAGTTCACTGGTAAAGCTGCTGGCAACTGTTTTGACGACAAAATATCGCATCAAACAAACCGGAGGGAAAAACAGTGAAGTAGGAATTCCCTTACATATTCTTGATCTTTCTATTGCAAACAATTCATGGAAAGACTGGTTACGTATACTATTGCTTGCTTCCTTCAATGCCTTTTTTATCAAAGATATGTTTGACTTATACCTTGTCGAAATGGGCATTGATAGCCCTGTTGAACCGAAGAATATGTCATATCTTTTAAAAATTGTTCAGCCTGCTGTGGGAGTAGTTACAAATGTCGGGTTTGAACATAGTGTTTATTTTGACCCGTTTGTACAAAAGGGAACACCGGAAGAAAAACAGGCATCTCTCCTGCGCATGACTGCTGAGCAGGAGACGTTACTCTTAACATCGCTACCTGTAAACGGAACAGCTGTTGTTAACATTGATAATGCATACATAAGGGATGCGATGAAAGCAATCAGAGCGAAGATGATTACTATATCTGTGGAAAATACCCATGCAGATTTACATATTACAGAAATAAAGCAGTCACTGAATAATTTTTCAGCCATAATTGTCTGGAAAGAAAAATCATATGAACTATCGTTGCCCTTTCTTTTGCCAACATTTTATCTCTACGAATTTTTATTTGCACTTGCCGTTGGATTAGTTTTTGATATTTCCATCAAAGAGAGTATTACAGCAATCGAAAAACATTTTGAACTACCGCCTGGCAGATGTACTACCTTTAAAGGGATAAAGGATACTATCCTTATAGATTCGTCATATAACAATGCAACACGGGAACCGATTCTTGGCATGTTGGATATGCTTAAACATGTTGGTGGAACACATCGCAGAGTTGCAATTCTTGGTGACATGCGAGAGCTTGGTTCGCAGAGTAAAGCAATTCATGAAGAAGTTGCCAGGAAAATGCTCACAACAGTAAATACAACTATCCTCATTGGGCCATTGATGCGTGAATATGTAGCACCAATTCTCAAAGCAAGAAAGTCTTCTTTCCAAAGTTTTCAAACGTTTACCGAAGCAAGAGATGCAATTCTTTCAACAATACATCCGAAGGATATTATTCTGATAAAAGGTTCGCAAAATACTCTTTTTCTCGAGCGTGTAGTAGAAATGTTGCTTGCAGATAAACAGCAGGTAATAAAACTTTGTCGCCGTGGAGTATTTTGGGATGCAAAACGGGCATCAACTCTTTAAGCGACATTTGGGATTTTTGTACTTCGTGTATAGTAGGCGCCGCTTTCTTTCCTTTTCTCTTTATCACGTTCTTCGCTTCTGATCGGATTTGTCATGTCATAGCCCATCTTTAATGCGAAGGCTTGAGCCGGTTTATTTTTATCAGCTATATATGCAGCAGTAAGGGTAATGCCGCGACTTTTTATTTCCCTATCATACTTATCATACAGCTTCTTACCAATTTTTTTCCCTTGTTTATTCGGATCTACCCCTATCCATTCAACATATCCATATGGTTCACTATCTTCTTCAAATTTCATTTGCACTTCCATGCCCCCGACAATCTTTCCCCTTTCTTTTGCGACAAGAATCATGACATCAAAATTTTTTAATTGATTTTTATAATAATTTTCTGTTCTTTCTTTTGCAAGCTTCTTGCTATCCTCAAGAGGGATTAATTCGCTATTGCGAAGTACTCTATGTACGAGATCATTGTATGCTCTGATATCTTGTAATGTGAGACGTTCAACAGAAATATTTAAGGGGATTTCTAGCGGATTTCTTCTTAATGTTTGGGGGAGATCTGTGCTTTCCCTCCGTGCTTCCGGCGTAGCTTCTATCATACTAAATGTTGCATTATACACCTATTTTCTAATAAAGCAATAAGAAAATTTTTATAGGATTTCAATAGCGACTGTTGTGCCTGGTTTTATGTGCAACTTTTGAATAGTTCCTGCGGGCAATTCCAAAACATCTGAATAATGTGGATTCCAGAAAAAGATGCGGTTTGGTTGAATATTCTCTTGTATATCAACAACTGTTTCTTTTTCTAAAATGATTACATCAATCGGCTGTTTCATGCCGAAAGTATGGATACCAAATCGCGTTTGCAAAAAAAGCGGAGTTACCGCGTTTGATCCTATTAGTCCAACTATCTTTTGCCACAAAGTTTTTGCCTGTTTCGTTTGTATTGTGAGCATAGTTCTTCTTTAGTATACTGAGTGTATGCGAAAAATTGTATATAATGGTAAAACGAAAACTGAAAAGGATATTATTATCAGATATCCATTGATGGAAGATCTTACGGTTATGACGGATTTTATCAACATACTTTCCAGAGAACAAACATATATTATCGTACAAGGTAGGCAATGGACGATAGAGGAAGAAAAAGAATTCCTTACAAAACAACTCTACGATATAGAAAAAAGGAAAACTGTTCACTTACTTGTATTCTGTAGTAATGTCCTTATTGGTAGTTCAACATTGCAAATGAAAAGTGATGCGTTAGCTCACGAAGGAGTCTTTGACATAACAATAGCAAAAGAGTATAGAGGACAAGGAATCGGAAAACTGCTCATGCAATGTGTGTTAGATGAGGGTATGAAAATATTGCCCGATTTAAAAATAGTAACGCTTGGCATATTCGGCGATAATTTTGTTGCAAAAAGCATGTACGAAGCATTCGGATTTACAGAATTTGGTAGACTTCCCAAGGGGGTTTTACATAAAGGGAATTACGTCGATCATGTCTATTTGTATAAGACAGTAAAGGACATCTAGAATTTTTTACGAAATACTGCTACAGTAAGGATATGAATCTTTCCTATCGTCTTCGTCCGCAGCATCTTCCGGAATTTATCGGTCAGGAGCATCTTGTAGGAAAAGGAAAAATTATTCAAAAGATGATTATACAGGATTCTATTTTTTCCATAATCTTCTGGGGACCGCCGGGGACGGGGAAAACAACACTAGCGTCAATTATTGCTCATGAAACACATAGCGACTTTCATATATTGTCTGCAGTAAATGCCGGAAAAGATGATTTGAGGAGAATTATTGAACAAGCAAAAATGAATCAAACAAAAAGTGTTCGAACAATTTTATTCATCGATGAAATCCACCGGTGGAATAAAGCACAGCAGGATAGTTTATTGCCATATGTTGAAAACGGACTCATTATTCTCATTGGTGCGACAACAGAAAATCCTTCATTTGAAATAAATAGTGCGCTTTTGTCGCGCTGCCGGGTATTTATCCTCAAAGGGCTCACCGAAAGCGAATTACAACAGGTCTTGCATCGTGCGCTCACTGATACAGAGAAAGGAATGGGAAAATTCAAAAAGACTATTGTACCCCAAGCAGAGGAATTGCTCATACGGTTATCCGGCGGTGATGCGCGGATTTTACTTAATGCTTTGGAAATGGCTATTATCTCATACAAAGAAAAAGAAGTTACGGAAAAAATAATACAGGATATTTTCCAGACAAAATCTTCAGGACTATATGATAAAAAAGCGGAAGAATACTACAATACGATCAGTGCATTTATCAAATCTATGCGTGGATCAGACGTAAATGCTGCGCTATATTATTTAGTTCGTATGCTGGAAAGCGGAGAAGATCCGACATTTATTGCGCGGAGAATGATTATTTTTGCTTCAGAAGACATTGGACTTGCAGACAGGGGTGCGCTTATTCAGGCAAATGCATGTTTTGAAGCAGTACATAAAGTCGGCATGCCGGAAGCACAACTGCTCCTTGCTCATGTTGTTATCTATCTTGCCTTTGCAAAGAAGTCCCGGGCAGTTGCAAATGCGTTAGGAGGAGCAAAGCAAGCCGTATTTGATTTTCCAAGTGAACCAATTCCGTTGCACCTTCGTAATGCTCCAACAAAATTTATGAAAAAGATTGGTTATGGTAAAGGATATACATGGTCAGAAAAACATGTTGGACCAATAGGCGATAAATCTTTTTTACCCGAAAAATTGGCAGGAAAAGTATTCTACAACGCAGAAAAATAAAACTTGCAATTCTTGCGGTTATCATTAGTGTTATTTGTGTTGCGAGGAATTATAGGGATTTTATTGCTATTATTCTTCGAAAAGGGTAGAATGCCTATATGCGTGAATTTGGTATATTATCACTCTCATTAAAAACAGCATTAGTAGGTACTGGAATTACACAAATAGAATACTTTCCTGGAAGTGTCGAACAAATAGTATGCGAACCAGAGCATATTTTGGGTCAATCACAGCTTTCAAACGGGGAAACTCAATTAACGATAGATAACTATAGCTGGGCGAATATCATGACACTACAAGGACAAGAACACACAATACATGACGCTGGTACTTATACAGAAATTTTTAACTCGCATACTGGACAACTGGAAAAGTATGTAGCAGGCGAAAGTAACTTTGTTGTATATAGCGAGTTAAATCAAGGTGATACTTCCGAAAGACCTCAAAGGCCGTTCATCGTAAGGAATATTGGGGATTAATTGAGAAATTGATCCTTTTTAATTCTTCTTCATTGACAATCCACAAAAATTTCTCCATAGTAAAAAGAGAGCTAGTTATAGGAGGTGATTCAGAATAAAAACTTTTATAAACTTCAGAAAAAGGGCACTCAATTATTTCAAAAATCATGTAGAATTTAATGCTGGAGCACATGTTCTTGGGGGTATTGGACTTGGCATATTACTATGTTCATTTTTCGTCGGCATCGGGGAGCATCCGGTAAAATGGGGAGTTGCACTCCTTATATTAAGCCTTGCCATGCATGTCTATGCAATGATGCATAAGAAATAAAAGATGCCATTGTATTCCTTCTGATTGAATTGTTTTCTCCATACACGTTATAATACACATCATGTGGCAAGAAGTTAAAAATATTTATCACCTACTTGTCGCTGTTACTGCAAATATTGTTTACAGATTTCCCTCAAAAAATATGACCGTTGTCGGGATTACCGGAACCGACGGAAAGACAACCACATCATTTTTGATCTATCATATTCTTAAGACTGCCGGGAAAGATGTTTCCTTAATTTCAACAAACGGTGCCGTTATTAACGGTACAATATCAGCATTAGGATTCCATGTCACTAATCCAGCATCTCTTCCCCTGCAAAAATTTATTGCGCGAATGCACAAAGCCCGATCCGGGAAAAAATATCTTGTTCTTGAAGTAACTTCACACGGGATTGATCAGAAACGGATATGGGGTATCCACTTCTCAATTGCTGGGCTGACAAATGTAACACACGAGCACCTGGACTATCACAAAACATATAGTAGATATCTTGCAACAAAAGCCCGTCTTCTGCAAGGAGCTGATATTGCTGTCATCAATAAAGATGACCACTCATATCCGAAAGTAAAAAAACTGCTTGAGAATAAACATAATCTTATAACCTACAGTCTTAAAGATAATGCAGATATTACTCCGGAAACACTTTCCTATAAAACGCAACTTACTGGAGAATATAACCGTTCGAATATTCTTCTTGCCATTGCGGTAAGTAAACAGCTTGGAATACCAGATGAGGAAATACAAAAAGCAATTGCAACATTTAAGCCACCCGTAGGACGGGCAGAAATCGTATACCAAAAAGAGTTCACTATTATGGTTGATTTTGCCCATACACCCAACGCGCTATCACGAATTCTACCCGAAGCACGGACAATGGCGAAAAGCAGGTTGATCCATGTGTTTGGCAGCGCAGGTGAGCGGGATAGGACAAAGCGACCGATTATGGGAAAGGAAGCATCTCTCTATGATGATATTATTATCTTAACTGCTGAAGATCCGAGAAAAGAGGATGTGTGGCATATTATGCGAGACATTAAGAAAGGAATGGCAAAAAAGAAAGAAGTTCTGGAAATTCCTGACAGACAACAGGCAATTACAAAAGCAATCAATATGGCAAAAAAAGGTGATTTTGTGTTGCTCACAGGAAAAGCACATGAAATATCAATGAATTACGGTAGAGGAGAAGAGGTATGGAATGAATTCGAAGCGGTAAAAGTTGCGTTACAGGAGAGAAATAGCAATGTTTGAAAAACCAGTGCATGCTATTCATTTTGTCGGGATTAAAGGTGTGGGGATGACACCGCTAGCATTAATTGCAAATGAAGCAGGTTTTACGGTCAGTGGAAGTGATGTTGAGGAAACCTATATTACCGATGAAATGCTGCAAAAAGCTGGTATCGTGCCATTTATCGGATTTGCGAAAGAACATATACAAAGAGCAGATTTTGTTATCACCACAGGAGCACATGGTGGCTATTCTAATGTAGAAGTACAAGAAGCAAAAGCGCGCGGCATACCTGTCATGACGCAAGGGGAGGCGGTTGGATACTTCATGAGTGGAAAACCATTTGGAAGAAAGGATGTGGTGGGTATTTCTGTTGCCGGCTGCCACGGAAAAACAACAACAACGGCGATGATTGCAACGCTCTTACGTGATGGGGGATTTGATCCGTCTTTTGTTATCGGTACCGGTACGATTCCTTCTCTTGGAACATCAGGTTATTACGGAAAAGGCGTATATTTTGTTGCAGAAGCGGATGAGTATGCTACGGAACCAACCTTTGATAAAACAGCAAAATTACTCTGGCAACATCCAAAATATACAATCATTACCAATATCGAATTTGACCACCCCGATTTATACAAGTCAATTGCTGAAGTGCGTAATACCTATAAAACATTTATTGATCAACTCCCTGTTGATAGTACGCTGGTTGTCTGCGGAGATGATGAAAACATAAAAATGATTCTTTCCGGATATACAAAAAAATATATTCGGTATGGTTTTCATTCTGATAACGATTACATATTGCAACGGGTAGTCCCACAAGGAAATGCTATTCAATTCTCTTTTTTTTCGCATAAAGATAAACAAACGTTATCAGTTGGTGTTCCCGGAGAGCACAATGGATTGAATGCGCTGGGAGCATATATTGTTGCAAAAGAAATCGGTATTCCTTTTCCGGTTATGCAAAAGAGTTTTCGTCATTTTGCTGGTACAAAACGACGGTTAGAATTTATTGGAAAGCTCTTTTCGGGAGCGGCAATGTATGATGACTATGCCCATCACCCGACAGAAATAAAAAAGAGTCTTGATGCATTACGAAGCAGTTATCCAGATAAAAAGATTGTCTGTATTTTTCAGCCACATACATTTTCCCGAACAAAATTATTGTTTGAAGACTTTTCATCCTCATTTAAGCTTGCTGACGAGGTTATTATAACGAGTATTTATGCATCCCAAAGAGAAGTATTTGATACTACTATATCATCTAATATGCTAGTTGATGCAGTAAAAAAGGTGAGCGGGACGCATGCCGTGCTTCGTGAAACGCTAGGAGATGTGATACAATATGTCAAACAAAAAGCATATGATGATCAATATATCATCATAACAATGGGAGCAGGAGATGTGTATACAATTCTTCCTGCTCTTCTTACCTAATATGCAATCACTTGTTGTTACTGGGGGGCAGAAACTTTCAGGATCCGTTGCAGTAAGCGGAGCGAAAAATGTGGCATTGAAAGCAATTGTTGCCGCATGCCTTACCGATGAGCCTGTTACGTTACAGAACGTACCCTATATTTCCGATGTTGATGTCATGCTGGATATTGCAAAAGATCTTGGTGCAGTCATCACAAAACATGACCATACCATAACAATTACAGTTAAAAAAATCAAAAGCCATGAGGTTTCACTGGAAAAGGCAGCGCGATTACGAGCCTCGTCTCTGTTTATTGCTCCGCTTTTGTCACGTATCGGGGAAGCAATAATTCCAAATCCTGGCGGATGCCGTTTGGGAGCCCGCCCAATAGACAGAATTATTGATGGAATTCGTTCGCTTGGGGCTGATATTGTCTATCACAGCGAAGACGGCTACTTTCATGCAAAAGCAAAAGAATTGCATGGAACGACATATCATTTTGACAAGAATACCCATACTGGAACTGAAACACTAATTCTTGTGGCTGTTTTAGCAAAGGGAAAAACAGTTTTACACAACGCAGCAGAAGAGCCGGAAATTGATGACCTGATTACTCTTTTGAACCTTATGGGTGCCAGGGTACAACGAAGTGCAAAGCGGGAAATTACTATTACCGGTGTAGAAAGTTTACATGGGACAACATTTACTATTTCCCCTGACAGAAACGAAATTGTTACCTTTGCCATTGCCGCGTTGGTAACGAACGGAGATATTACTGTAGAACATGTGAACAAAAAAGGCATTGAAGCATTTCTGGAAAAACTTACTAAGGCAGGTGCTGGTTTTGAGGAAACGAAAAATGGCATGCGGTTTTTCTCTCAGGGATTATTACATGCTACAGATGTGATAACTGCAATTTATCCAGGATTCATGACAGATTGGCAGGCGCCGTGGACCGTGTTAATGACACAAGCACATGGCATTTCAACAGTACATGAAACGATTTTTGAAAACAAAATGGGTTATATTACGGAGTTGAACAAAATGGGTGCTCGAATTTCACCGTTTATTCCACAAACAGAGAATGTCGAAACATTTTACAACTTTAACCTTTCTGACGACAAACCCGAATATGTGCATGCAATTAAAATTAACGGTCCGCAACAATTACATAATGCCATAATAACCATGGAAGATATTCGCGCAGGCGCGGCAGTTGTTCTGGCAGCACTCGCAGCAAAAGGTACCAGCACAATCTTTGGTGTAGAGAAATTAGATCGGGGATATGAATCATTTGAAAAACGTTTGCAAGCGCTCGGCGCAATCATAGAAAGAAAATAATACAGTATGCAAGCAATTATTCTAGCAGCAGGAAATTCAAGTAGGATGTTTCCATATGCTGGTAAGCAACACAAATCAGAAATATATATTTTTGGAAAAATGCTCATTGAGCATACTATTCTTTCCCTTGCCCAGTCTGGAATCAAGGATATACTTATTGTTATTACCCCGCACAGTACCATTCGGGAGAGGCTTGGAAACGGAGAAGCGTATGGTGTTTCTATTACCTATGCTATCCAGGGAAAACCATTGGGGATGGGAGATGCGGTATTGTCTGCACGGGAACAGTTACAGGAAAACTTTTTTGTCCTTAACGGGTACCATGTGAATGTGTCGGAATTTCTTGGGGATATGATGCACAAACAGGGTAGTTCCATTGTGCTTCTTGCAAAGAAAGATACAGTAAAAGATCACTATGGCAATATTGTTCTTGAGAATGATAAGGTACTGCAGGTTCGGGAGAAACCTGAAAAATCACTTAAAACAGACCACCGGCTTGTTGGTATCTATTTACTGAATAAGCAATTTATTTCTCTTCTTTCTTCATTGCCGACAACAGACTTTCAGTTTGAAGAAGCTCTAGACAGGTATGCAAAACAGTTTGACGCGCGCTGTGTTGTCACAAAGAAAGCAACAATTTCCTTAAAATATCCATGGGACTTATTGTATGTCAAAGATTTTTTTCTCAAACGAATTGAAAAGACAAAAATTGCAAGTACTGCAGAAATAGGAAAAAATGTCGTCATGGATGGGAATGTTATTGTTAAAGAGGGTGCCACAATCCACGAGGGCGTTGTGATAAAAGGACCCTGTTATATTGGCAAAAATGCAGTAGTTGGTAATAACGCGGTGCTACGAGACAATGTCTGTGTCGAGGCAGATTGTCTAGTAGGTGCGACAATGGAAACAAAAAATACTCTATTTATGCAGGGAGCACATACACATTCAGGTTTTATTGGCGACTCAATTATCGGCATGGAAGCAAAAATTGCAGGAGATTTTTGTACAGCAAATGCCCGTTTGGATAGAGGAAACGTACAAGCAATCGTAAAAGAAGAAAAAATTGACACCTACTTAACTAGGTTGGGAGTAACATTAGGAAACCATTGTAATGTCGGCATACGTGTCTCAACCATGCCAGGCATTATCGTTGGGAACAACGTTACCATCGGACCGTCAACAACAGTTATGAAAAATATTCCCAGCGACGTTACGTACTACACAAAATTTGCAGAAGTTGTCCAAAAGCATAACCAATGAAAGATACACTTATCCTCTTTGATATTGACGAGACATTATTTGACCCGAAAGCCCATATAGAACTTGTTTTACATCATCTTGCAGGTAAGTGGCATAGAGAAGAGAAAACATTTCTCCAAGAAGCATGGGAAGTGTTTCGAAGCATGCGAAAGACAATGATGTTTACTCCTGAGAATTTCGCCAAATCCCTTGCAAAACATTACCAGAAAAATGAAAGAGAAATAGAAAATACCTTCTGGGAAAAGAAATTTTTCTCCCTTGCTTTATATAAAGATGTTTTGCCTGTTATGAAGCAAATGTCAAAAAGGGCTACAATAGGTATCCTGTCCACAGGAGATAGCGAATTACAGAAAGCAAAAGTTGCCAGTTTAACCCAACACCTTTCACAGCATGATTTACATATTTTTTCTGCAAAAGAAAACGAACTGCAAAACGTTTTTACAAAATATCAAGGAAAGCATATATATTTTGTTGATAACATGAAAGAAATGTTACGGTTAGCAAAAGCAGTAAAACCGGAACTCATAACTGTATGGATTAAGCGGAAAGAACAAAAAAACAGGGAAGAAAAATTTCAACCAGATTTTACCATCATTTCCCTAACAGAATTGATTTCCCTCACTTCGTAACAGCTACAAAACTCTACATGCTATTTCCTTCCACAGGTTTTGAGCAGTGACATAACAAACTTCCCGTCTTTCTTTATCAAGCAGCAATAAAGCAAGAGAAACTGATACCATCGCAACAAAAGTCAAAAAAATTATCATCTTTTTTACACCCCCGTTCCCGCAATAATGAATAGCGTTATTGCACGCAATGACGTTCCAAAGTAACCGTTAGGATTATTTGTCTGTAATGCTGATAGTTCTGACTGAGCAAAGGGAGAAGAGGGATTAACCTGTCCATCTGCCGCATATGCTTTATTGATAATCGCAGCTGTCAAAAGTGTCGAAATATTTATTATGATGCAAAGCGAAAGAAAAAAGAAAAAAACAAAACTCCTCTTCAGGATATGTGACTTCATATAGGCAGGGAGCACATACCATACCAGAGGAAAAACAGTCTGTCAATCCCCCAGTTTTAATTTACTCGTAGACCTCAAAGTGAGCTAAGCACATATTGTAAAAAGAAGAAAAAAAAGCGGTATTCATCATTCGGTTTATTTTTCTTGGCCATAATCTACAATCCTGTAAACTATAACGAAATCTTACTTATCATGCACTATTCTTCTTCGTTCCCCGTTACGCCGATTGACATAAACAGTAACTGGTTTTTTTGAACCATAGTCAAAACCGTTATAGATAACTGAATTGTCAGTTGTATGGATACTGATAGGTGCCTGATTACTAGGTATCAGAATCCATAGATCTCTTCTTTCTTTCTTCTTTTTATATCCTTTGCCAATACAAGCCTGATCTAAGTGTTCCCTTTTTTCCGGATCTTGATCTAACCACATATTAACCCGAGAACGTTTGTGTTCGGGTACCTCGTCACCGACATCGAATCGAAAATAGAGAGAATTATTTTGCCATGGACTTGATGATTGTTCCCATGCAACAGGTACTCGATATAAACCTTCCAGAAGTCCTGCGTTGAGTTCATTATACGCGAAGTTAAAATTCGGGCTTTGCTCTACTTTGGATTCCGATTGTTTTCCTGGTACTTGATCTGCGGCATAAAGAAATCCCCGGACAACACGTTCTGCATCGTTAAGTGACTCAAGTTGAGTTGATCCTAATAGCGACATTGCAACTTCATAAAAACCTGCTTGAACGTGGAGCAGTGCAGATGTGATATGGGATACTACTTGATCGGTTGATTCAAGTTCTTCGTGCATCTGTACTGCAGCAGCTAACTGTTCTGCCGTTGTTTTATAGTAAAGGTATGGATAAGCACTTTCAGATTTTTGTGGATAAATTTGCAGGAAACGTGTGGGAAAATAGGTATCGTAATCATCACGAACTTCTTCGGTATCTTCGCCAAATACATTAACACATTCTATGTGAGCAATGCTAAGCTTCCCATACTTATGTATGGCTAAATCGATATTACTTTTGAGGGCAACTTTCCTTTCTGAACTATCCGGTTGCAAATCAATTTTTCCTTGTAGTTCTCTTGCGTATTCTAGGTCACTGATTTTCGCCGCAGCGATACCGATATCCTTTAACCTGAATGCCGTCTGGTTTTCAGCAAGTGAACCAATCCTATGGGTAAATAATAACTTTTCAGCTTCTCGCAATGTTTGTTTCGCAAGGTCATATTGCTCAAATTGTGCGTGAACTAGCGCACAATTGATTATAGTGTTAAATTGCAATGTGGGATCCAATGCATCAAGCATGTTTAGTGCTAATGTGTACGTTTCATCTGCTTGGGTTTCGTGTAATACCTGCGCTTGTAGATAGGATAGGCGAAGTAGCGCAGCTGGTTTATTACTGGATTTTGTTGAATACATGATTGCTTCGCGCGCAAATGAATCTTCTCCGCGTCTCACTAAATAGTTTGTTAATTGATCATAAAAGGTGGGATGTTTAATAAATGAAGGGTCGCGAATAATTTCCCTAATTAACGGCAAAGTATCAGGTACGTTATTTGCAATTGATGCTTGCTCTAGAAGTGCAAGTGTGCCATCTCGTTTCAATTGTTGAGGAACAACCGGTGATTTTAAAACATTCACAACGTTCTGTATCGGGTATCGTTGAAAATCAAGTTCCCTCATGGGAACAATAAATGCAAGATTGGTTGTTAATTGAGCAGTACTGTTTTCTACGGTTATAGGAGTGCCCAGCGTTTTCGTTGCGGCAGCAAAATACTCGTATGCGTTTAATATTAATTCCTTGCGTGGTTCGTCAGCATTTTTATATTCGTGATAGGGAATTGGTTTTAGTTCCTGATTAAGCACACGCGTATTGTATCATATAAGTCTTATAATGTTCCTTGATAACTATAAAGATATAGCCAAAAACTCAAAATAAAAATGTAAAAGAAGTATGTACATGTCTATTATTCTTGGAATGGGTTTTCTTTTAAATTGTATGCCGCAACCGTTCCACTTCTAGCTAGAATGGACGTTTGTATTCCCTTCCCCTGAAATAAATCCTATAGTCTTTATAAATCAACAAATATATGGTACAATAAGTGCTTCAAGGTTTTGGTCAATATCAAACTTGTTCACTATGAAATCACAAGAAACACAAAACACCGTTTTACCATCCGAGCAACCAACAGCGCTTCCAGAAAACGTCCGCTTCGGTGAGAGCAATATTGACAGTTTTCGTGAAGTAAGAAAGAGACAGCTTTTGCAACTATTAAGCTGTGGTTCACAGGGAATTGTTATCTATGGAGCTCCAGAAGAAATCCTTAGTGTGACTGTAATATTGGGTCTTACGGAAGAGCAATTAGAAAAGTATTCCCATAAATGGTTTCCTGCAATTTGTATGGAAAGACTTCCTGGAACGAAGAATGAACAATTTACCATTACCTCCATCAAAAAGAATCCGGATGGCTCGTTTAATAGAAAGAGCCCGAACTATGAAAAGCTGGAACGTGTCGTAGATTTTATTCTGGATGCACCGTATTCAGCACAGCGAGAAAATAAGATATATAGAAAAAATGAACTGCATTTTACCACGATTTCACAAGAACCTGAAATAATGCAAATTGCCCACCAATCCCCATTGAATATACCGGTTCAAAGGGACACTATTGAAAGCGGAGAAGTAAATCCACGTATCTTACAATATGAAGATGAGCTGAAAAAGTTTATTCATCACATATTGCTTAGGCTTAATGATCATCAGGCTGAAGAAGATGTTTGGCAAACAGTACTGATAAATACATCGTTAGTAGCCCAGGTGGATGTGAGTAAGAATATAAAGGCTTGGGTCTATAGAATAGCCAAAAATGCTTGCGTTGATGAATTGAGACGACACGGCAGGAGGATAGCAAGAACAACACTTTTTGCTGAATTTCCCGCATTAAGCATTAAGGGAGAAGAAAATGGTCCTGCTGAAGAGACAGTTATTGATCCGAAACCTACCCCGGAAGAGTTAGTCTTGCAGAAAGAGCGAAGCGGGAAAATACTAGAAGGTTTAACGTATGTTCTTGCAAAACAAAACCCTAAGTACTTTGTTATTTTAACACTATTCCATAATAATGGTCTGTCGCACAGGGAAATTAGCAGAAAATTGAACATAACAGAGTCGCAGTCGAAAACTACGCTTCATCGAGCGGAAGCAAAAGTAAGAGAATATTTTCATGTTGATACCTAAATAAGGAGATGTAGATATTCTTCTTAATGTGTTACTCAAGTTCTCCGATTTTCATTAACACTTATACGAAACAAAGAAGATGTCTATGATAATGTGGTTCCTGGCAGAATTTTCTATTGTCTTGAGGGAGTAAATAAGAGAAATGTTGCTGCGATATCTAAAGTAAGTGCGTCTGCCTTAGGAGTGTTTCGCCAGAGTGAAACAATATTTTTACTTTCCTCCCCTCCGAATTGTCGGATTGCCGGAAGTCTTCGTAGTTCCGACTTACTCGCTGCAACCATTGAGCTAAGTGTATTGAAAAATACTGCAGAACCGAATATTCTTTTGCCGATTATCTCAAGTTTCGGGTTGCGTTCATATCGAACAGGGAGTAATTTCGAGGTATTTACAAGGGAAGATTGCTGATATCCGGTTGCAAAGATGATGAAGTCAAATACGCCGAAGTCACCACCCTCAAAAATTGCAGCAATTTTATCGTTGCCAAGGTAATCGATGTCAGTTAGTCTCTTGTTTCTTGAAGGGTAAATAAAACGAGCCCTGCTT
>DASYZL010000013.1:0-47737 GCA_035946335.1 Patescibacteria group bacterium | reverse complement strand
GTAGCCTCTGAAAAGCACGTTAAAAATTGAGTAGTGCAAATCAACGTCAGTTCATTTTTGACATGTTTAACAGTCAAATTCTTTTTTTGGAGAGTTTGATCCTGGCTCAGGATGAACGCTGGCGGCGTGCCTTAGGCATGCAAGTCGAGCGAATATAGTAGCAATACTGTGTTAGCGGCAGACGGGTGAGTAACGCGTGGGAATCTACCTCAGAGTGGAGTATAGCTCATCGAAAGATGGGGTAATAGTCCATAGTCTCGCAAGAGTAAAGCTCTTAACGGGGCACTGAAAGAGGAGCCTGCGTCCTATCAGCTAGTTGGCGGGGTAAATGCCCACCAAGGCAATGACGGGTAGCTGGACTGAGAGGTCGATCAGCCACAACTGCACTCAGACACGGGCAGTACATCTACGGATGGCAGCAACTGGGAATATTGGGCAATGGACGAAAGTCTGACCCAGCGACGCCGCGTGGAGGAAGAAGGCCTTCGGGTTGTAAACTCCTTTTGCCAAGCCCTTCACAGCTTGGAGAATAAGCCTCTACTAACTACGTGCCAGAAGTCTCGGTAATACGTAGGAGGCAAGCGTTATCCGGATTCATTGGGCGTAAAGTGTGCGCAGGCGTTTTACTAAGTCGTATCTTAAAGACGAAGGCTTACCCTTCGCATTGGATACGATACTAGCAAAATTGAGGATTGACAGGGGTGCTGGAACAGCTGGTGTAGCAGTGAAATGCGTTGATATCAGTTGGAACACCAAAGGCGAAGGCAGGCACCTGGGTTTTTCCTGACGCTCATGCACGAAAGCCAGGGGAGCGAAACAGATTAGATACCTGTGTAGTCCTGGCCGTAAACGATGTCCGCTAGCTCTCAGTTTTCTGGGGGCGTAAGCTAACGCGTTAAGCGGACCGCCTGGGGAGTACGGCCGCAAGGCTAAAACTCAAAGGAATTGACGGGGACCCGCACAACCAGTGGAGCGTGTGGTTCAATTCGTTGGTAAGCGAAAAACCTCACCAGGGTTTGACATGCTACCGTACATTTCTCTGGAAACAGAGAGAAATCCGCAAGGATGGTAGCACAGGTGCTGCATGGCTGTCGTCAGCTCGTGCCGTGAGGTGTTCCCTTAAGTGGGGAAACGAGCGCAACCCCCATTCAATGTTACAATATTCATTGGAAACTGATCCGCTTTTGCGGAAAGGAAGGAGGGGTAGACGTCAAGTCAGCACGGCCCTTATACCCTGGGCTACACACACCCTACAATGGCGAAGAACAACGAGTTGCAAGCGGGCAATCGCAAGCTAATCTCTGAAATTTCGCCTCAGTTCAGATTGGGGTCTGCAACCTGACCCCATGAAGTTGGAATTGGTAGTAATCGCGGATCAGCGGGCCGCGGTGAATACGTTCTCGGGTCTTGTACACACCGCCCGTCTAATTAGGCGGCCTAAAGATGTAAATTTTTAGGTAAAATCAGCTAATAACGGTGAAACCCTATAAGGGCAATACCGTGGGAAGTCATTAACTCCTGTTAATTGACCCCGTAGAGACTCATAAGGAAAATACCAGAAATATATTCTGAATCTATGTTTTCCTTTATATGCTGACTTCCTATGATATAGGAAGATGATATAGTCCATACTGTTAGTAATAGCAGACAAATATGCAAGGCAGCAAAGTCGGGGGTTATCGAACATTGCGTATGCGATGGAGATAGAATTCGGCGATGAAGCTTAAGTCGTAGATGCAAACTGCATCTATTGCGACCTATGTCAGTAATGGCATAGAAAAATGCAACTGTATCGGTGAATTCCAACTATTTGATATACTCAAATAAGGGAAAATACCGAGGGAAGTCGGTCGATATTCGGCTTGACCCCGTAGAGACTACACGTTGACGCCTTAAAAAATGACAAAAGCATATATACTTGGAGCGCTACATGATGGAACAATAAGGAAGCTCACTTATCGCATTGTTCAGAAAGATCAAGCTTATATTGAATTTCTTGCAAAAGGAATTCAGAGTCTTGGTCGAAATGCATGGATATATAAAGAGGGAAAAACAAGACAATTATATGTTGTTGAATTTTCAAGATCTTTTCTCAAAGATTATTCAATAAATAACTTAGATGAAAAGATTGATTACATTCGAGGATATTTTGATGCAGAAGGGGGAATTTCTCGAGTTTCAAGTGTTCGATATTATATTTACTTTGCTCAAAAGAATTTAAAAGATTTAGAGCAAGTAAGACAATTCTTAACAGAATTTAATATTCAATGTGGCAAAATGCACAATCCAAGTAGGAAAGCAGACCCAGATTATTGGCGATTTTTTATTCGAAAGCAATCGTATGAAAAATTTGCCCAAATAATTGGATCGTGGCATCCGATAAAAAGTCAGTTTTTAAGGATGAAGATATAGTCCATGCCAGCAGTAATGCTTGGACAAACATGAACAAGGTATCCCTAGCCGAAGCTGGGGATGGATCACCTCCTTTCTAAAAAAAGAGAGAAGGTACGGCATCTCGCATGTAATACTTGCGAGGTAAGTACAAACACCGAAGTGTTGAGGACACTTCGTCTTGGCTCAACCAAGACAATCAAAGCCTCTCTAATTTCTACCACTTTCTGGAATTTAAGGAAAAAAAATCACCATTTTATGGTGATTTTTTGTGGGAAAATTACAAATATCTGAAGGGATGACGAACAGTTTGTGCAACTTTTTTAATCGTTCGCTTCGTTTTGGGAAGAACTTTTTTTACCATTTCTTTCCGCTTATGCAGCTGCAGGATAGTGTCACGGTGATGCTGAATGGTACGAATATTGCGATACCCATACAGTATATATGGGTAAACCTTTTTCCAGCGTCTCGGACTCATCATAATAACATGTTTTGGATCAAACTTTATTTTCCCATATTTCCCAATATGGTAGGCTAGATCCATATCTTCGTGAACAATGGAGTCTTTAAGGCAAACTTCATTTCGAACCAGTTCCCATGCTGATTTTCTTAATGCCATGTTTGGACCGAAAAGACAATCATGTCCAAAAACTGCCTTGAATGGTTCAAACCATATTCGCGTTTGCCAGTTGAATGGCTGAAGTGTTTTGGGAACCTTATACCAAGTTGCCGGACCAGAATAGGCAAAAAGCGAATTGTCCTGGAAAGCATTCTTAATTTGCTTAAGCCAGTTTTTTGGTAGATATGTGTCTGCATCAGTTCTGGCAATAATGTCATATCGTGCTTCGTCAAAACCGAGATTTCGCGCAGGAATCATGCCCTGTATTTTTTCGTTGACAACACGTGCACCGAAAGAACGGGCAATACCAGCAGTGTTATCCGTTGAATTATTATCAACGACAATAATTTCGTCAGGTTTTTCTGTTTGCTCCTTTAAGCTTTGCAGGCACGCAGCAAGATACTTTTCTTCGTTGAATGCAGGAATGACAACAGAAATCTTCACAGTAGATTAATTTTACTATCTTTCACAATATGGCGCAAATACGCTATACTGCATGAGTACCTCATGAAAATACTCATAGCTACGGATTATTACTTTCCTTCAATCGGTGGCGTTTCAACTGCAGTAAGACAAATGACTCAAGGCTTGGCTCAACGTGGACATGACGTCCGGCTCCTCGCACCATCTCCTTCATGGCGATTTTACGAAGAAAAAAAAGCAGGAGTAACCATTTATCGCATTCGTTCACTTCCGCTGGATATTTCATTGAATAATCTTCGATACTCACCTCCCTTTTTACATAGGAGTGCAGTTCGTAAGATTATTTCAGCATTTCAGCCCGATATCGTCCACATCCATGTCCCACACCTTATACCATATACTGCATTTTCTATTGCCAAAAGCATGGGGATTCCCGTTGTAGCAACCGCACACACATTGCCTGAAAATGTTTCAGCTATACTTCCTTTACCAAAGCCAATGGGGATGATTGTCGGTAACCTTTATGTAAAGCAGATTGTTGGTTTGTACAACCACTGTGATCTGGTTATCTCACCTACAGAAGTTGGCGTAAATATTCTTAAAGCAAATGGGCTCCAAGCGCCTGTTATGGCGATGTCAAATGGTATTGATCTTTCTCGATTTGAAAAACGTATCACTGAAACAAAAAAAACAGTCCTTGCCGAAAAGTTGCACCTTCCTTCAAGGCAAATCGCTTTATATACAGGACGGCTTGATAAGGAGAAACACCTGGAGACAATTGTGAGAGCATTACCGTACCTTCATACAAACTGTCATGTTATTATTGCGGGAGAAGGAAAACAAAAAGACCAACTGGTAGCAGAAGCAGAAAAACTTGGTGTTTCCGACAAAATTACCTTCGTTGGATTTGTGCGGGAAAATCAGCTGTTAACTATATACAGGCTTGCAAAAGTTTTCCTTATGCCCTCAACAGCAGAATTGCAATGTCTCTCAGCAATGGAAGCGATGGCTTCAGAATTACCGGTCATTGCAGCAAATGCAAAAGCGCTACCATATCTAGTGAAGAACGGTGAAAACGGCTATCTTTTTACGCCACTGCACCCAAAAAGTCTTGCTGAAAAATTGGACGCGCTTTTATCCGATAAAAAACTCCAAAAGGAAATGGGAAAGAAGGGTAAGCTATTCATACAAAAGCATGCATTGCCAAAAGTCATGATGGAGCTTGAATCGCACTACCTAGCTATTCTTGAAAAGAGAAAAAAAATCTTCTCTAAACAACCTGTTCTTTCAACGTATCCGGTAAATTTCTTCAACGAATAATACGTAATATTTTATTGGTTTTTCCATCCATTATGCTATACTGTGATGTATCTTTTGGCGCGTTGGCGAAGTGGTAACGCAGGGGTCTGCAAAACCTCCATGCAGCGGTTCGAATCCGCTACGCGCCTCACAAGTTAATAGCCCGTTATTACGTGCATTATGCAAAGATAAATATTATGGATTTTGAACGAGGCGGTATTGAATTTCAAAAATCTGTTACCCAGGAAGTGCGTGATGAGAGTGGTTACAGTGAAAATCAGCAGGCGAAAGATGTTGAGCAAAAGGGTGTGGATTTTAAAAATATGCAAAACAGAAAGCAGTCACAGCCTGTTTTTCGGCAAAGTAAAATACTGGGGGCGTACAAAAAAATTTCTTCACGTATTGAACAATTGCTTGTAGTAGTAACGACGACTGTTTTACCAAACTCACGTCAACATGATGCGATACTGGACGAAATTAAAACGTTACGTAATGTTCAGGAAGAGCTTATCCAATGTCTTTTATTAGATCAAAAGGGAGCGCTTCGGAGAGAAACAACTTCCAAAGAAACGTGGAATTTGATAGAATAGCATCACTAAATCACAGATCAAATATAAAATCCAAAATATCTTTTAGATTTGATCTCCTATTTTTATTTTCAGGGCATTTAGTTCATCGGTAGAACGCCACACTGATAATGTGGAAGTGGATGGTCCGACTCCATCAGTGCCCACCAATATAAATTCAGAGAAAGTGAATTTTTCTGTCTGAGATATATATATCCGTGAGGATGCATCATAACCTCCTCAGGCATTTAAGGAAGAATTACTTTTTTGGAACGATTGGGTATTATGATTAGACTTTCTATAATGTTTTTGCTATAGTGACATTATGGCAAAAGTCAGCACGTATCTTAATTTCCCCCGTAATACAGAAGAAGCCTTCAATTTTTATAAAAAAGTTTTTGGTACGGAATTTGTTGATGGGATCCATCGTATGTCAGAAGTGCCTCCGATGGAAGGACAACCTCCTCTCTCAGAAGAGGATAAAAACCTCGTTATGAACGTACAACTTCCCATTATTGGAGGATATCTTCTTATGGGAACAGATGCTCCTGAATCAATGGGATTTAAGTTAGTTAAAGGAAATAATGTTCAAATTTGCTTGGATCTGGATACACGCGCAGAAGCCAATAAGTATTTTAATGCACTTTCCGAAGGTGGGAAAGTGGAAATGACATTGCAAGACATGTTTTGGGGAGCTTATTTTGGCTCATGTATTGATAAATTTGGCATACATTGGATGTTCAATTGCTCAAGTAAAACATAGTTTATTCTAAAATCATAAGTCTGGAAAACGGATCTTCTTAAAATTGTCTTCCATACTTCCGAGAGATTTTACCAATCTTGTTTACCTTTTGAAGAAGTGTCTCTGCTTTTACTTGCCACTGTTCGTTAAGAGATGGCTTTATGCACAACCGCAAATTTTAGAGCCTTTGCTTGTGCTAAAAGGTCGCTAACTTTTTGGTAAGAAGCGGTAGTTTAATAATAACTCATTATATTATAACCGATAGTATGTTTCCGATAATGTGGAAGTGGATGGTCCGATTCTATCGGTGTCCATAACAAAACTAAGTTAGCAATAGCTCCTAAAAATTTTTCCAACTTTTGAAGCTACAATAATTCGACTCTCCGGCTACTTATGAGTGAAATGTTGCAAGGAAAAATCATTATAAGTAAGGACTTGACATTTTTGTATTATTAATAGATAATATCCTTGTATGAATCAAAGCGCAACTGTTACTAGTAAAATGCAACTTACTATTCCTATGATTATAGCCAGAAAAGTAGGTTTAGTCAGTGGGGATAAAGTTACTGTTTCCGAAGAAAACGGTAGAATTGTAGTAACGCCGATAAAACAATTAATTACAGAACTTGCAGGCTCCTTATCTATTCCTGATAAGTGGAAAGGAAAAGATGTTGACTTGATAATCCAAGAAGCAAAAGCGCAACATTTTCAAAACAAAAAGGTATGATCTTTATTGATACAAACTATTTTCTTCGTTTTCTTCTCAATGATATTTCAGAACAGCATAGTTTAGTAGAGAAACTTTTCCTTAAAGCATCAGAAGGAGAAGAAAACCTTTTAACTTCTACGATAGTGTTTTTTGAAATTTTTTGGGTACTCAGTTCTTACTATCAAAAAGAAAAATCAGAAATTGTAAATGTATTACAAAAGATATTGAAGCTTACTTTTATTGCATTACAAGAAAGAGAAATATTACTTAATAGTCTTATTTTGTTCAACGAAACAAGTCTAGACTTGGAAGATTGTTATAATCTGTATTTTGCTAAATTTCAAAAAGTAGATTTATTTGGAACCTTTGATAAGAAATTAGAAAAAGAGTTTACTAAGGAATAAGCTGTAGTTGCTGAAACGTCCTCCGAAATCTCATAAGGTAGCTATAGTGAGTCCCAATCCAGGATATCGCTACGCGATTCTTTCTATCAGATTATATTAACGTGTTTGCGAAGGATCTACGTATATAACAATATGCGGCATATGTTCAATGAACTTATGCTTTATATTGTTGGCAACACAATATATATTCTTACGACAGATAGGTGTTCACTAGAAAGCGTTTCTGGAATTACAAAACATACCCTACATAAGGGTAAAAACGGAGAAAAGAATTGAGGCTTTGGAGATATGAGCAGCGAAAGCGGTTGCTATTTCTTGTAAAACTTTATTTAATTATAGCATGGACGATAAAATTGAGAAAATAGTAGAGGCTCCAGCTATTGCACTTGACAAGACTGTTGCTGTTTCCACCTCATTTGCTGAATCTTTTGAAAACGGGAAAACAATAAAGTTTTGCGCTACTTATTGGAATACACTTGGTCCTGGTCTCACAACAGGTGCAGCAGATGATGATCCGTCAGGCATTGCAACATACTCTCAGCAAGGAGCGCAAACTGGACTTCAGTTGTTGTGGCTTGCTGCGTTCTCATTCCCACTTATGGCGATTGTTCAAGAGATGTGTGCCCGCATTGGCATTGTGACTGACCGGGGGCTTGCAGCAAATATTCGAAGAAATTATCCGAGGTGGGTTTTGCTCACGTGTGCATTTCTTCTTCTGGGAGCAAATATACTGAATTTAGGAGCGGATATTGGCGCAATGGCAAAGGGTGTACAACTGATCATGCCAAATCTTAACTTTGTTTTTTTGATAATAACTTTTACATTACTGATAACCGGTTTACAAATTTATACAACATATAAAGTTTATGCAAAATATCTTAAATGGTTGGCGCTCGTTCTTTTCGCGTATGTTTTTTCTGCATTCAGTATTAACGGAATTAACTGGCATCAAGTTGCAATTAATGCTATTTTGCCTTCATTTACTTTTTCAAAAGCGTCAATTTTTCTTATCACCGCTATTTTAGGAACAACGATTTCCCCGTACTTGTTTTTCTGGCAGACGTCACAGGAGGTTGAAGAGAAATTAGCAAGACGTAAAGGAATACAGGCACATATTGATGCAAGTAAAACAGAGCTGACTGCGAAAGAAGAAATCCACAAAATGCGAATCGATACTTGGAGCGGCATGTTTGTTTCCAATCTTGTTATGTTTTTTATCATTGTTGCAACCGCATTCACTCTTTTTACTCATGGCATTACAAACATTAATACTGCTTCAGATGCAGCCTTGGCACTCAGGCCTATTGCTGGTCAATACGCCTATTTACTCTTCGCAATTGGCATTATTGGTGCAGGTCTTTTAGCGGTTCCAGTCTTAGCAGGTTCCGCCTCGTATGCTTTGTCAGAGAGCTTTGGATGGAAAACAAGCCTCTCGCATAAATTAAAAGATGCATACGCATTTTATGGCATTATTATTATCGCTATGGTGATTGGACTTGCAATTAACTTTATCGGGCTCGACCCAATTAAAGCATTGATTTATTCTGCTGTGCTTAATGGGCTCATTGCTCCTATTATTCTTTTTCTGATTGTACAAATGAGTAGTAGTAAAAAGATCATGGGAAAACATAAAAACAATAGGATTGTTACTGCACTCGGGTGGATTACAACTGGCGTTATGGCATGTACCGCTGTAGCTACAATAGTTTCTTCGTTTTTTAGCTAGCAGCTGGATTGGAAGATATGGAAAAGACAGAAGTTGCTCAGCTTACCATTCAGGAAGTATTTCATAGGCTCACAACCTCAGAGCAAGGATTATCTTCAGAAGAAGTGCAGAAGCGGTTGCAACAATATGGTGAAAATACACTCAAAAAGGATAAAAATACCGTATTTAAGATATTTGTAAAGCAGTTCACCAGTTCACTCGTGTATCTATTAGGTTTAGCTGCATTATTATCATTTTTCCTTCGGGATGTATCAGATGGGATTGTTATAACAATAGTTCTGTTTTTTAATGCTTTACTTGGTTTTGTTCAGGAGTATCGATCAGAAAAAGCAATAGAAAAGCTCGCAAAGTTAATCAGTAAGCAGAGTTTAGTGGTGAGAGATGGTAAAACAGAACTTGTTGATGAGAAGTTACTCACGATTGGAGATATTATATTGCTTAGAGAAGGTGACATAGTTCCAGCAGATATAAAGTTGCTTCATGCAGATGATTTCTCTGTTAACGAATCACAATTAACCGGTGAATCAGTTCCCGTCACGAAACAGGCAATTGCAACGAATGATGTAGCTCTTGTGTTTGCAGGTAGCATTGTTGAAAAAGGTGATGCAAAGGGTGTTATTTATGCAGTTGGGAATGGAACAGAACTTGGGCAAATTGCGACACTTTCCCAGACGACGAAAAAGATAACACAATACGAGAAACAGCTCCAATCTTTCAGCAGTTTTTTAATGCGGATTATCTTTCTTACTCTTGCGCTTATCTTTGGGGCAAAACTACTTATTACACACGATTTCTCGCACATAACAGATCTTCTTTTATTTATTATCGCTTTATCAATTACTGTTATTCCTGAAGCTCTTCCTGTGATCGCAACAGTTACCCTTTCTGAAGGAGCATTGAGGCTTGCAAAAAAAAACGTCATCGTGAAGCGGCTGTCTTCAATAGAAGACTTAGGGAATGTGAATTTGTTATGTACGGATAAGACAGGTACGTTGACAGAAAACAAACTGAGTGTACACCAGGTGATAACAGATAATCTAGATCTTTTGCAGCAGTTTGCTTATGCCTCGATAGAGGATTTAGGAACAAAGAGGAAAAAATTTCAAAACTCCTATGATTTAGCCTTCCTTTCTTATGTGCCAAAAGCAGTACAGGAGCACGCTCAAAGGTGGAAGCAGATAGATGATCTCCCTTTCGATCCGGAAGCAAGGAGAAGATGGGTGATACTTGAAGACACAAAAGAAAAAGTCCATTATCTCATTGAAATTGGTTCAGTAGAAACGCTTCTAAGCATTTCTACATGCAAGGAGAAAACTGAGTATTTACATGCAATTGAAGAAGATGGAAAACAGGGCATTCGACACCTGGGTATTGCTTACAAAAAAATTACTTACAAAGAAGATTTTGACATTTTGAAGCATGAGGGTAATTTAGAATTTCTGGGATATGTTCAACTCATTGACCCGCTGCGGCAAACAGCAAAACATACCATAGAATTGGCAGAGAAGCTTGGTGTTGCAATTAAGGTTTTAACAGGAGATAGTGTTGAAGTTGCGGATTATGTAGGGAGGCAAATCGGACTCCTTAGAGAACATGGAAAAGTGTATGGAGGTTCTGAGCTAGCAAAAATGTCAGAAGCAGAGTTTAGGAAAACTGTTGAGGTCTGCAATATTTTTGCGCGAGTAACACCCGATCAAAAATATCTTATTATCAAATATCTCAAGGAAAATCATGTTGTGGGATATCAGGGAGACGGGATCAATGATGCTCCATCCCTAAAACTAGCCGACGTGGCCATTGCAGTCAATAACGCTACCGATGTCGCAAAAGACAGTGCAGATATTATCCTTTTGAATAAAGATCTGGAAGTGATTGTTAATGGCATACATTATGGAAGGGGGATATTTATCAACATTAATAAATACATTAAACATACTATGGTAAGTAATTTTGGATCTTTCTTCTCTCTTGCTGTTTTATATCTTATTTCGTTTAATCTACCCATTTTACCCATACAACTTCTTATCGGTAACTTGATGCAAGATCTTCCTCTCATCAGTGTTTATTCAGATAGTGTAGATTTAAATGAAGTAAAAAATCCACAAAAATATAATATACACTCGCTCATGTTTCTTTCTCTCATTCTTGGAGCATTTAGCATGGTTTACAATTTCATCTACTTTACGATGATTGGCTTTAAAACGACTAATTTGACAGAAACAAGTCTTTTCCTCTTTTTTAACTTAACACAACTTATTATCATCCTGTCAGTACGAAACAAAGGTCATATGTGGCAAGGTAAAAAACCATCACCTATTATACTCAGTTTGATTGTTTTCTTCATGCTTTTATCCGTTGTCATGCTATATATTCCTCCAATCGCAAAACTCTTTTCATTAACAGCATTGCCGTTGTCTTCTTTGCTCATTATTTTTGTCATGACTTTAGTTTATATAATTGCGCTCGATTATATAAAAGTACTGTACTTCAAAATGATCCAAAACACTATTAAGTGAACATAATCTTCCGCCGTGGGGAGATTGATAAAAGAAAAATAGTAGCTAATGAAACAATTTTCCTGGTTTCCAGGGAGCCCCAAGCAGTGGCAGTACAAATCTATCCAACCCGTACCACCCTGCAACTCTCCATGCAAGGATGAGAAATAATTCAATAAGAAACATAAGAGGATTGGTGCTCACTGTTCCTGCAAAGAGGTAATTCATGTTCATAAATCCTCCAAAGAATGCAGCTATACCGGTAAATATGCCAAGAATAAGAGCAGAGCCAACAAGTATTTCTCCATAAGAAACGATATAGGAAAAAAGGACGGTATGAGGAAGGACAAATCCTTGGATAAACATCTTGTACCATTCTTGTACGTCAGGATGTTGACCTGTACTTTTGTTTATTGCTCCCATAAGAAATCCCTGTAAAGCAATTCCTGCTTTTGCTCCAGTCCAGAGGGGGCTTGTTGCCTTTTCATATCCTGCGAGTAGCCATTGCCAGCCAATATACACTCTCAGGAGTAGCCAAATAATTGCGAGTCTTGTATCAGCAAAGAGAAATTGGGAGAGCGGTGGCTCTGGTATTTGGGTTGCAGCAGGGTGATTTTTACTCATATCTTACACTATGTCTTAACGATAACACGGAAAAGAAACATTTGTAAATATCTAGATAGTTTTACTCGTCATTGTTGCTACCTATTTCTTACGTACTTATATCTTCTTTGCCATAAATGTAAGTTACTATTCCCTTACTATGAAAGGAGGTGATATATAATGGTAAGTATTACACCGCGATCATATTTCGATTTTACTCCGCTGCGTTCTCCATCGATCTTTGCTGATATGGATGACTTTTTTTCTTTTCCTGATGTGTCAGCAGGTAACGATTTCTCTATCTCCGAAGACGATAAGCATATGCATGTTGATGCAGCGCTGCCGGGCGTTAAACCTGAGGATATTGAAGTAACTTTTGATAAAGGAGTGGTATGGATTCGTGGACAAGCACGGGAAGAAGAAAAAATGAAGAAAAGAAAAATCTACAGAAATGTACATCAGACATTTTCTTATAGAATTACTATTCCCGGTGACATTGACATGAAAGCAGAACCACAAGCAAGCTACGAAAATGGCATGGTACGTATTACGTTGGCTAAAGCTCCTCAATCTCAACCAAAAAAGCTGACAATTAAGCTGAATGGAAAGAGGGGAAAAGAGCTTCAAGATTAGGCATAAGAGATGACAGGGGCATTAGGATAAGTAGGGATTAATGGTGATGGGCGAATAGGTATTGTTTGGGTGAAGTTTGTGAGGATAGTCGTATTTCTTCAAATTCTCCATCCAGATGTAGATAGTATAAAGAAACTGACAGAGTGGGATAGAGCACAAGGATTTCCTTTTTTGCTTTTCGCAAGTCTCGTGCGTGATTTTCCGGTGTGCTTTCATTTCCGTATGCACCACACTCTTCATGATTCATAAGAATGACCCTTTTTATGTTATGTAATCGTACTGAAATAGCGAGCTGTTTGAGAATTGTTTCAATGTCTTTTGCGCCGCCTGCAAATCCGACATAATCAAAGGTTTTATCTTTGAGATGAACGTCCAGCCATTCACGGATATATTTCTGAAATCTAAAGTCAATACACGAAGCGACAAATGCATCACAGGTATGTTTCATAGTTGAAAAAAGAAAAAACGCCTCAGCGTCCATAGAAAGTATATCACTCCTTATGAAGAATACAAGTACTTTGTCAATAAAAAGTCAGGATTCTGACAATCTTAACAAGAGTTTTAGAGATAAAATCAAGAAATATGCTACTATAGAAACTCTTTTATGAAAATATCTACTTATAGTAAGGCACGAGCGTATTTGGAAAATCTCATTCGTCCTTCGTATATTCAACGCATTTATGGTGCGCCGGATTTTTACCATGATCCGCTAAGGCGCATGGGTTATTTACTGAATCTTCTTGATAATCCGCAGAAAAAATTTCCTTCTGTTGTTGTCAGTGGTACGTCTGGAAAAGGCTCAACTGCATATCTCATCGCACATATACTAGCAACAGCAGGATATAAGGTAGGAATGACGGTTTCACCGCACCTGGGAAAACTCACCGATAGGATGCAACTGACCAATGAGAAAAAACAACTGACACCAATAGACGACAGGACATTTATTGCACTTCTTAATGAGATGATCAAGGCAATTGAGCATATGCAACAAACACAATTTGGACCGCCGTCATACTACGAAGCATTGTTAACGCTATGCTTTCTGTGTTTTGCGAAAGAGCAACCCGACATTGCTATTATTGAAGTTGGATTTGAAGGGAAATATGATGGTACGCAAGTTCTCGATCCAAATGTGTTTGTTTACACAAATACGTCGTTAGACCATATTGAGATCCTTGGTGATACTGTTGAGGAAATTGCTGTTGAAGGAGCAAGTGCAATTAAAAGAAAGGAAGACGGAAAACATCTTATTGTCATTAGCGGCATTACACAAAAATCAGTACAAGACATTTTTCAGAGAGCATGTCAGCAGGCTGGTTCGCAGCTTTTTCTCCTTGGGAGAGATTTTTCCTCTTCGCTGGAGAAAATGAGTGGAAAGGGGGACGTGTTTACTTTTGTTAATCCACACATGATTCTAAAAAACGTGCGTTGTTCACTTGTTGGAGCATATCAGGCAACAAATGCAAGCCTTGCCATAGAAACCGTTTTTCAGCTAAGAAAATTCGGGTTTTCAGTTTCGGAGGAATCAATCCGTAACGGACTGCAGACAGCATTTTTCCCCGGACGGTTTGAAAAAATCAATAATACCATTTTAGATGGAGCACATAACCGGGCAAAAATGTACGCATTCATCTCATCATTAAAAAAACTGTATCCGACTCAACGGAAAATCTTTCTTCTTGCATTTAAGGAGGATAGGCGTATTATACCTATCCTCCGGCTTATTTTGCCTCATGCGGATGCAATAATTATTACAGAATACCATGTAGCACTGGACCTGAAAAAAAATTCAACGGAAAAATCCGGGACAGTCGCTTTGTCAATACAATCACTTTTTTATAAAAAACCACTTTTCATAACTACTTCAGTCGCAGGAGGATTACGAAAGGCAAGACAAATAGCCACAAAAGACGATTTGATTATTGTCACTGGGTCTTTATATCTCATTGCAGAATGTCGAAAAGTGCTCTTTTCTCAATGACCGATTAGGTTCCGATAGAGAAAAAGTTTAATACACTTTCCAAAAAGTAAGTTCAGTGGTACACTTCATACATGATTCTTTCCGATAGAGATATAGCAAAAGCACTTAGCGATAAACGAATCGTTATAATCCCTCAACCTGATATCGCAACTCATCTTGGTACCTGTTCGATAGATTTACGACTTGGAAATGTCTTTAGAGTATTTGACCACTCACGTTTTCCATTCATTGATCCCTTAAAAAAAGATTTCAGTAATGAAATTACTAAAGTTATTACCGTTAAGAAAAACGAAAGTTTTATTATGCAACCAGGAGACTTTGTATTGGCAGTGACATTGGAGACAGTAAAAATTCCACCTGACTTGATGGGACGGCTCGAAGGAAGAAGTTCTTTGGGGAGATTAGGCCTTGTTGTACATTCAACCGCGTCTATCTTCGATGCGGGTTGGGACGGAAAACCAGTGCTGGAACTGGGAAATCTAGGAAGAATGGCAATCAGTTTAATGCCTGGTATGCGAATATGCGCGATGACTTTTGAAGAATTGACAAGTTCTGCGCAAACGCCTTACGTCAAGAGGAAAGATGCAAAATATAAATTCCAAAGTGCACCCGAGGAAAGCAGGATCCATCAGGAGAAGGAATAATGATATATCCAATCTCTTTTAATCTTGAGTTACGTAAAAATGCCTATCCCGGAAAACTGATTGTTATTGAGGGCATTGACGGTTCAGGTAAAACAACTCAGGCAAAAGAACTTGTCAAGCGTCTCAATAAAAATAACATGAATGCGGCGTATACCAAAGAGCCTACAGATATGGTTATCGGGCAATTTATCAGAGAGAAAATTTTAACAGGACAAATTACATTACATCCCGTTGCGTCGCAGTATCTTTTCAACGCTGACAGGGTTATGCATATGGAAAAAATTGAAGCATTGTTGGCAAAAGGCATGATTGTCGTGATGGACAGATATTTCTGGTCTGCTGTTGCCTACGCAATTGCCGACAAAGCAGGAGCAACAGACTACTATTTAGTAGCGTTTTCCGTTTTATCCTTTTATCATCAGTTTCTCTCTCCAGATATAACATTCTATCTCGATATCTCTGTGGAGAAAGCATTGGAGCGGATTAAACAAAGCGGTAAACATAAAGAGATTTATGATAACAGGGAGACACTGCCAAATATCAAACGTTCATATGATATGTTGCTACAAAAGTTTCCCGATGTATTTACCCGGATTAATGCAAATAGACCAGCACAAGAAATTACCGATGAAATTTTTGCCCGTTTACAAACGCTATGATTTTAAGCCCAAAAAAATTACTTCAGCTTGTTAAGGAAGTAAACCTTATAGAAGGTTTGTCGAAGAGGGAACTGACTAATCCCGAAGGTGCAGGGTTTGATTTACGTCTCGGTGAAGTATACAGAATTTCAGGGAATGCATTTCTTGGCGAAACAGAACGCAAAACAGCAGGCATACAGCTAATTCAGGAGTATAAAAAAGGAGAAAAACGAATCATTGTCGTTAATCCTGGTGATTATTTTCTTGTCACTACGATTGAAAAGGTCAATATGCCGGTTTTTCTGACAGCGAATTTTAAGCCTCGCACGACAACATTTCGAAGCGGTATTTTTCTTCGAACTGGTAATGTTGCGCCAGGATATTCCGGCAAGTTAACATTCGGGTTGAAAAATGAGGGGCCAGTGATAGTCACCATAGAAATGGGGGCACGTTTTGTCCATATGCAAGTGGAAGAAGTGTTAGGAGAGGGAAACCAATATCGCGGGCAATGGCAAGGTGGCAGAGTTGCAGCGACAAAAAGAGAAAAGCAAGTATAAAAATATCAGTGATTCTCCGTCCGCAAGCGCTCAAATACTAGGCTCCTTTGGAGTTTGCGCAAAAACACTATTTCCAAGTGGTACCGATGTGGTCAGCGTATACATTCTCTTGCAAGAGGAGAAAAATTTTGCTAGGGTAGTTTTGTGAAGAACCTTTCTGAGCAGCAATACCTCGGTTTATTAGAAGATGCACTGAAGAACGGCGTCAAAAAAATTGACCGGGGAACAAATGTCGTGTTATATAGTCTATTCGGCAGACAAACGCGATATGATTTGTCACAGGGATTCCCGCTTCTCACAACCAAAAAGGTTTACTGGAAAGGCGTACTCCATGAATTGTATTGGTTTCTGTCGGGACAATCAAACATTAAGTATTTAATTGATAATAATGTACATATTTGGGATGATTACCCATATAAAATATATAGTCATAAAGCAAAGCATAAAAAGCAGGAAATAATGAGTAAGGAAGCATTTATTGAAAAGATTCACGAGGATGAATCTTTTGCAAAAAAATGGGGAAATCTGCCAAAAATTTATGGAGAATTGTGGCGTCGATGGCCCACACGCACAACGCGAACAATAGATCAGGTAAAATGGATTGTGCAGGAACTATGTGATGATCCGGATGCCAAAAATCTTATTGTCACTTCATGGAATCCTGAATATTTGTACACCATGGCAACGTATGAAGATGCAAGCCGGTTTCCTATTTGCCACAACATGTACCAAATAAGTCAGCGTGACGGGAAACTGTCATTACAATTATACCAGCGAAGCGCAGATTTATTTTTAGGAGTACCATTTAACATTGCAAGTTACGCCTTATTGACAATGATTCTGGCAAAAGTAACCGGATATGAGCCAGGTGAATTTATCCACACATTTGGAGATGTGCATATTTATGAGAATCATATTGAACAAGTGAAAGAACAATTGAAGCGCGAACCACGACCGTTTCCTAGTATCACGTTCAATCATGACTTTACAACGATTGATGATTTCAAACCGGAATACATTACTATGGAAAATTACAACCCGCATACGGTTATCAAGGGGGATTTGACTGTTGCTGGAGGTTTTTATGAAAAAACTAAATGATCCAAAAATCAGTATAGTCGTGGCAATGGCGAAAAACAGAGTTATTGGCAAGGAAAATAAAATTCCCTGGCATTTGACTCCGGATTTGGTTAGGTTTAAAGAGAAATGTTCGGGACATACCGTTATCATGGGACGAAAAACCTTTGAATCACTTTTGGGATACTATGAAAAAAGCGGAAAAGAATTGCCAGGAAAAACCTATATTATCGTAACATCTGATGCAACATATCAACTCAATAGAAAAAATTGTCTTATCTCTTATTCATTTGATGACGCATTAGTAAAAGCAAAAGAAATAGAGCAAGATGAAGTTATTATTGGTGGTGGAGGCAGTATCTATCAGCAGGCAATCGCGATTGCAGATAGATTGTACGTGACTTTGGTGGATTTAACTGTCGCGGGTGATACATTTTTTCCTGCATATGGAGATTTTACAAAAGTAATCGAAGAAACACCCGGGATTTATAAAAATATCAAATATACATTTTTAACGTTGGAGAATAGGTATAAAAATGGCAGAAAGAGATGATCAGTCACCATACATATTGGAAACATATAATGCATTAATACCTGTTACATTTTCTGAAAGGCGTTTTCAGCCATCTGATACCGGGTGTCTTGGTACGCTGAGAAGATTAATACAGCGTCGCGAGTCGCCAATAGAAACAGTTACTGTGGCTGAGGTTATGCAAGGGGAGGATATACCGTTTAAAGATTTGTTGGATACAGAAAAAATGTCAGAGCAGTTAGGATTTGATAAGCGTATGGTTAGCTTGTATGGAACTAATGGAGCATGTGAAGTTACTTCATTTGGAGATATATTTCTCAGAGAGCCTGTGAATGGAGAACTGCACTGTGTTGGTAACATTTTTCTTGAATATCAAAGTGTATCAATAAGTCAAGACTTTTCGGTTGTCCCAAGACTGATGTCAGAAGATTTATATGGTGAACCAAAAGAAATAGGTAGTGGACAAAGACTCATAATAGAAAACATTCAAAAGATAACCGTTTCACCAATTTTGCCTCCTGGCATTTGGTTGCCATAGCAATAGTACTTTGTTCTTATTTGCAATAGTATGTATATCTTGTTATTTTTCAGTATTTTTTTTATAGTGTTTTGTATTCAATGAAAAACCTAGCAAAAAAAGATCCACAGATATACGAACTCATTAAGGGTGAAGAGAAGCGTCAAAAGGAAGGACTAGAAATGATTCCCTCAGAAAACTATGCATCCTCTGCTGTACGAGAAGCAATGGGTTCAATTCTTACAAATAAGTATTCAGAAGGATATCCTAAAAAAAGATACTATGGTGGGAATGAGTATATTGATAAAATTGAAATTCTCGCACAAGATCGCCTAAAGAAACTGTTTGGAGTTCCACATGCAAATGTTCAACCTTATTCAGGATCTCCTGCTAATCTTGGCGTCTATTTAGCTGTTTGCAAACCAGGAGACACAATCATGGGACTCAATCTCCCTGACGGTGGCCATTTAACACATGGATGGAATGTATCTGTAACAGGACAGTATTACAAGAGTGTTCCGTATCATGTAAAAGCAAATGGGAGAGTTGACTTGGATGAAGTATGGAAATTAGCAAAAGAACATAAACCAAAACTTATTTGGACAGGAGCTACTGCATATGTCTATCAATATGAATTTGATAAATTTGTAGAAATTGCTGATAGTATAGGAGCTTATTACGCAGCTGATATCGCACATGTTATTGGTATGATTATTGCAGGAGTTCATACAAACCCCGTTCCATTTGCTCATATCGTAACAAGTACATCTCATAAAACTTTACGAGGGCCACGAGGAGGGTTAATTATGGTAACGAATCGTGGTCTAGAAAAAGATCCTGAATTACCTAAAAAAATTGATAGAGCAATTTTCCCTGGCTCTCAAGGCGGACCACATGATCACCAGACAGCAGCTATTGCAGTTGCTTTGAAAGAAGCAAGCACAGTAGCTTTTAAGCGATACGGTAAACAAATCATTGTTAATGCAAAAGTTTTAGCAGATGAGCTTAAGCGTGGTGGAGCAAAACTGGTAGGAAATGGAACAGAAAATCATATGATGCTTGTAGATTTTGTAGATACATTAGGGCCAGGAGGAGGAGTTTTTGTCCAGGATGCATTAGGAGTAGCTGGAATTACAGTAAATAAAAATACAATTCCTAAAGATCCTGCTCCGCCATTTTATCCAAGTGGTATCAGACTTGGTACGCCAGCATTAACAACACGTGGAATGAAGGAGAAAGAAATGAGAAAAACTGCTGCTTGGATAGTTCAAGTAATTGAAGAAGCTAAGAAATATCATTTACCTACTGTCAAAGAAGAACGAAGAGAATATGTAAAAAATTTCCACACAGAAATTGTGAAGAATAAAGTTCTCTTGAAAATTCAGAAAGAGGTTGCTCAATTTGCGAGTAAATACCCAGTTCCTTAATCCCCTTCTATGAATAGAGATATACTACAGAGATTAGGCATTAAAATAGGCCACTATACGGATGAAAAAATCTTACTGGCACGCGCGACACATTTATTTCGGATAAAGATGCAGAAATAGGAGTGGCAATACGTGGCTCATGGCCTGGATATTTAAGCACTCCGTACTTTAGTCCTATTTCTTTTAACAACACAGCATACTCAGTAGTCCTCACAGGATGTAGTGCATATGGACTCGAATCAGCATTTGGAGTAATGCAAAATTCTTGTCTTTCCTCGAATTCTCTGCTATAATTCACCTACTACACACATTCAGAAAATAATCCTGTTCGAAAGAACATGACTGAATGGAGGAAAAAGGGTTATGAAAAATATCACACTTGAAGAGCTGCTTGAAGCTGGTTGTCATTTTGGCCACCAGGTAACACGACAAAACCCACGCGCACGAGAATTTGTTTTTGAGGCACGAGACGGAATTCACATAATTGATCTTGCGAAAACAAAAGAAGGTCTTGATGAAGCACTCTTATTCATCAAAAGCATTGGGGAAAAGAATGGTAGTCTTCTGGTTGTCGGGACAAAGCGTCAAGCTCAACCGATTGTTGAAGAAGAAACAAAACGTGCACAAGAAGCAATTGCAAATGCGCAAAAAGAAGGTGTGTCCCCGGATTTATTTGTTATCACTAAACGATGGACAGGTGGCTTGCTCACAAATCATCAAGCTGTTGAAAAGAACTTTAAACGTTTGAAAGATTTAGCTGAACTTCTTAAAAATGACGAAGCGCGAAGGCATTATACCAAAAAAGAGTTGGGGTTATTTGAAAAAGAAAAACAAAAACTGGAGAGTTTTTACAGCGGTGTTGCAGATATGAAAACAATGCCGAGTGTTATTTTTGTAGTCGACACCCATCTGGAAAATTTAGCTGTCAGGGAGGCCAACAGGATGAACATTCCGGTAGTGGGTATTGTGGATACAAATGCAGATCCGGATCCAATTCAATATGTGATTCCGGCAAATGACGATGCTGTGGGATCAATAAAATTGCTGGTGGGTGCTGTTATGAACGCATGGGTTGAAGGTAAGTTAAGTAAAAAAGCAGAAACAAAATCCATAGAAAAAAAAGAAATAAAACCAGCAAAAGAGAAGTCTGTGAGCGAAGCGGCCGACGTTAACAAGGTAGTGCAGAGTCAGAAGAAGACGGTGACACATAAAAAGAAAACAAGTACGAAGGATGTAGAAAAGGAGAAAATATAAAATGGCAAACATCGATTTATCACTTCTTAAAAAACTTCGCGAAGAAACCAGTGTTTCCGTGAGTGATTGCCGTCAGGCATTAGAAGATGCAAAAGGTGATTATGGAAAAGCATTATCGCTTGTCAAGTCAAAAGCAGAGGAAAAAGCAGCAAAAAAAGCCGAAAGGGAGACAGACGAAGGAGTAATTGATGCCTATATCCACAGTACCGGAAAAGTTGGTGCTCTCGTGGAAGTTTTGTGTGAAACAGACTTTGTTGCTAGGACTGATGAATTCAAAAAACTCGTCCATGAGGTTGCCATGCAAGTTGCAGCAATGAATCCAAAAGATGTTGCAGAACTTCTACAACAGGAGTACATTAAAAACAGCTCAATGACAATCGATCAAATGGTTAAGGAGGCAATCCAAAAAACAGGGGAAAACATTGTCGTCAAGCGGTTCGAGCGGTTTTCCCTAAAGTAAAAGTATACTATAGATTTCAGGGACACATTGTAAATCAGTTTTTTATTCCCTTTATGGATCCACTTATGCAAGACACAAAAGAAAGAATGCAGAAAGTCCTTGATGTTCTCAAAACGGATCTTGCGAGTGTTCGAACCGGCAGGGCAACACCTTCCCTAGTCGAAAATATTTTTGTTTCAGTCTATGGCGGTTCAACAAAATTAAAAGTTATGGAGCTTGCAACAATTTCCGCAACAGACCCGCAGACATTGACAATTACGCCATTTGACCAATCAATTATTCACGAAATACAAAAAGGCATTCATGAAGCAAACACGGGATTTAACCCTGTTGTTGACACACCAGTTATCCGTATTTCCATCCCGCCTTTATCGCAGGAAAGACGGCAAGAATTGATTCATTTAATGAAGCAAAAACTGGAAAACGGAAAAATTATGATCCGTCAAGTAAGACAAGACGCAATGAATGATTTAAAAAAAGATGGATCCCTTTCTGAGGATACTTTACGAAGGTTAGAAAAAGATGTGCAACGGGTGACTGATGAGATTATGGGAGATATTGACGTAATGGGAAAGAAAAAAGAAGAAGAACTTTTACAGATGTAATTCTCTTTACTGTCTTCGGCGTTCACGATACAATTATACAGATTCTTATGTTGTTTACTATTATTGTTTTTATCGCTATATTGTCTGTCTTGGTACTGATTCATGAAGCAGGACACTATTTTGCTGCCAAAAAATTAGGAGTGAAAGTAGAAGAGTTCGGGTTTGGTTTTCCACCACGGATTATTGGAAAGAAAATTGGTGAAACAATTTACTCGCTCAACCTTTTACCAATTGGGGGATTCGTTAAGCTATTTGGTGAGGATGCAACGGGTGGTGGATCAGTAGGGACTGTTGATGAAAAAGCTTTACAGGCAAAAGGAAAAGACTTGAAATGTGCATTTTTTGCCCGTCCTGTATGGCAGCGGGGAAGTATCGTCGTTGCAGGTGTTGTAATGAATTTTCTACTTGCACTTGTTATTTTGACGTATTTGTTTGCGTTTGTTGGCGTTACAACAGCAGGTAATAAGGTATTGATTGTTGGTATTGCAAAAAATTCACCTGCAGAAAAAGCAGGATTAATTAGTGGAGATCAAATTATAAAGATTAATAATGAAAATGTGACAAATCCTGATACAGTAACATTATATACAAAGAAACATCTTGGACAGTCTTTGACACTATTGCTGCTCAGATCAAAAGAGAAGCAACAAATTATTCATATAATACCTCGAACAAAATATCCCTCAAATGAGGGAGCAATGGGTATCGCCATTAGTACAAATGTTTTCTTGAAAAAGTATCCGTTGTACGAAGCCCCCTTTATCGGACTTAGACAAACATTAGTTGATAGCTGGAAGATTTTACAGGGATTGGGACAAACTATTAATCAAGTTGCCGTAGAACGAACTGTGCCAAATGATTTGGCTGGACCGGTCGGCATAGCACAACTTACTGGACAATTTATTCACGTTGGTCCTTTTGCAGTATTGTCGCTGCTTGCACTACTATCTCTTAATCTAGCAGTGCTCAATATTCTTCCGATACCAGCTCTGGATGGCGGTAGGTTACTTTTTATTCTCATTGAAGGCTTAACGCGTAAGAAAGTTTCTCCAAAAATTGAAGGATACATTCATGCAGCAGGGATGATAGTATTGTTAATACTTGTTGCCCTGATTACCTTACATGATATAACTCGCGCACTTTCTGGGCAGTCACTGCAGTTCAAGTAAAAACTGCTTTCTCTTCCGGATAAAAAGAGCTAGAATCAAAAAAGATGCATGATGCTTTTGTCCTTGTTGTCTTTGGTGCAACAGGGGATTTGATGCAGAGAAAACTTATCCCCGCATTGTTTTCCCTTTATAAAAACGACCAGCTTCCTAAAAATTTTTTTATCATCGGATTCTCCCGGCGTCCGTTCACTAACGAAGAATTCGTCGATTTTTTTTCAAAAGAGAAACATAAAAAGGAATGGAAAGCATTTGCAAAACATTTATTGTACCAACAAGGAACCTTCGATGAACTATGGGGATATGAAGCGTTAGTAAAACGTCTACAATCACTTGATACACTCCTGAAAATGAATCTCGTCCGCATTTTTTATCTTGCTACGCCTCCAGAAAACTATGAGATTATTCTTTCCATGCTCAAAAAATCTAAACTATCTCAAGGATGCGGACAGGGAAGTAATCAATGGACACGTATTGCTATTGAGAAACCATTTGGTAAAGACTTGCAAGGAGCAAAAGCATTGGACATGAAACTTGCAGACATTTTTGATGAAAAACAAATTTTTCGCGTTGACCATTATCTTGGGAAAGAAACGGTACAGAATATTTTAGTGTTTCGTTTTGCTAATGGAATATTTGAACCGATTTGGAATAAAGATTTTATTGATAATGTGCAGATAACATTTGCAGAAGAAGGTGGCATTGGGAGACGCGGAAAATTCTTTGATGGCGTTGGTGAACTCCGTGACATTGGCCAAAATCATCTCTTACAGCTTTTTGCAAATATCGCAATGGAAATGCCGAAAAGTTTTACAAAGGATGATGTGAGAAATGCACGGGCACAAGCGATTCATGCAATTGTGCCAATCAGTCGGCATACTCTGCAAAATGCTGTTGTACGCGGACAATATGAAGGTTATCTACAGGAAGAATCTGTAATACAACATTCCCGTACTGAAACATTTATTGCGCTAAAACTCTTTATTAATACACCACGTTTTGCAGGCGTACCATTTTACATTCGCGCAGGAAAAGCATTACAAAAAAATCTTGTTGAGGTAGCAATTACTTTTAAACCAACCTGTCATATCCTTTTCAAAGAGATCGGTTGTCCAGAGGAGGGAAATATTTTGCGTCTTCGTATACAGCCCGATGAAGGTATAAGACTCAAGTTAATTGCAAAAGTTCCTGGCCCAAAATTGCTCCTTGGTGATGTTGATATGCATTTTATATATCAGGAACAATTTGGAACAACAGGAATGGATGCGTATCAAAAAATTTTACTCGACATTTTTCTCAGTGACCAGCTACTTTTTAACCGTTCCGATGAGTTGCGAAGCAGCTGGGAATTTATTGAGACTATTGTGCGACACTGGTTAAATATACCTCTCTGCCAATACAGGAAAGGAAAATGGGGACCAGAGGAAGCAAGTAAATTGCTTTTACAAGATGGTAGAAAGTGGGTTTAGGTCGATTAAGCAGTCCTTTATTACTTGATTCTTACGGGATTGTTATGGAAGTTTGATAAAGAAAAGTTAATCTGATAGCTCACTATGAATTTGTTTGTATCTCTGTCAATTCTTCTTCTCGGAATAACGCTCATCCGAATTACTAACAAATATTTTTAACCATTTACTTTGTCTATGTATACCTTGTTTGAAAGCCCCCGATCAGGGGGCTTTCCTCCTTACTGCTACCTTAATCAATAAGAGGATTATCTGTCCTGTTTGTAAAAGTAAGTCAGGAAGCTTGTGCATTTTTGTATCCACAACGTATAATCGTTCTATGAATATTATGATTTCCGGCAGCATGAGTTTTGCCAAAGAGATGATTGCAGCAAAAAAACAGCTTGAAAAATCAGGAAACAAAGTAGAATTGCCATTTGAAACAGTATTGCACCTGAAAAAGCCAGCACTTGTAGACAACTTGGTAGAAAATTTACAGTATTGTATTACACATGATATTATTCGAAAATCATTCGATCTGATTGCGGCTGCTGATGCGATCGTTGTTTTGAACTATCCCCGAAATGGGATTAACGGATACATTGGCACCTCAACCATAATGGAAATCGGCATTGCGTATTTTTTAAAGAGAAAAATATTTGTCTTATACAATATACCACATTTTGATAAAGTTAGATGGGCATACGAAATCGCTATTATGCAACCGGTAATTTTACATGGTGATTTAAAAAAAGTGAAAGCATAATGCTTCAAGAAAGATGTGGGCCTATATGGCTTACCTTCTTGTAATAACGCGCAGTGTTTCTCGTTGCTCCGTCATTAATATTTTTCTCATTGACAAATAAACTATGTTTTCTGTATACTTTTCCTAAAGCGATGAACGGGTTTCCCGCCCGGAAGCTGACTGCGAAGAGCATGTCCGTCATTTCACGTCACGAATTTACTGAGCTTAAATAGGTTTTAAGGAAAGCAGGGTGGTACCACGAGATGTCTCGTCCTTGTTAATCAGTTTTCTGGTTGACAGTGATGAGATTTTTTATGAAATACTCGCGCCTTTTCGGCAAAACAATGAAAGACACGCCACGGGATGCAACGCTTGTCTCCCACAAGCTGCTTTACCAAGCTGGTTACATCCGCGAAAGTACCGCAGGACGATACTATTTACTTCCGCTTGGGATACGCGTACACGATAAGATTAAAAAAATTATCAAAGAAGCGATGGATAACGCAGGTGCGCAGGAAATGGTAACACCTGTTTTGCACCCAAAGTCCCTATGGCAAGAAACAAATCGTACTACATCTGTTGGGTTTGAACTCATGTCCATCAAAGACAGGAATGACATGGAATTTGTTTTAGGTGGAACAGCTGAGGAAATGCTGGTTGATGTTGTCAGAAAATTTCAAATCAGCTATAAAGATTTACCATTCAACTTATACCAATTTTCTACAAAATTTCGTGACGAAATGCGACCGCGCGGGGGACTTTTGCGGCTTCGCGAATTTGTCATGAAGGATGCATACTCATTTCATGTGGATGAAATTGACTTCAAAAAAGAGTATGAGCATATGAAAAACACCTATGCCAGCATTTTTAATCGTCTTGGTTTACAGACTCTCATAGTAGAGTCAGATAACGGCTATATCGGTGGTGAATACTGTCACGAATTTGTTGTTGAATCAGAAGCCGGAGAAAGCAAATTTTTTATGACTGAGAATGCTAGCTACGCAGCGCACGAAGAAGTTGCAAAGTTTCAGCATGATACAAAAAATCTTGATGAAGCAGAAAAGTCTATGCAATCAGTGAAAGCAGTTCGTGGTAATACTATGGAAGACGGTGTCAAGCTCCATGGTTTACCACTATGGCAGCAAATGAAAGATTTTTTAGCAATAGATGAAAAAGGTCGTTATATTCTAGGAGTTATTCGAGGTGATTTTACGGTCAACGAAACAAAGCTTGCTCACGTGGTAAAAGCGTATCATTTACGGCATGCCACCGTAGAAGAATTTCATGTAATAGGCAGTGAGCCGGGTTTTATTTCTCCTGTAGGGTTAAAAGAGAAAGCAAGGAAAAATGGTGTGGAGATTTTGGTTGTTGGCGATATATCGCTTCGGACTGTCAAAAATATGTATACAGGGGATAACAAAAAACATCAGGATCTACTTAACGTGAACATTGACCGGGATTATCAGCTGGATATCGAGGCAGATATTGCTTTGGCACGTGAGGGAGATCTTGCGGAAAACGGCCAACCGTTACTTGTAAAGCGTGGCATTGAAGTCGGAAATGTGTTTCAACTCGGATTCCACTATTCCAGCCGGATGAAAGATGCGGTCTTTACTGATCAAACCGGCAAACAGCAACCCTATTATATGGGTTGTTATGGTATTGGGTTAGCGCGTACGATGGCAACAATTGTTGAAAAGTATCATGATGACAAAGGTATTTCCTGGCCTTTCCAGGTTGCTCCATTTGCTGTACATATAATTTCAATAAAAAGTAATGAGAAAGCAGAGAAAGTTTATCGAATGTTGCAGGAGAACAACATAGATGTCTTATATGACGACAGGGAAATATCGGCAGGAGAAAAGTTTGCCGACGCAGATTTGCTTGGTATTCCAGTCCGGCTTGTTATTAGTAATAAGACAGGTGATAAGATAGAATGGAAGAAACGTACAGAACAACAAGCAGAGCTACTTTCTCTTGATGAAATACTACAACGACTTGTATAGTTTTCTATAACTATTGTTCTCTAAAGGATAATTACGGATTAATGTATGCTACATGCAGATTCATTACTTTAATGCATACGATTGTATAGATAATCAAAAGGGCAATGCCTCCTGCAATAAGGATAGCGGGTGAAATTTTTTTCTTTTGTTTATCCGCTGAGAATCCTTCTGTTGCAACAGAATTATCGGGAGTAACAGTTGCTGTAGCGGAAGCAGTGTCAACAACAATTTGCCCGGTTGATTGTGCAGGAGAAGAAGACACATCTAAAGGATCTGATGCAGTGAGTGGGGAGGGGGAAATTGTGGGATTCACTGGTGACGTTGGTTGCGATGGTGCTGGAGGAGTTTGTGAATTATTCAGTTTTACACCCATCACTTTATCATATGCTTCCTGTAACTTAGGAGTGAGTGGAGAAGGGATATTCGAATCCATGTATTTATACTGTGGGATTTTGCCGCATTTGTCAAGCAGCTCTAGTAAGCATAACAATTTTTTTATGAATAAATTGCGGTACATTTCGGAATCCCGAAGGGACTCTATGAACGATGTACTTTATAACAAACAAAGATTATATACATATAAAAATGCTATAATACTTCTATGAAAATTATCGTTACCCATGCATCCCCTGACTGGGATGCTATTACGTCTGTCTGGATTATCAAACGCTTTTTGCCCACTTGGGAGAATGCAAAAGTGATGCTTGTTCCGGCTGGGGAGCGAATAAAAAAGTCAAGCATTGTTTTGCCGGATAACGAGCTGTCTCATGCGGTTGAGAAAATTGGTGAAGATGAGGTTATACATGTTGATACTGGTATGGGACCGCTTGATCACCATCAAACAAACGATTTACAAGTGAGTGCTGCAAGCAGGACATGGGATTTTGTTAAGACGCAGCATACAGGTGGGGAGAAGTGGTTACTTCGCGCGGATGCAATTGGACGTATTATCAATGTTGTCGTCTCAATTGACCATTTTCAGGAAGTTTATTGGGAAAATCCATTCTCAGATCATTATGAATTTTCTCTGCTGGGCGTTTTGGAGGGATTAAAGTATCAAAAGCCAGGTGACGACGATTTTTACATTGTATTTGGTATGGAATGTCTGGATGCGTTAGTCTATAATTTTGAAAATCGGGCATGGGCTGAGAAAGAAATTAAAGAAAAGGGAATAATTTTTGAAACGCGTTTCGGAAAAGCAATCGCCATTGAAACAATGAATGACACGGTATTAAAACTCGCTCAGAAAACAGGCTACACGATCGTTATTCGTAAAGATCCGAGAAGCGGGTTTGTCCGGATAAAAACTGCGCCGGAAAGAGCTGGAATACTAAAAAAAACAAGTCCTGACTTCACTCTTATTACCGAACAGTTTAGAAAAATGGATCCGGATGCAACATGGTATTTGCATATTTCCAAAAAAATGTTGCTCAATGGAACAACAAAAAATCCAAACATGGTGCCAACGAAATTGACCTTAAAGCAGATTATTAATGTAGTGAAAGCAATATGAGTCTTTATGGAGATAGATTTCCCGGTTCGATGACGTAACTCATGAATTGTATTTTCTGCAAAATTGCCCGTCATGAAATGCCAAAAGAATTTACCTACGAGGATGATGAAGTTATGGTATTTCCCGATACCCATCCTATAAAGCCGGTGCACCTGCTTATTATTCCAAAAAAACATATTCCGGATTTTCTTGATCTCTCCGACGAAGACAACGAACTTCTGATACATACCCGTAAGGTAGCACAAAGAATGATTCGGGAAAATGGTTTGGTGGATAAAGGTTACCGATTGGTTATCAATGGCGGCAGAGCGCAAATTGTTGATCACTTGCATATTCACCTCAGTGGACCGTGGGGAATACGGGTATAAATTTCCTCAAATACGATTTGTGGTATAATAAAACCTGAAAATCTCATGGGATTTTCGTAAGGGGGTGTTTCTTTATGTTAATTGTTAAAAAACAACCAGGTGATAGTGATGACGTTGTTATCAAAAAATTCAGTCGCAAAGTAATAGACAGCGGTATCGTCCAGGAAGCAAAACGGCGTGCATTTCACCTTAAACCGTCTGCAGCGCGGGCACAAAAAGCACAAGATAAAAGACGAGCGCGGCTTTTATCGCGAGCAGCATGAATACGCAACAGATAACATCCTATGTGAATGTTTTATTGCATGTTGAAAGCCGTTATCGCGTGGGAAGAAAACGCGTCCGTCAAACTGTAGAAAAAGTATTAAAAACGCAAGGCGTGCAAGGTCCTGTTGAAATATCAATCGCAATCGTTGGCGACCGAAAAATGCGGGAGCTTTCGAAGAAATATAAAGGCGAAGATAAGACACGCAATATTTTGTCATTCTCTCTGACAGAAGGCGAACCGATCGTTATGCCTACAGATATTTTACGTCTTGGGGACATTGTTATTTCGTATCCGGTTGTGATTACCGAAGCAGCAGTACAGGAAAAGCTTGTTGATGACAGGATAAATGAACTAATAGAACATGGTCTTATGCACCTTCTTGGTGTTCACCATGAGTAGGAGATATATGCACTTCGTGCATTTGTTACGTTACGAAAGTAATTTGCAGATATTTCTTCGCAAACAGCCAAAATAAATTATAAGTCGTTATTGTAACTTGCAAAAATTTATCTTCCATTGTACAGTTGATACACCTTTTTATGACCTACTACCGTAAGTATCGCCCACAAAAAATCGCTGATCTTGATAATGTGAAATTACGTGAAACCCTTACTGCACTTTTATCAGGAACTGAAGTTCCACATGCTTTTCTCTTTACCGGACCAAAAGGATTGGGAAAAACTTCGACTGCGCGGATTATCGCGAAAGTAGTAAATTGCGAGAATAGAGACGCTGGTAGCGTAGAGCCATGTAATACATGTGACAGTTGCATTTCTATTACAAATGGTTCACACATTGACATCCTGGAGATTGATGGTGCTTCTAATCGTGGAATTGACGAGATTCGTGATCTTCGCGAAAAAGTCAAACTTTCTCCCAGTCATGCAAAGAAAAAAGTATACATTATTGATGAGGTGCATATGTTGACGACAGAAGCTTTTAATGCGCTCCTCAAAACTATTGAAGAACCGCCTGGTCACGTTATGTTTATCTTCTGTACTACTGAGCCGCAAAAAGTGCCGGGGACCATTATTTCCCGATGTTTTCATATCGGGTTGCAACGGGCAACGGAAAAGGAAATTATTCATTCACTGGAAAGAATTATCAAGGGGGAAGATATTAAATTTAAAACAGCTCATGATGAGAAAGAGATACTTCAGGAGATTGCAGGAGTTGCAGATGGAGGGTTTCGGGATGCGGCAAAAAATTTGGAAGAAATCGTTGCCGTTTCTCAAGGAAAGGAAATTACGAAAGAGAAGATAGAACAAATGTACAAAACACATAGTATGATTACCTATGTATTTGGATTCTTTCATAGCCTTGTTAAAGAGGATACACATCAGGCACTGAGTGAAACACTTGGAGTAGTAAAAAACGTAGCAGATGCAGGAATTGATATAAAAAACTTTATCCATTCAGTAATGGAGACGCTCCATGGACTGCTGTTGGAAAAAGCAGGTATTTCAAGCGAGATGCGTCTGCCGGAAGAAGTGTTATCACTGGAAGAAATCAGAGAATTGGCGTCGTTATTGAGTAAAGCCTATCAGGAAACGAAATATGCAATTATTCAACCTCTGCCTTTGGAACTAGCTCTGGTTTCTTGGTATCAACATGTTGCACAAACGATGCAATCTGAAAACCTAAAACAAAACGGCAAAATGACAATGGATGACATGGTTAAAAAAGAAAAATCCTTAAAAGTTCAACAGATTCTTAAACCTCAAGAAAAAAATGAAGTAAAGAAAACAACAGGTATTAAACAGGAAGATTTATCAGAAGATAAAATAAGCTTGGCGCACACAATGGAGAATGTTATTTACAAAATTCGTCCCATCAATCATTCACTAGCAGGTTTACTTCGTAGTTGCACTTTGATAAAGGTAGATGGTGGAATAGTAAGCTTACAGACAGCTTATAAATTTCATAAAGAAAAAATTCTTGAAACAAAGAACATCCTGCAACTTGAAAAAGCAATGAGAGAACTTACTGGGAAAGATATGCAAGTCGTGGTAGAATTAAAGAAATAAAAAGGGAGGTGACAGATATGATGAATCCATTTCAGCAATTGGGAGATTTGAAAAAAATGCGTGATCAGGCAATGCAGATACAAAAAGCATTACAGGCAGAACAAATTACTGTTGAGAAGCATGGTGTCGTTGTTATCATTTCAGGCGATCAAAAAATTATTTCTCTGCAAAGTAACGACAAAAGTGATGATAATGTAAAGGAAGCAATCAATGAAGCGGTAAAAAAATCGCAGGAAATCGCAGCGAAAAAATTAGCTTCAATGAGTGGTGGTTTGGGAGGACTACTTGGAGGATAGTAAATGAAATTCTTTAACGGAAGCGCAAATATACCTCTTGCAAAACACGTTGCAGACGAGTTAGGTATGCAGTTAGGGCGAGTTGATGCACATATCTTTCCTGATGGTGAGCGGAGAATTCGTATAGCAGAACCGGTTGTCGATGAGCAGGTTTTTGTTTTGCAAACAGCAAGTACACCGGTTGATAGTAACTATATGGAATTATTTTTTCTCATAGATGCTCTAAAAAGAAGTGGAGCTGAGTTTGTTACAACAATTATTCCATATTTCGGTTATCAACGGCAGGATCATGTTTTTCAGGATGGTGAAGCAGTGTCTCTGGAAGTCATTATTAATATCCTTGAACATATCGGAGCAAATCGCATTATTAGTTTTGATATGCATTCTGTTAAAATTCCTTCCTTATTTACTATCCCCGTGACACATGTATCGGCACTTCCGCTCTTTGCGGCGCAGATTATTCACAACGGATGGGATAGGAAAGATACTGTGCTGGTTTCGCCGGATATGGGAGGCATCGCACGGATTAAAAAACTCTCAGAATTGCTGAATAACATGGATATTGCTTCTCTGGAAAAGAATAGGAATCTGGTCAGCGGGGAATTGAGTGGTGATGCAATACACGGTGTTGTTACAGGAAAAAAAAGAGCACTTCTTATTGATGATATGATTGCTACAGGGAAAACAATGCTTTTAGCTGCTGAACGATTGTTGCAGCGTGGTATCACAGATGTTTACGCTTTTGCGACGCATGCGGTATTTACAGAAGAAGCAGCGGAAAAAATGGAAAAGTCAAAAATAAAATCTTTTTTTGTGACCGATACTGTATATATACCAAAGGAGAAGCAATTTACAAAACTACAGATACTATCGATTGCAAGAGAAATTGCAAATACAATAAAGGATCAATAACACGTATCTCTTTCATATGAAACTTCCCAAAGCAGTTGCAGATACTATTGAGTCATTTGAAAAATTGCCAGGCATCGGACCAAAATCCGCACAACGGCTTGCATTTTATTTGTTACATATACCACAAAGTGAGTTGACTGCGTTTGCTCAGGCGATTGAAAATTTGCGAAAAGGAACGGTCATGTGCTCAGTTTGCTATACAGTTGCGGAAGAGAATCCATGCACTACGTGTAGTGATGCATCGCGGGATAAATCGATCCTTTGCGTTGTTGAACAACCACTTGATGTATTGGCACTGGAAAAGAACGGTAGATACAAAGGTATGTATCATGTTTTACATGGCGTGATTGATCCTCTCAATAATATCGGTCCGGATGAAATTTACATAGCGCCGCTTGTAAAGAAAGCAAAAACACAACAACTATCAGAAATTATTCTCGCAACCAATCCAACACTTGAAGGTGAGGCAACAGCAATGTATATCAGTAAATTACTCCGCGCTTTCCAAAATAGCCATCTTAAAGTAACCCGTATTGGGAGAGGATTGCCTGTCGGGTCAGATATTGAGTATGCAGATGAAATAACTCTACAGCGGGCACTTGAAGGAAGAAGTGAGATGTCTTAAATTATCTTAGTCCGTTTATAGGTAGAAGATCTTTTGGATTTTCCTCTTGATGTTCAATAAGGTAAGTGGGTTTTCGTATTTAATCGTTTTAACCAAAGCGTAGAATATTCAATGATCCCTTCTGCTGTAGGAGGAGCAGAAATCGCATGAGAACGATTTGCACTAACTGTGTAAGATAGTGCACCTTATCAAAAGCAATTATTCTTTTCTTCATAAGAAATCCTTGTTACAATCATGTCATGCAAGTGGCGCTTTTCGGAGGACGGTTTGACCCGGTCCATAATGGTCATCTGAATATTGCTCGCGAGGTGTTGCGAACAGTAAAATCAATTGATGAAGTATGGATGGTTCCGGATAATCAGCACCATTGGAATCTAACAGTGGCATCAATACAAGACAGATTTTCCATGTTACTCCTTATTGAAAAGCCAAAAATAAAAGTCAGCAATATTGGTTTTGTCGTTTCGCAACGGAGTGGGAAAACATACACGATTGATATTATTCGTCATTTGCAGAAAAAAACAACAAATACCTATTGCTTCATTGCCGGCTCAGACCAGATAGAAAAATTACACAAATGGAGAAAGTATGAGGAGCTTTCGATGAGACTTCCATTTCTTATCTTTCCAAGAATTGGTTACCAAGTTGCCGGAGAGTTGCCCAAAAATTGTTTATGGCTTTCAGATAAGTCTTATGAGCCAACGGGGAGTAGTTCAACAGCAATTCGGGAAAAGATAAAGAAAGGAGAATCAATTCATGGGCTTGTACCGGATGCAGTTGGAGACTACATTAAAAAGCATAAGTTGTATACCTAAATTTGTTAATTGGATAACAAGTTATGTTTGATGTTGACTATCAACAAAAAATTACAGAAATCGCAAAGTGGATTGCAACTACTGTCCATGGAGCAAGATTTCTCAGGGCAGTTGTTGCCGTATCAGGCGGGATCGATTCGGCAGTTGTTTTAGGCCTTGCAGCAAAAGGATTAGGAAGTAGCAATGTATTTGCCTTTAGTTTGCCATATGGTAGCATGGGAAAGGAACATGTAAGAGATGCAAAAAGAGTAATACTAAATGCGGCAATTCCTCAAAAAAATATTTTTACTATTGATATTAAGAAAAGTGTCGATGGTATTATAAAAAACCAAATGGAACTTCGTTCACTTGAGCAAGATTTCTCATCTGTCAGGGTACGCACAGGAAACATTATGGCACGAGTGCGAATGATTTTTTTATACGATTTTGCAAGGAGTCATAACGCACTTGTTATTGGGACAGAAAATAAAAGCGAATATTATTTGGGATACTTTACCCGTTTTGGCGACGAAGCATCTGACGTTGAGCCAATCAGGAATTTATACAAAACACAGGTATGGGAAATGGGGAGAGCCTTGAAAATACCTGAAAAGATTATTCAGAAAGCACCTACTGCCGGACTTTGGGAAAATCAGACAGATGCGGGTGAATTAGGGTTTTCATACAATGATGCAGATAAGATTCTCTACTATGCCCTCGAGAAAAAATTACCAGTTATGGCAATTGCGGCGAAAGGTTTCCCAAAAAATCTTGTAAAGAAAGTGTTGATGCATGTCAGGTCACAAGAGTTTAAACATCATTTACCATATATCAGCGAATAAGACTTTATCTTCCACGCATGCTTTGCTATACTGTTTCATATGGCAGATGGAATTTCCAATACAACTGGTGGAACATTATTTGAAGCAGGAAAAAAAACGGTTCAGCAGATGGCAAATGCTGGAGCCCAACAGGTTGGTGTAAAGCCCTTGTTCCAGTCTGTAAAAAATACGCAGAATCCTCCTAAGTTGCCGTCTAATTTTTCCAATTTTAATAACCTTAATAATCTGGGTGGAGGATTTCCATTTGAGAAAATGGGGAGCAATAATGCAAATGCACTCCTGAAGCAACAACAGGCACAGCAACAGCAATTACAACAACAGCAACAGCTTGCGCAAATGAAAGCAAAACTGGAAGCAGAAGATCAGGAACAAATCAGACAGAAAGAAGAGGAATTAAAAAAACTGCAAGAACTTCACTATAAAGTGTACGGAAAAGATATTGTTACCCCCGAAGAAGCTGCAACTAGCCTGGCACGACAAAGGCAACAACGCGAGGAAGCAAGTGCGCAGGAAGAAAAGGTAAAGCAGGAACAATTTGCCAGGCAACAGCAAAGCGGTCCGGTTGCGCCTGGAAGTTTTGAGGCAGGAAGCATGTCAACTGTTGGAGCACCTAGTAATAGTCCATCAAAAGCAAGCACGCATGAAATTGGGAAAACAACAGGGTAATATGCTTCGTCTCTACAATACACTCACCAGAACTATAGAAAATTTCCAACCGCTTCACCTCAATGCATCAGTAAGCATGTATTCCTGTGGGCCAACAGTCTATGATTATCAACACATCGGACACATGCGCAGGTATGTGGGTGATGATATGTTAGTACGGGTTTTAAAGTATAACGGATACAAAGTTGATCATGTGATGAATATTACTGATGTTGGTCATCTGGTAAGCGACAGCGATACCGGTGAAGACAAAATGGAAAAAGGAGCACGTAAGTATGGAAAGAGCGTATGGAATATTGCCAAGAAATTTGAAAAGCAATTCTGGATCTCAATTGATGAACTTAATATTAAACGTCCCGACTATGTTATGCACGCAACAGATTATATCGCAGACCAAATAGCACTAATAAAAATTCTTGAAGAAAAAGGGTATACATATCGTATTGATGATGGTGTGTACTTTGATACAACAAAGTTTAAGAATTACTATCAGTTGTCTCGCCAAAATCCGCAAGCTTTAAAAGCGGGCGCGCGAGTAGATATTGTGGCAGGTAAAAAACATCCAGAAGATTTTGCATTATGGAAATTTTCTCCGAAAAATGAAAAGCGCCAAATGGAATGGGAGAGTCCATGGGGAATTGGATTTCCGGGATGGCATATTGAATGTTCTGCCATGTCGATGAAGACACTTGGGGCGACGTTGGATATTCATACCGGCGGAATTGATCACATCAATGTTCACCACACAAATGAAATTGCTCAGTCAGAAGCAGCAACAGGTAAGCAATTTGTCAGATATTGGGTACACCATAACTTTTTAGTTGTTGAAGGAGAAAAGATGAGTAAAAGTTTAGGAAATTTCTTTACCGTACAAGATGTTGTGAAAAAAGGATTTAATCCAATGCATCTTCGCTATTTGTATTTGCAGACTCATTATCGGCAAGAAATGAATTTCACTTGGGAAAGTTTGGAAGCAGCGGGAAATGCATATGATAGATTAGTGAAAGAAATTGCAACATTCACTAGTTCTTCAGGGGGTGCAAAACAATTTGAACAGCAATTTACAGATAATATTAATGATGATCTTAATATACCAAAAGCACTAGCGACTGTTTGGGAGTTGATTAGAAGCGACGAAGCACTTCCCGCAAGAGCAGCATCATTATCAAAAATGGACACTGTATTAGGACTTAATCTTTTCGCAACAGCTGTAAAGCAAGAAGCGTTGGAAATTCCGCAAAGCATTCTGAATTTAGTAAAAGAACGAGAAGGACTTAGAAAAATAGGAGACTTTGCTGCATCAGATGAAATGCGGGAGAAAATCAGAAGTTTGGGGTGGGAAGTAAGCGATACGAAAACAGGTCCTGAAGTTTCTCCTCTACGCTCATGAAGAAAACATCCAAAAAAGCGAAGCAAAGCAAGCGAACACCTGTTGTAAAGCAAAAGGTAATACCATATCCCCTTCAGGTAAGACATCCGGAACGTGTATTACTCTTGCTTTTATGTTCTGTTACTATCGCTGCGATCTGCTTTTTGCTTGTTTTTTCGAAAAGCATAACGTTTCATAAATCAAAACAGACCCCTTCGTATTTATTTTCGGGAAAAGTTTCAAAGATTTCGCAAGATCTTCATCTTTTGCAAACAAACACTACTACCGTTACATACTACTCAGCAGGGGTATATGCAGGGGGGGAATATAAAAACTACGAGCGTATTGTTGCAGTTGTTGCTAATGGAGACGTAAACAATGGGTATGTCTTTGCAACAAAAAATAGAAAAACGTTTGTGATTGATACCCAAAGTGCACAGGATATCATGGGGGAAGATCTATACCATCTTAACAAACAGGTTAATAAAACTGATTTCCTGCCGACTGATGAGCCGAAAGTTATTATGTTGAACAAGCAATTCTCATTATACAGAGAGGGTGTTGTGACAAACGGAATACAAAATACAACAGAGTTATTCTCGCCTGAAAAAGATGTACGCTTCTTTTTTCAAAAAGATATCAATACACTTAATTATTTACTACAAAACCCTACCAGTCAGTTACCAGATGCTTATGCGTTATTTCAATCGTACATTGGGGGAACAACAGAAGTATTAGCTATGGATCGAACTGGTTTGGTATTTCGGTATAACCTGAGTAATGCCCAAAATATTCAAACCTATGAAACAGTTTCAGCTGCGTACCAAGAGACACTCAAAATGTTTTATGCGCAAATGCGACAAGGGAAAAATATAGTAGTAACTCTGCCACCATTTCCATCACCTCCAAGTGAAATTTTTGAACCGAACTTACATCTGACAAAGGCACAAATTACTACGACACAGTCAGTATATGATAGCTATGCTGGTGCCATGCCGGATGCCTGTAGTGATGATGCAAGTACAATTATTGCAAAAAATGTATATGATAAAGATGTTACACAAATCGGTTCGGCGGAAGGGTTTGCATTATTTGCATTAACAAATAAACAGCACCCGCTTTATCAACTTGCATATTTCATGAAAGTTTCATCATTTCCTGATCTTTTCTGGCAAAATGAGAGCGCATTAGTAAGACCAACTTTTGATGCATACGTACAAAAAAATCCATTATTGCTTTTGAAAGATTACTGGGGACGATGGGTTGTATTAGGAGAGCATGATTATCAATTGCAGGGAGGATGTGGATAGCTTATGGATCCTAATACCGCACCGAAAGTGCCGTTAGTAGATCCGCTACCAGTGTCGCAGCAATCACCATATTCTTGCCCGTTTTGCAAACGAGCAATACCAGAAAATAGTACGTTTTGTCCCTACTGCGGAAAAGTTATACATGAACGAATTTCAATAGGGCGAATAATCTGGATATATATCATCTGTCTCTTTGCTCCGCCATTTGGATTGGTATATTTTTTCAAATATATCGGCAAAAAAGATAAAGCATTACGGAAAGTTGCAATAGTTTCACTTGTTCTTACTGTTATTTCAATAATTATTACAGGTTGGTGGGGGATAGGATTGTATAATGCAGCGCAGCAGCAAGTGATGCAATACCAAAAATTGGGTTTATAAGTCTTGACAGTAAAATAGTTCGTGTGTCATGCTTTTTCTATAAAAAAACAGTTGTTCCCTGCATTCCCCCCGACAATTACAGAAATTACTCCATTTTCTGTCGTGATGTCTTTATTTGTTTTGATTCTCCTGCCGCTTGGAGGATTTTATGTTGGTCTTCAATATCAGCAGATTTTTGACGGACAAGCAGAAGCTTTGTGTTCAGGAGTAAAACCATGTCCATTGTACATACTTTTATATAAGGTTACTATCATCGTTCCGTAATCTTAAGCAACTAACTTTGCGGCACCAAAAATATCAGAATGGGGAATATCGACAAACGTTACAGTGTAGGGGGTAAGCATTTGGATCGTCGCAGCAACTGTTTCTTTATATAAATATCCTTTCCAGAACGGACTTCCTTGCATAACAAACACCAAATTCTTTTTTTGAAAATTGGCAACTCCAGCAAGTATTGTTGCAGATAATGTTGCAGAACGTTTAAATATGCTTTTTGCTAAAACACTTGCTTTATCAGTTCTACTTTGCATGGCAATGTCATGCAGCTCTTTTGTTGACGCAATTGGGGGATGATTGATATTATTTTCGAAAAGCAGAAAATTAAAATGCTGATACAAGTACGCGCCGGAAATTTCTTTCTCAAAGAGATACATACCTTTTTTAAGAGAATGTTCATCAACTTGTTTCCCGGTTCTGCTCAGAGGAAATTTATCAAATCCTCCAGCTTCGAGATTTATGAGTGTTTTGTTATCAAGAAAAATTGCCGCGTTAAGACCGGTTCCAACAATTGCCGCAGCAAGATTTTGTAAAGGATATTTCGTCAGACCAGATAATAAAAGACAAATTGTGTCATTCGCCAAAGAAACAGAAATGGATCTGTTGGTTTTTTCTTTTACAAATGATGTAAAACGCTTTCCGACAAGTTCTCCGATGAGTTCAGTAAAGGCATGCTCTTTAGTCGACTGCAATAATCTTCCATCCAAATAACCATTTATGACATGCGGAAGAGATGGAAAGCCGAAATTCAATGCAAGCGTAGTTGTTTTTTTATCCAACAATGACAGGAGAAACGTGAAAAAAATGTTTTTATCGTGAAATATCGGTACTTTTCCCTCCTGATAGGAAAAAAGCAATAATTTATTTTGCTTTTTTTGCAAGAGAGCACTATGGAAAACCGTTCCACCAATGCCGATTACCTGAAATATCTCACCATTTTTAATAATGGGGGATTGGGGAATGGTATGCACAACCCACGCAAAACTTGTTTTTTCCCCTTGCGATGCTTGTTCCATTTCTAACTGGAAATTGTGCGTTATTTTTTTCAGTATAGGTAAATCCATTCGATCATTATAATTGACAAATATTCCTTGTCAAGATAAAGTAAATGGGACGGATATAAAGCAACAATCTGAAGAGTATTGGAAGAAAAAATTACATCGAAACCGTTCAAAAATTTTACTGGCTTCATATCTGCTGTTAGTTTTATTGACGTAAGGATAATTCCACGTTAAACTGGAGAAGTGGGTTTTATCAAAAACTTTTCCTCGCTTGCCTCAACTCCTGATCGGGAAAAAATATTAACTCTTGTTGAAGCAGGACTGAGGGCAATTCAACCAGAGCAGGTGGTTAAAAAACAGGTAGTATTGCATAATACGTTCTTACGTATTCAAGAGAATACGTACAATTTAACACAATTTGAAAGAATTTTTCTTGTGGGTATTGGTAAGGGTTCAGGAAGTATTGCAAGTATTCTGGAAAATATACTAGGAGAACACCTGACCGACGGCTATGTTATTGATAATGTGCGGCAAACGATGTTTCATCATATTCGATTTACACTGGGAACGCATCCTCTGCCATCAGAAACAAATATTGCATTTACTAAAAATGTATTGCAAAAACTTAATCACCTCAGCGAAAAAGATTTGGTGCTTGTCGTTGTTTGCGGTGGCGGATCTGCAATATTTGAAGCACCGGCAAGAATCGATTTAAAGACGGTAATACACACATTTAAGGAGCTTCTCAATAGCGGTGCAGCTATTTCTGAGATAAATGTTGTCAGGAAGCATTTGTCGTTAGTAAAAGGTGGCAATTTTGCAAAGCATTTATATCCAGCAACAATTGTCAGTTTGCTTTTTTCAGACGTTCCAGGAAATGATATAAGCGTTATTGCCTCTGGCCCAACAGTAAAAGATGAAAAAACAGTGCAAGACGCGATTGCTATTCTGCAGAAATATCATATAACTTCTGTTTCTGAAAAAGACCTTATTGAAACTCCGAAAGAAGACAAATACTTTGCTCATGTAAGTAATTTGATTATGGTAAGTAATATGACAGCGATTAAGGCAATAAACGAAAAAGCAAAATCGCTTGATTTTTTGCCAAGAATTTTTTCAGACAGAGTTGAAGGAGGTGCAAAAACAATTGGCAGGAAGCTCATTGATGAAACAAAAAAAGGTGAGTTACTTATATCAGGCGGTGAGACAACAGTACATGTCAGCGGAAAGGGACGCGGTGGGAGAAATCAGGAAGTTGTATTGGGAGGATTACCTTATGTCGGAAATGACACAATTATTGTATCATGGGATAGTGACGGAATCGATTTTGATACATTTTCCGGAGCAATCGGTGATAAAAATACAGTGAAAAAAGCCCAATCGCTTGGTCTGGATGGTCAGGAATTTTTAGCTAACGATAATGCACTTGTTTTTTTCGAAAAAACAGGAGATGGGATACTAACAGGGAAGCTAGAATCAAATGTTTCTGATTTGTTTCTTGTATATAAAAAATAACCATGATGCTGTCAGATAGACAATTACTTAAACTTCAAGAAATCGCAGTCAAAATGCGTGAGCAAATTATTGAAATGCTTGTGACTGCCGGTTCCGGCCACTCTGCAGGGCCGCTTGGTATGGCGGATATTTTTACCGCATTTTATTTTTATATACTACGTCATGATCCAAGAAATCCTGATTGGGATGAAAGGGACAGGCTGATATTGTCAAATGGCCATATTTGTCCGGTCAGGTACGCAGCAATGGCCATGGCAGGGTACTTTCCTTTGGAAGAATTGCAAACGCTTCGAAAAATCAACTCACGTTTGCAGGGACATCCGCATAGGAGTGTGCTTCCTGGACTTGAAACAACATCAGGGCCTTTAGGTGAGGGGTTATCGCAGGCAATTGGTATGGCGTTGGCAGCACGACTGGATAATAAAAAACACACTATTTTCTGTATCACCTCAGATGGTGAACATCAGGAAGGTAATACGTGGGAGGCAATTATGCTTGCAGGAAAATTAAAGTTGGATAATCTGATAAATGTTATCGATTACAATAATATTCAGATTGATGGGTTTGTCACAGACGTTATGCCAGAAGAGCCGATGAAAGCAAAGTATGAAGCATTTAACTGGGAAGTGCTGGAAGTGGATGGTAATAATATTCGTGCTTTTATTGAAACTATCGAAGAGGCAAAAGCAGTTCACGCAAAACCAACCATTGTAATCTGTCACACAATTCCAGGAAAAGGGGTCGATTTTATGGAAAACAATCCATACTGGCATGGTTCTCCGCCTGATCTGCAGGATGTAAAAGGTGCACCGCCGAAGGGGGAGCAAGCAAAAAAAGCACTAGCAGAACTGCGTACGTTGCAGGGGAAAATTGAAAGCGAACATGAGGGGTAAAATATGCTAAATCCACACGTCCATCTCAATCCACAGGTATTTAATACCGGAATTGAACAAGTTGCGACACGGGTAGGTTACGGGATAGGTCTTCTGAAGCTCGGCGAAGAAAATCCCAATGTGGTTGCCTTATGTGCCGACCTTACTGAATCAACGCATACGAACAAATTTGCAGAAAAATTCCCGGAAAGATTTTTCGAAATGGGAGTAGCGGAGCAAAATATGGCAGCTGTTGCGGCAGGACTCGCAGTGAGCGGGAAAATTCCATTTATCGCGTCATATGCAACATTTTCTCCAGGGAAAAATTGGGAAACTATCCGCACAACAATAGTATACAATCAGGCGAACGTGAAGATAGCAGGACATCATTCCGGTATTATGACTGGTCCGGATGGTGCAACGCATCAGGCAACAGAAGACATTGCGATCATGCGCTGTCTCCCGGATATTGCCGTTCTTGTTCCTTGTGATGCTGTTGAAGCGGAAAAAGCAACGATATATGCTGGAAAAGTTGAGGGCCCTGTGTACATGCGATTTAGTCGCGATAAAAGTCCAATCATTACCACACGAGAAACACCATTTCATTTTGGCAAATTACAAACGTTCTGGACGAGTGAAAATCCTGAAGTAACCATTCTTGCAACGGGATATATGGTGTATTATGCACTGTTATCTGCCAAATATTTAGAAGCAGAAGGAATCTCTGTGTTAGTTGCAAATGCCGCAACAATAAGACCCTTTGATGAAAAAGGTTTACTGGAATTAGTTGAACAGACCAATGCTATTGTTACAGTAGAGGATCACCAGGTAGCTGGTGGTCTGGGAGGACTTGTTGCAGAAGTACTCGCAAGAACAATACCTTCCCCAATGGAGTTTATCGGATTGCAAAACACTTTTGCCGAATCAGGAAAACCACAGGAATTGATTGAAAAGTATGATATGGGCGTACAGGCGATTTGTAAAGCGACAAAGAAAGTAATTGCAAGAAAATAATGGATCAAAATCTTCTTTCAGAATTAAAGAAAATTATTTCTGGTGATATATGTGTTGATGATGTAACGCTAGCTGCGTTTTCTCACGACGCAAGCCTATTTGAAGTAAGGCCGCAGGTTGTTATCTATCCAAGAGATGAAAAAGATGTGCAGCGACTTGTTGGTTTTGTTGCAAAACACAAAAAAGAATGTCCACAGCTATCGTTGACTGGACGTTCTGCCGGTACAGATATGGGTGGTGGACCCTTAACTGCATCAGTCGTCGTTGCATTCAGCAAATATTTTAATCATACGCCGGTTATCAAAGGAAATATTGCGACAACACAGCCAGGGGTTTTCTACCGGGATTTTGAAAAGGAGACACTTAAGTCTAATTTAATTTTCCCCTCCTATCCTGCAAGTCGGGAGTTATGTGCGATGGGAGGCATTGTAAACAACAATTCCGGTGGAGAGAAATCATTACAATATGGCAAAACAGAGAAATATGTTAAACGCGTAAAAGTTGTTCTTGCTGATGGGAAAATTCATGAGTTTAAAGCAATTTCAGAGAAAGAACTGGAAGAGAAAATGAAAGAGAAAGATTTTGAAGGAGAAATCTATGGAAAACTTTTTTATCTTATCAAAAAAAATTATAGCGAGATTATGGAGGCAAAACCTAAGGTAAGTAAAAATTCTGCAGGATATTTTTTATGGAATGTGTGGGATAGGGAGAAAAAACTATTTGATATTACTAAACTATGGGTTGGCTCGCAGGGGACTTTAGGATTGTTGCTTGAATCAGACATAGAATTAGTGCCTGTACGTAAACATCGGGAAATGGAAATTATCTTTCTCCATGATATGACGCATTTACAGCAAATTATCGATACGGTGATGCCGTTATCACCAGAGAGTTTCGAGTCATATGATGACAACACGTTAAAATTAGCGCTGCGATATTTTCCTGAATTCGCACATAAACTTGGTATTGTTGGGCTTATTCAATCGGGATTGGCATTTTTTCCTGCTTTTCTGGAAATGTTCACTGGTAAACTTCCCAAATTGATTCTGCAAGTTGATTTTACCAGCGACGATCCTCAGGAGTTGAAGCAAAAAATTACAATACTACGGGAAAAATTAAAGCCGCTCCATCCGCAGACACGTATTGCGATTGACGATCAGGAAAAAAGATACTGGTTGGTAAGACGGGAAAGTTTTAATTTACTCAGGAATAAAATACGCGACAAACACACAGCGCCTTTCGTTGATGACTTTGTCATTCTACCAAAATATATCAATGAAGTTATCCCAAAAGTGACAAAGCTTTTTCAGCAATATCCCGGATTTATCTATACAGTGGCAGGTCATATAGGGGATGGCAATTTTCATATTATTCCCCTTGCCGACATTGCAGATGCAAAAGTAAGAAGTGCAATTCCTGTTTTAGAAAAGGAGATATACGGTTTAGTAATTGAACATGGAGGGTCAATAACTGGAGAACATAACGATGGTATTATCCGTACACCATTTCTGGAGCAAATGTATGGAAAGAAAATTATTGACCTTTTTAAAGAAGTGAAACAAATCTTTGATCCGCAAAATATATTTAATCCGGGAAAAAAAGTTGGGGGGACAGTGGAATACGCAATGGAGCATATCAGGATGAGATGGTAACTTGAAAGAAAACATATCAAAAGAGATCAAGTATTCCTTGCTTTATTGAACCTTACATTGCAATCACTAATATTGAAAATATGAAGAAAAAATTAGGCATAGTTCTTCTGATCATTATCCTCATCGTGTTAGGTATTGAAGCATATTATTTCTCGAGAAATAATATGCTTCAATACGATGAAGACGCCATTAGCCAAACGCTTGTCCAAAAAAGCAAGATACCTCTTAATCAGCTGCGAATTACTTTTATTCAGGATCCTACTGTTTTTCATGGGTTATATGCAACTGGACAAGTCAGTTCAGCAAAAGAAATTAGGGGTGGTAATACCTGGTACGCTGCTAAGGTAGAAGGAAAATGGATTATTGTGGTTATATCACAAGGTCCACTTTCCTGCGATCAGGTAAAAACATACAAATTGCCTGAAAACGTGATAAATACTTGTATCGATTGAAGCATCGTTAATAACAATGATTTGGCAACTTACTTTCATTTTTCTATGGTAAAGTAAAATATAACACTATATGTCTACTATCCGTTCACCACACGTTGTTTTTCTTTCGTTAGGAGTGCTACTTGTTGCTTTTCTCCTTACTATTTCTCTTTTGCAACAGAAACAGAAAATTGGAAGAATAAAGGCTGCTGGAACAACAACGGCAACTGCAGTCACGACCTTTCAATCAATTGGATTGTATTGGAGTCCTCTGGATGGATCTCCATCAAATCAATGTAATGTGCAATACCGAGTGCAGGGGACGACAACATGGAAACAAGCTTTACCGCTTTGGTATGATACAAGAAGTATTGGTGGTAGATCACCTGAATACAGAGGTAGTATTGTCCTTTTGCAGTCTGGGACTACGTATGAAATTCAACTAACACTTGCTTCAGGGACAAGTACAGCACTTACTGCGACCACATGGAGCGATACATTTCCGGTCGCGAGAACAGTTATTGTTCCATCAGGCAATGCAACGTATGCAATCACGCAGGGTGGAACCCCAACAGGATATGTTCTTTATACTACAGCACCTGGAGGAACAACGATTACCGTACCCCCGACAAACTCTGATGCAATCACTGTATCCGCTCCTTACGTCATTATCAGGGGGTTAACGATTGTAGGGGGGGTAAACGGAATTAATGTTCTATCAGGCGGTCATGATGTTGTGATTGAAAACAACGATATCAGCGGTTGGGGTAAAACCCTTTCGGACGGGTTTGGTGAAGAGAAAGATTCGGCAGTTTTTGCCAGGGGCAGCTCATCAATTCAGCGCTTGATAATACAACGGAATAAGATGCATGACCCAAGCTCAAATACAAATGACTGGTGTGAGTCGCGAACCATTTATAATGAATCATTTCATCCTGACGGTCCTCAGGCGATTTCATTGGAAAACATCGGAGGAAATCATGTCATACGTTATAATGATATTTATTCATCTTTGAACCATGCGTTTAACGACGGTATGGGAGGACAACCGCAAAATGCTCCACCTGGGTTTCCGAATTCAGATTCTGATATTTACGGAAATAGTTTGCAGATGATGATGGATGATGCAATTGAAAGTGAGGGTGCTGTGATGAATGTACGCATTTGGGGAAATTATATTGATGAAACCTGGACAGGAAACGCAACCGCAGTCACTGCTGTTGGCCCTTTATATACATTCCGCAATATTTTTGATAGGGATCTAAAATGTCCCCGCGAAAACGGAGGGTATGGTAAGACAGGAGAACACGGTCCGTTTGGAAAAGAAGGAAATGATAGCGCATCAAGTATGGATGGAGGAAGAATTTATTTTTTCCACAATACAATGTTGCAAAGAGACGGTGGAGATGGAGGAAATGTTGGACCGTCTGATTACGGGAATGCTCCACCAAAAAATATGATAACCAGAAATAATATTTGGCATGGAAACAGCGGTGCATTCGCATTGGGAACAACCAGTCAAAATGAAAATGATATTGACTATGATCTGATGACAAGTAGACCAAGTGCCTATAGTGGTGCGGAAAGTCATGGAATTGTCGGCATTCCTGTTTTTGTGACCGGAGAAGGGGATCAGAATGGATCGGGGGGAATGTATCATTTAGCTTCAAACAGTCCAGGGTATCATGCAGGTGTTATGCTTCCGGATTTCAATGATGACTTTGGTTCTAATCCAGACATAGGTGCACAACAATCAGGTTCTCCAAAAATGGAATTTGGTGTTAATGCGTATCTTTCTTCTCCTACCCCTCCAACAACAACAGATACGCCTGTTCCAACGCCTCCGCCTGGAACAACAGATACCCCCGTTCCCTCCCTGTTGCCAACTGGTTCTCCTGTGCCTTCAGATACGCCTACGCCGCAACCGGCAGTTTTATCTCT
>DASYZL010000012.1:0-2051 GCA_035946335.1 Patescibacteria group bacterium | reverse complement strand
TCCCATTTTGCAAGCTCTTTGATTTGTATGCTCCTCATGTACAACGGTACCTGAAAATGCAGGGGGTGTAGAGCGAAGCTCCAACCTTGCGGGGATAATTTCACCCCCTGTGTGCTCTACGGCAGGATTTTATTGTAACATTTTGAGCGATAGGCCTCGATCACTGGCATAGTTTTATGTTAGCGGGTGAAAGGGGGATTGTCACCTGCTATATTAGCAAAAACATTCCGACTGGTTCAGAGAGTTGTTGTTGCTGCGGATACCATTCAGCCGTTGCTAGCAACACAATACATGCTTCTATCGGTGGACTTATCCAAACTAGCTTTTGCTTTTTCAGATAAACGTGAACACGCAAACCACAAGGAGTGTTCACGTTTTGTGTGTGTGTGATGTCTATTGTAGCAGGGACTGGACCAACTAACCCCTTTTGCCACGTCAGAAACCATAGCAGGCTGTTGAAAAACTATATTGCAGAGCTTTTTGAAGAAGAAAAACATCAAAAATCTCCCTCATCCGAGACATATTCGCAAGTATTTAGCAGCAAAACATGGAAGTTCGCATCCTTAAAAACTCATCAGTTGAGTTTTTCAACAGCCTGATAAATTGTGCGAAGTCCCATTTTAGGACGAGAACCGGATATGAGTACTATAAGCAGTGTACTTGTTAGTACCTTTTAGAGGAACTTTGTTATAATACGCTCAGCTTGGAGCAATTGTTTTTTATAGCATTAGGTCCTGACATATGGCAAAGGCAATCTCATCCGCTGCAATCAATGTTCTTGAAGAAGCATTGGTCAATATTTATTGGTATAAAAATGACCTGGAGAGGTTTTTAAGAATTACCCTCAACAATCCGCAACTGCTACAACGGCTGGACTTCAATAACTATTCAAAAAGAGATGTCGTTTCCTATCTTATTAACTTGATGGCGTCAAATCAAAATGCATACCAAGATGACCTGATAACTTTAATGGCTGAAGTGGTAAAGATCACTGATTTCAGTCATCTGGAACGATTAGAGGATGGGCAGAACAAAGCAAAAAAGGCAAAAACTGCTATAAAGGCACTGCATAGTCTCTATGTAACCCATGAAGAGTTAATAAACGAGCAGAAGGCAAGCGAGGAGCGGCAACGCATTGCAAAGGAAAAAGCTGTAAAGGATAAGGGTGTTCAAACGAAGCTCGAAGAACTCAGAACTCTTATTTACGAACTGATAGCTGAAAAAGACGCACAAAAACGTGGTTACAAATTGGAAACGATCATTACGGAACTATTTAATCTGTATGATTTGGACTCTCGACCCTCCTTCCGAATACAGGGAGAACAAATTGACGGCGCTTTTACCTTTGAGAAAACCGATTATCTCTTTGAAGCAAAATGGACGAGTAAGCCGATTGATAGAGAAACGCTCTCCTGGTTTAGCGAAAAAGTGGCAAATAAACTCGATAATACTTTGGGGTTGTTTCTTTCCATCAATGGATTTACCGAGAGCGCCATAAACTTGCACAAAGGGCGCAGCTTAATTATTTTAATGGACGGGCAAGATTTAATGGCTGTTTTAGAAGGAAGAATTAGTCTCCTTGATTTATTGCGAAGAAAGCGGCGACACGCCGCTCAAACAGGGGAAATATTTATCAGTGTGGTCAATTATATTAGAGAATAGATTAAAAAGGTTCCACCCCGTTTTCTGCGTACATGGGGTAGTACCAACGTTGTCACCGGATAGCACTAAAAAGCAGTTTTGGGAAGAGGCAAACTATGAGCAACCAGCAGCATGATGAACAAACTATTACTTCTTATAACGACCTAATTATACAATGGTTCGAGAGATCGAAGTCTGAAAGGGACATCTTTACTCAATTTATTTTTCTGTACATATCTTTTACTGCATTCCTAACCCGAAGAAATCCCGAAAGGAACGATCGGTGGATAATTGATAACCTTAAGGAAGATGAAGGCGCAAGATCATTGTACATGACTCTAATCCGGTATAAGCCTGAGCTACGAGCTACAATACAACGTTTAATCTCAGAATTAATAGAACAACCAATT
>DASYZL010000011.1:0-68103 GCA_035946335.1 Patescibacteria group bacterium | reverse complement strand
CAGTACCACTGTCACTGATACTCCCGCTCCTTCTTCCTCACCTACCGCTCCTGGGAGTACCGGAACAACCGTACCGAGCAGCAAGCCTGGAAAGAAAGGAACACCGACACCAACACCGAAGAAAGGAAAGGTATCTACCCCCACACCGTAGGGGAGGGATCACCTGGAAATCTGCAGCTTTTTTAGCAGTGATTTTTTATTGTATTTGACAAGCGTATCAGTACTATCTACAGTTGATATATGGAGTTTTTGGGAAAAGCTACATGGAAAACGCTTTTCATTTTTTTATTACTTTTTACAGCCTCTGCTCTTTTTCCCAAACAGCAGTATGCACATTTTATTGCGGGGAAACTGTATTATGATACAAATGGAGACGGAAAATTAGATGGCGGAGAAAATACATACCCAAACGGTCACATAAAAATTACCGGCCAGGCAACACAAACGGTTACCCCCTTTGACCCGTCAACAGGAAGATATGAATTTAATAATATCCCATCGGGATGGTATACAGTTACCTGGCTTGACCCACCAAACGGATATATTGCACCATCATACAGAGTAAAAACCGGTTCTGGATGTAATGTTGGAGGAAACAAAGACGCGAACTGTACTTCAACGAATGATGTGAACGATCTGGATATAGGATATTATACACAAGCTTCGGCAAATACAATTTCAGGTGAAGTATTTCTAGATGCTAACCAAAACGGCATCCTGGACTATGGTGAGTACGGGTATGACGGATGGGAAGGTGGAACAAATAAGGGCCCTGCAACAGTTAAGGCAACGAAAGGAAACCAGACAGTATCTGGGCAAACAGATGGTTCAGGAAATTACAGTATTACCGGTCTGGGAAACGGAAACTGGTGCGTTACATTAAAGCTACCAACACCAAACAGTTTTACCGAAACCTCAACTGACCCGCAGTGTGTCACGATCACGAATTCAGGCGCGACGGTAGATTTTGGTATTTATGAAAATGAAAATGTTATTTCAGGAACTGTATTCATAGACAGCGATGGGAATGGCATTCTTGACAACGGCGAAATAGGCTATACTGGTGGCACAAGCGTAACCGCAACATCATACACTAATGGCAATATTGATAAGCAGTATACCGTTACTACCTATCCTGATGGAACATATTCGCTTATCAATTTGCGGACTGACTGTTATACTGTTTCCATAGTTGTACCCACAGGATACACATCCACGAGTCCGAATCCTCTTACGAATATTTGTGTCAGTAGTAATGCAAATGCGCCAAACACGAATTTTGGTATCAATAGTCCTGTACAAACCTACTGTGTATCAGGATTTAATTATGTTGATGTAAACGCCAATAATAAATACGATCCTGGCGTTGATACCCTATATGCTGGCACAGGTTCAGCGCAGACAGTTACCGTAACGAACGTACCTAATGGAGGAACTATAACCGATACCGCTCCCATTACCAACGGGTCATATTCGCAGTGCGGTTTACCAGCTGGCACATATACCGCTACCTACAATGGGCCTCCTCCCAGTTATTATCTGACAAATCCCGCACCATCCATTTTTACGCTAACGGTGGGCCCCAATTGCACAACTTCATCGAATACCTCGCTGTGTGATGCAAATGATAATGTGGTTGGCGCTAATTATGGTATAACAAATCAGGAACACTGGCTCCAAGGTATTTGTGCCGATATCAGGAGTGACTCAAGCTTTGGCTTTACCGATCTTATTCCATCATCAGCAAACTGTGGCGGAACATCAGCCCCTTATGCAACGATAACGAATAATACCTGTACCAACAGTAGTGGCGTATTATTTTCCGGTAACACAAACCCTGCTCTTGGAGGAGGAACGGCAAATGCAAATAACTGGATCGTTGGCGGTACGCAATACGGAGAAGTATTTTCGCCACGGATGCAAAATGCTATTGCAACCTCATACGAATCACTGATAGCAAATATACAAAGTGCCGGTACTCCTTACAACCTACTTTCTAATTACTGTACGCTGTCTGATTGTGTTCTGCCCGCAAATCTTCAGCCTGGTGTTTATGAAGCGACAGGACCGGTTTCTATGGACGCTGCACCATATACATTCCCGGTAAGTTCCGGAAATACATCAAATGCATACATTTTTCTTATCAACGGATCACTCATGTTCAACGGAAGCATTATAGATCCAGCAGGTACTGAGGATATTTTCTCAACAACTGGAGATATGACTGTTGCCCCAACTGTTGGCGAAAACACGGTAACCTCACTTGCCGGGGATCTTGAAGGCTTATTTACAACAGATGGCTCGTTTATCGTTGCGTCGCAATATGGTATCGGGCAACATTGTGATGCCAATACCGGCAAGCCTCTTGACCTTAAACTAAATGTACAGGGAGCAGTCATTACGAATGCAGTAAATACAGGGGGAAGTTTTCAGATGTTACGGGATCTTTGCAACCAGGACCTCTCATGTCCAACAGTAACGGTTTCGAATCGTGTCGATATGCTCTTGAATCTTCCTCAACCCTCACGCAACACAAATTCACTTTTTCAGGAAATTGCACCGTAGTGCATCAAAGAAAATTGTCATCAGGAAATTATTTATTTTATTAAAAATATCACTTATTCTCTTCCTGCTAACTACGGGTGAAAGAAACCTAATATAAACCACCGTAGCTTATTTGCAAGAAGATAGAACATATATAATTGTCTATTGATAACTAAGTCGTAGCTGCCAATAAATGTGATAAGGCGCGGATTATATCCCATTTTCAAACGGTGAAATCCGTACCATGGATCGGTTTGATCAGGGTTTTCTCCAAGAGACCCCCACATATCTAAATTTTTCAACCCCATTTTTTTTCCAAACCGGATTGCTTCCCACATCATTAAATTGCTTGCCATTGTATTGCGATATTGGCTGCTTGATGCCCCGTAAGGATAGTACAGTGTGTCATGGAAAATAAATAATATCCATGCAGCAAGGGAAATTGCTTTTGATTGTCCTTCTGGTTTGTACCAAGCAATAAACAGATGCGACGTTAGCCCATTTTCCGCCTCTCGTTTACGATCTGCGATTTTTGTTCGTAATGTTTTCCACATCAATGCATGGTATGTTTGTGTGTGAGCATAGAAATGTTGCCGCTTTGCGGTTTCTTCCATTAATCGCCAGTATGTGTCAAACGCATCGTCTGATGTTTCTTCTTTGACAACAACACCATGCTTTTGAGCAACACGGATGTTATAACGGGTTTTCTGATGCATATTGTTCAGTAATACTGCTTCCGTTTCCGAAAGATTAAGATGGAATGTGTATCTGGTAAACAATGGATGCGCAGATGGCTGCAAATGCAATGCAAACAGTTTTTGCTTATTTTCTTTCGAATCAAAGACATTCGGCTCAAGCTGCACAAATATACACCTATTTTCTCTTGCTACTTCTTGAATTGCTGCAACCATTTCCCTTGTTGGCATGGCTCCTTTGGGAATGTAACCAATCGTAAGATTTGTATAAGGGATTGGGTGAAGTGTCATTTGAAACGCTGTAACACATTTTTTCTCATCAAATATTCCTTTCCTGATGACTTTTACGCCTGTTGTCTTTCGAAACTCTCCCCATTCATAAGACTGTAGCGGGTGTGTTGCCAAAGCATTGATAAGAGTTTTGTCCTTTTCCGTGAGCGTTTTGACTGTCATAGGTATTCTGGCTCATGCAGCGTATATTTTTCTTCCTGGGAAAAAACGCCTGCCGGGAGTTCTAAGAGAAATCGGGAAATAGTATTTGCCGTACGTTGCCCAAAAAAAAGCCGTTTTCGCGTATACGTTAAGAATAATTTTTTCTTCGCCCGAGTCATACCCACATAGCAGAGTCGTCTCTCTTCTTCCAATTCATTCTTTTCCAGTAATGATCTGCTGTGAGGAAATAGTCCTTCTTCCATTCCGATCATAAATACAACAGGAAATTCCAATCCTTTTGCCGCATGTAATGTCATTAACGTTAATGCGTTGCGTTTTTCTCCTAACGGTGTTTGCGGTATATATTCCTGCTCAACCAGGGAAACATTTTCCAAAAACTGTTGTAGATTTGGAAATGTTGTAGCAACAGAACGTAACTCCCTGATATTTTCCAGCCGAATTCTATCCTCTTCATCATTTTCATCATATAGCTCGAGATAACCAGTTCGCTGCATAACCATATCAAGAAAATCTAATGTTACATCTGAAGACGTATCATCTATCTCGCCTTGCAGTTCAATGAATTTTCCTAATCGCCCCTTGCCCAATTTCTCGATCCGCTTGTATGAAACCATATCTTTTGGATTGACAAGCAGGCGAAGATAGGCAAGCACATCCTTGATTTCTTTCCTTTCGTAGAACCGTGTACCACCAACTAATGTATAGGGAATACCAAAATGCAATAATACTTCTTCAACAACCCGTGACTGCGCATTTGTTCGGTATAATACAGCAACACCCGATAAGTTATCGCTCCCGTTTTGTTGAAGGAAATTAACAATATATGTCACCTCTTCCTGTTCGTTACGCGCCTCATAGATGAGTACATCTTCTCCGTCAGGATTCTCAGTCCATAAAGACAATACCGGATGCGTCGTGTTGTGGGAAATAACTGCGCTTGCTGCATCGAGAATTTTTTGCGTTGAACGGTAGTTTTGGGAAAGTTTGAGCGTTTGTGTACCAGAAAAATCGCGGGTAAATTTTGACAGGTTCTGAAAATCAGCGCCCCGCCATGAGTAAATACTTTGGGAAAAATCACCGACAACGCAAATATTTTTCCATCTTTCTCCTAAGAGTTTTGTCAAATGATACTGGGCTTTATTCGTATCTTGATACTCATCGACAAGAATGTAATGAAATTGTTCCTGGTATTTTTCAAGTACCGGTGCATGCTCCTGGAACAATCGTACTGTCAAAAGCAATAAATCATCGAAATCAACGGCATTATTTTGGCTGAGGAGCACTTGATAACGCTTGTAGACACGTGCTGCTACTTCTTGAAAATGACCTCTGGCAAAACCTGCATATTGATCTGGTGTTATCAGTTCGTTTTTTGCGCTACTGATCATCGCACGCAAGGTTCCTGGTTTGTATTCTTTCGGGTTGAGCCCAAGTTCTCCCAGTGCTTCTTTCACTACATCAAGCTGGTCAAGCGAATCATAAATGACAAATGACGGAGAAAGACCAACCCGTTGTCCGTCTTTTCGTAAGATACGAGCACATAAGGAATGGAATGTCGTAATAAGCGGCTTATCTGTACCTTCAAGCATGGCATCGACCCGATCTTTCATTTCCTGTGCTGCCTTATTGGTAAATGTGAGGCAAATGATGTGGGCGGGATCAACATGTTTTTCTTGGATAAGATACCATACTTTATACGTTAACACCCGTGTTTTCCCGCTTCCTGCACCTGCCAAAATAATTGTCGTCCCTTCAGTTGTCAAAACTGCTTCTTTTTGCTCCGGATTTAGTGTGTTGAGAAGTGAACTTTGTGCCATGTATAATGAAAAGTATCGTCATTGTATCATATGAGAAAACAGCTCTTTGTTGCAAACTGGAAGTCACACAAAACACAAAGCGAGGCACAGCTTTGGCTTCAGACATTTACTCCGCTTCTGTATCAGACAACCCATACGGTCATTCTCTGTCCTCCATTCCCTTTGCTTGCATTTTGCAAATCATATATCGCAGAGCACCATTTACCCATTACCCTTGGCAGCCAAACCGTTTCGCCCCATGAAGAAGGTGCATATACAGGCGAGGTGAGTGCGCGAACACTGAAAGATTTTGTCGAATATGTCATCATTGGACACTCTGAGACCAGACAACTCCACCACGAAACAGATGAGCAGTTACAGCAGAAAGTTACTCTCGCGCTTGCTCATGGACTCACGCCGATTTACTGTGTTTCCACTGAGACACAACCGATCCCAAAACTTGTCACGATTGTTGCCTATGAACCACTTTTTGCGATCGGCAGTGGCCACCCTGCTAACCCAAATGCTGTTGAAGAAATAGCACATTCCATCAAACAGAGATATGCGGTATCATATATACTCTACGGGGGAAGTGTCACTGGTGAAGACGTTATGCAATTCTCCCGCTTACTGTCTATTGGTGGTGTATTGGTTGGGGGAGCGAGTCTTTCTCCTCAATCGTTTGCTAAAATTATTCACCATGCATAAAAAATCAATCATTTTTCGTTGGTTTTCTATTGCATCGGACGTTAGAAGTAAACACGTATGAAAATTAGTGCATCAATAACTGACTTTCCCATGCTTTCCCGATTGGAAACGTTCTTTAAAGAGTTTAGCAAAGCTGGCGTTGACGGTATTGAGCTTGTCCTAGGAATAAAATCGCGTTTACATCTGCAACATATTAAGTACCTTTCACAGAAATATCGCCTCCCTATCACGTCTGTCCATCAACCGGCCTGGTCCGGGCTCGGCATGTATTTTGATGAGCGCTTCCTGCTCTATGTACAAGAACTTGGAGTAAATCGTATTGTATTTCATCCATTGGCGTTTCAGTCATTTGAAAGTAAAAATATGCAGCGATACTTTTCTCATCTTTCACGCCTACAACAACAGTACAATGTACACATTATGCTGGAAAACATGCCTAATGACTTCATGTACCATAAACTTTTCCTGCCCCCTCATACAACAGTTCAGCAGCATCTTGCCATGATTAGCGAATTTGCTGAAACGTACGGCTTATCAATTACCTATGACGTCAGTCATGCTGAGCTCACAAAACCCCAGGAAACACAAGTATTCCAAAAACTGCTCCCTAAAATTGCCAACATTCATGTATCCTCGTTTGTTAAAGGACATCACCATTTACCGTTAAATAGAGGCATACTTGACGTAACGGGATTTTTATCCTTTCTGAAAAAGAAAAAGTATCAAGGGTTAATGACACTGGAGGTGTACTACCCGCGTTTAACTTTGATGAGAAATGTATATGATTTTTCCGCAGTTGCCGATTCAGTCAGAGTTTTTCGGGAAATACTTGATAAATCGTCGTGATGCCAGAAGCATACACAACGTGCCCGATTTGCTGAAACTTTGCTTCCTGCAATTTATATTTCTGCCGCTCTAACTGTCCTACAAAGATAAATGATACGTCGTATTTATGGATAATTGCTTGTGCAACTGATGCCGATGGTGTTTCATAAAGTGTTTGTACGTCAGTGATGCGTGGTGGCGCAATATCATATGTACCGCGCCATAACCACTCATGCACAGTCCAGCCGAAAATGGTTGGAAGTCCTGTATTTGCAGAAACACGCGCATAATCCGTATATGAATCTCCTTGTGCCTCCGCAATAACTGGCTGACCGGTAATATGAGTATTTATCCACTCTATTGCTTTATTATCACTTGGATATAAGGCTGCCAGATATGATGTGCCATCGAGGGTTTTTGGGTTTTGCAGGTTGTTGTAATATGACGGAATCGCAAAGTATGGATACATACCAACAAGAGTAAAAAGCACAAGTCCAAATAGACCAAAAAAACTGAGAAAGACTTTCACCGAAGGTGTTTCTTTTCTTACCGGATTCGTAAAAAACCGGACTAAAGTATAGCCGCTGAGTAACGCAAGAAGAAGAAACGCCTGATATACAAACTTAAACATCGTGTTTGCACGATAATAGGTACTGTAAATATCTTTGAAATAGACAAATTCCGGAATAGCAATAAGGATAAATGCAAACAATCCCAAGAACAACAGAAATATATCCACTCGGAAAAGGGAATGCTGTTTTCTCTTTTGCATCCAGAGAATAATACACAATCCCAAAAACCAGAATGCAAAAAAACCGTACAGGATAAGAAGTTGCCACCACGGTGAGTGCATGCAATGATTTGCTTCAAAGAGAAACGGGCCGATTGATCCTTTGTTAATTAAAAATTGTGGTACACATATCACGCCTATTTGTGAAACAAATGATTTGAAAAAGAGTGAAAATGGCAATGCAAAGAGTAAGAGACCAGCAAAAAGGGTAATAACTGTTTGGAATAATTGCAATTGAAAAATATTTTTTGGGGAAAATAACGGATATTTCTTATGCAAAAGAAATATGACAGGGAGAGAAAAGAGAAAATAGATTAGTCCATCCGACGCATTCGTCATATACATAACACCAAGGAGAAAGCTGTAAAAGATCCACGGAGAAAGTATGTGTAGCTGCTCTACAATCACAGCAAACAAAGATTCTTGTTGGGATAATTTTGCTTGTTCGCGCTTTTGCAAATAGATGGCAAAAAGCAACGCAACTGCAGTGAGAACCACAGGAATATCAAGTACATGCCCGTGTAAATCTGAAACGACAAACGAATACAAAGGAAACTCGTGAATCGTATGGTAAATAAACCGCGTTGCGTTTGGATACCAGTACCCATTCGGGAACGTTTGCACAGAAAATATCATTTTCCAGGGAGGTTGCGGTGTGTCGGTATTGTAGATTCTGAAAAAACTGTAAATAGTATGTAAATTACCGCTAAGTGCTGCTAGAAATGCAGCAAATATACCACCAAGCAGCATTGTTTTGTATGTTTTAAAAGACAGCTTTTCTTTTTTTTCAACAAATAATGCAAAGAAAAAGTTGGCGCCAAGAGAAAACGAGAGAGTGAGCGTTAGAGCAAAAAGCGTTGCGATCATCAGATTAAAGGTGATGTTTGAGGAAAGAAAGGAAAGTTTCGTCAAAACTGCAGTCATCAAGTGACCAAAGTAATAGTAATTAATGGGCATGGGCGTATACCACATGTCTTTCGGTGGAAAGTAGGTACTTCGCAGAATAGAGTTGACAAATCCGTAATCCATAAATTTTTCCAGCCCGTGAATATCTGGGGCAAATGTCCTGATATAACTCCAGAAGTAGAGCGCGATTAAAAAAAGTATTTCTTCAAATAACATAAATGCCCACGTTGTTTTTATGTACTTCGTGACTTTTTGTAACATTTCCTTCCATGAATAACTTAAGTGAAGAATCAGCTGGAGTAAACCACACCAAAGAAGAAGCAGAAAACAATTTGCTGTACTAAACGATATAAGATGTAACTCCCCGACACACAAAATAATGTAAGAGAGTACAATAGTCCCGATAATTTTACTAAACGCATACCCTTTATCAAAAAAAATGCCAAGGAATCTTACGGTCACCGGCAGAAAAACAATGCCAATAGAAAAAAGTACTCCCCACCATTTGAGTAAAGAGAGAAAATCAGCAATTCCTAACATAGTTAATTACACATTGACTCACAACCATTACGTTTGGCGAAGAGAAAAAGATACATGGTATATTATAGGCGATTCTGCCAGTACCGTCCATATTATTTTATTTCTTCAGAATTGCAAACAGTTGCTGCTGACTCAAATGTGCAGTATTTTCAAATATGATTACTTTTGGGTGATCATACACCTGGAATGTCTCTTCGCTGCTATCATCAATAACAGTGATTCCCGAAATTGCAGGATACGAAGCAAACGTTGCAATGTTTGTATAGCCTAGTGTCCCGGCAAACAGTTTTTTATAGTATTGGCTGGTAAGCGGATACTCTTTTGTTAAACGGATGAGGGTCCCATATAATCGCCTGCTATTAAAAATAATATAATTTGCAGATGCCAGTTCGTTTGCTAAATACTGCATTTTTGCAGTGCTGTCAGGATCATACATATTGAGTTGCTCAATATTGTATTGTTGCGGCGTATTATTGTCGATACCGATGGGCAGTCCATCATCCCATGCCTCGGTAAGAATTTTATTTCCTGCAGGAATATGTGTGTACATCCATTGTGAGGCAACAATGCGGGTTTGAGGCACTTGATAAATATGAAAAAATGCAAACGCCCAAAGCGTGGTGGCAAACAGGAGAAAACCAATGAGCAAATGAGAAAACAACCAAACACGTTTCTGTAACCATATCAGCCATGCGCTTGCCATGATGACGTAAAACGGTAAAAATGGCAGCATATAGCGCAAAAATTTGGTGTGCCATGATCCAACATAGAAAAAATATATTAGAGGGAAGCTTAAGAAAACAACATATTGCAAGTGCCGCGTTTTCCATACATGATAGAAAGTCAAAAAGACTCCCAAAACACCAAACGGTGCGAGTAATCCTATTTGCCAGAAAAAATTCATTAGTTGAAATACATATGGTATGCTGCCGTTAAATTGCAGAGTATACACAACCGGCAAACTCCCTGTTGCCACACCACTCTCGTAATTCATAGAAGCGATAAAATCTTTATAGTCCAAAAATGTGTACGGAGAAAAGAGCGTAAAAACAGCAAGGCTTATGAAACCAAAAACAACAAGTGCTGCAAGCATTTTCAAGGATTCATTTTTTTTATGGAAAACAGGTAAAAACGTCCCCAGAACAGGAAAAACAACAAAAAGTAATGCACTGGTTTTTGTCGCGACGCTGATGCCAACGACAACTGCTGATACAAAAAGCAGTTTCCAGGAAAATGCATGATACAGATACATACCGAGTAATCCCAGTAACACTCCTTCGCATGTTAATAAACTATCCGTTGTGGCAAAATGGGCAATTTGTATTGCTGAAACAGAGAAAGCATAGAATAAGGTCGCGATAATAGCTGTTTGCCGGTTAAAAACCTTCCGGGTAAGAAAATATAACGGGATAAGCGTCAATGAGGAAAATAAAGCTGAGAAAAATCTTCCAATAATATCAATATCTCCCCAATTATGAACCCAGCTCGTGTCATGTGTAAAAAAAACGAGCATATCTGCTGCGAAGCGGTATACGTATATGGAAAACCCACCATATGCAAAAAATTGCGGATTTAGCTGTGAGAAAAAACTAACTTTTGTAACTGCATTGGCAATATTACGCTCGTCAGGATGGAATAAATAGCCACTATCCCAGTTCAGGTTGTAAAACCGCATGAAGATACTTACTGCAATCAAAGCAATAAAAAAAAGAAGCCCTAGCAGGTGATGACGGAAAAATTTTATCATGAAAGAATATGTTTGACGACATTTTGCCCCAGCTCTACTGCATAATTTGTACCTCTGTCCCAGGGATACACCTGCTGCATATTCGCAAGGTAAACATCCTGAAGAGGCGTATCAAATGGAGGAATTTTCTTTGAATAATTAATTGGAATAATCGGTTGGGCAAATGGAACACTGAATTTTTTAACACCAATTAGCGATTTTTTATACTCTGGGTTAAGTTTACGAACAAGCGGATCAAATTTTTCTAACAGCTCTTCTGCGGAAAGCGAAAAGTACGGATGATCGTTTGGCAGATAATTACCAAGGTAAACAAGATGTTCATTATTATAGTGTTTTTTATCCATGAAATGTGTATGTTCAACAATTGCAAGAACCGGTGCTTTTGTGTCGCAAACATTTAACCAATAGGTATTATCCTGAAATAGCTGTTGGCGTAAACGCATAATAACAGTTATTGCACCAAGTCCCTTCAATGAGGTGAGTGATGTTTTATAGGTTTCCGGCAATTGAGGCGCAAGTTTGAGGAATGCAAATGATGGTAACGTGACAATAACTTTATCGAACCCCTCTCCTGTCCGGGCAGAACGAGGATTTTTCATTGCATTTGAAGTATGATAGACGACAACTTTATCACCTTCTCTTCCAATTTTCTCAATTGAGGCCTGATATTGTATCATCCCCTTTTTTTCCTGTATCTTCTGTGCAAAAAATTCAGCAAAGCGGAGAAACCCACCTTCTGGATAGGCAAGTTCTGTTGTCCGTTTCGCAATTCGTGACCAAAACCATGTGAGAGAAATCGTAGAAGCGTACCTGCCGAACTTTCCCACTAATAGGGGTTCCCATAAAATTTTGTATGCGCGTTTCCCCACAGTTTTTGATAAAAATGCTGTTGCGGTTATATGTTCAAGCGGTTTCCAGAATGGATTGAATCGCAATATACCTAACGCTATTCCCATCTGCAGCCTTTCAAGAGGAGATAGCTTTTGGAACGTTAAAAGGGTTGCAGGTGAATCAAGCTGATAAATCCTGTCATCAATAAGGGAAGCGGTTTTGGGACGCCTGGTAATAACAGGGTAATGCAAGCGTTCTGCCAGATTGAGAATTGCGTAATCATTAGTAAACCAGTGATGGTAAAACGCTTCAAGTGTCCAATCCCATCCCTTCTCCTTATAGCCGATCGCTAAACCACCAGGCTGACTGTCTTTTTCAAAAACAGTTACTTCATGTCCTTTTTTTACCAATTCGTACGCCGCTGAAAGGCCGGTAAATCCGGCACCAATTACTGCTACTTTCATAAAACGAGGATCAGTATACCGACAATTGTCGTTACCACTCCCGCACCTGCAGCAATGATAGCAGGTGTTTCATTTCCTGTCACGGGAATGGTTTTTGCAGTTGAGGGCGCAAAAACTGCATGTATGGTTGGTGTTGCAGAAGGAATAAGAATAGGTGTTGGTGTGAGCGTCGGCAATGGCGTAACCGTTGGTATTACTGTTGGTATAAACGTTGGTGTAGGTGTAGGAATAGTAACGGTTGGAGTTGCGCTTGGCGTTGCAGACTCACTTACTTGAGACCCTGCCGCAAATACTGTAAATGACCGTTGTATCGTTTGGATAATGCCATTTTGATTTGCGGTTTGAATGGTAATCGTGTGTTGTCCGGGACCGAGTGGCTTTGGTGGACGGTATGACCATTGACCTGACGGGTTCGTTGTCACCTGCGTTTTTATTACACTGTCTGAATGAATTTCAATAGTTACCGTCTGCCCTGGCTGTCCTGTTCCTTGAAATAACGGCTGTGAATCAGTAAATGACTGGTTATCTTTACCTGGGGTAGTAATTTTCGGTGTTACAACACCTGATTCGACAGGAAAAACAGGGAAAGGTGTAATTGCCGCTGCAGACGATGCGATAGGTTGAACACTAATGGTAAAATCATAATTTTGTGACAATGTCATTGCAGCAACCGGATTAATATCTGACACAAACGCGGTTGCTTGAGACGTATTAATTCCATCGGTTGCCAGAATATTCAGCTTGGTATTCGAAGCAAATACCATGTATGACGCAAAATCTTTTGTTCGCATCGTATTGAGAGGAATTAAATACAATCCTGTTAATCTTACGAGAGCAGAAAGCGATTGCCCACCCGCTGTTGTCACGTAAACAATGGCATCAGCTGGAAGAGAACCGTCCGGATTGATGAGTTTTCCGGCAAAGGGAAGTTGACCTGAAGGATTTGTGGAAATTGTTGTACCGGTGGCAACAGTGAACGGACTACCATTATGTAAAAATGTCGTTGTCCCTGACAGTACGGAAAAACTGTATGTTGTCTGCGGTTTAAGATTTTGCACAGTAAAACTATGCACATGGTAATCTTTTGGGGTACCAGATTTTTCATCCCTTTCATCAAAAACAGTTTGCGTATTTGTTGTACCGACTGACAATGTTCCGATAACACTCGCATCTGTATGATACGATACCGTGAATGAGCTATCTGTCACATTGGTTATACGAATATCACTCGGTGTTTCGCTTGGCGCTGCGTGACCAAATAGATTGGTCGTCTGCTGCAAAACGTACGTTGTAACACCAATGCCTACGATAATAAGAAAAATGCCGAGAAGAGTTGGTATACGTTGGTCCCAGAAGCTTCTCATTGTTTTGTCCCTCCTTGTGTTGCGCTTTGCGTTCCAGATTGAGCAGAAGAAGACGCAACAGGAGTAATAATCGACACTTGCACGAAAGGCAAAATTGGCGTCACTGGAACAATTGTTGGCTTGGGAGAGGGCGAAAGAAGTAGGACAGAGGCTGGCGTTATTTTCGTCCTCGATGCAAGAACAGTAAGCATTTTTGCATCAAAACTGGCAGCAATAGGCGATAATTCCTGTCCAACTATTGGACTGATTGATGAAGTTAACGACGCATGGATAATACTAAAAGCAACCCACACGGTGACCAATATTGCCGATGAAATCAAAAGAAAAAGTAAATCATTTTGTTTCATATTATTGCGTTTTGAAAAATGACCTTCCCTGTATGTTAATGCGGTAACCCTCTACAGAGGCTGCTTTCTGCACAGAGATACTGTCAACAACAAGTAATCTGTTAAAACCTATTATTGCTGAAAGAAAGTCTGCCACATCTGCATAATTTCCCTCTACATTGATAGCAAATACAAATGTATTGTACTTTCCCGATAGAGAAGATTGTGTTAAATCTACAGGAAGTGTTTGAATATTATCTACTTTTACATGTCCACTTGTTCCCAGTGTTTGGAGTTGCCCGACAAATGTAGCAAGAGCAGGATCAGTCGGCACAGCCGCATATACAACAGGGAGTTGACTCTGTATTGTCTGAAATTGCCCTTGCAACTGGGAAAGATGACTAATTTTAACTGCCAATTGATTGTCAACAAATCGATCATCACTGATCTGTTTTTGCAAATCTACAATAGTTGTTGCTGTCGGGCTGATAGCAAAAATGCCAAAAAATGAAATTGCAAGCAATGTAAAAACAAGGGTAGTAAATGACTGAACTTTTTTTTCTTTTAAGGCCGGCATAATTGTCGCGAGGTATTTTTCGCTTACATTATGTCTGAGGAAATTTGTATCAAAAGATAATTTCATAATAATACCCCTTTACCCGGTTTAAGCGTAGCAGTAATAGTTATGGAAATTGTTGCTGTTTTAGTCTTATCGTCTATTTTGTCGACACTGACTGCTGAAACAAGCGGATTACCTTTCAACTTATTAACAAGTACTAGCAAGGAATCGCTGGATGATGCAGATAAATCATACACGACAGTATTAGATGCAAAGGTAATATTATTCACGGTAACATTTGCAGGAATATAGGAAATGAAGTTGTCAAATGTCTTTGCTTCTTCGTTTGCCTGTGTAATGATCTGCTTGGAAAGAGTAAGACGGTCCTGCAAATTACGATATTGGCCTTCTTTATCATGAAGCAATACAAGAATTGACTGTTCCTGAGAAATATTAGTATGTAAATTTACCAATGTCTGATCAAGAGAAAAACGGTAGACAAACGCAGCCAAGGCAAATCCTTCTGTGAGAATAATGACTACTCGGCCAAGAGTGATCGCCCATGCAATAAACCGGTCGATAACACTTTCTCCACGACCTTTCACCAGGTTGATAGTTACACCTGTTGGCATACAAATTTAGTCTATGGATTTTTACAAGGTTTGTCAAAGAGAACGAAGCATTTTTCAGGAAAACATTGTCAGCTTTCCTGCTTCAATACTATATTACTTAAGAAGAGTACCGGGAAGTCAGGAAAGATTAGGCAAAAACAGAAGTATGCTCAGGCATTTTGAAGTACCAGGAAATAAATCTCATGTTTAATCGCGTATTAAAGCTTCGTTCCCTTTAATTTTTAGTAAAAATTTGTTACCATCGAAAGTATGACAGAGGGTTTATTACCAAGTCCTGAAATGCAACAACCTAAACTACCTATGGCACAAAGTCTGGTAAACGTATTAAGTAGGTTAAATATAAGAAATACTGGATGGTATCAGAGATATCGTGAAGGATTACATAATATAAATGATCGTATGGATACATTTGTTACGAAGCAAGATGGAAAAGCTAATATAGAAAGTGAAATTTCAAAAGCAAAATTACGTAAAGCGATTAAAGAACTCAAGGAAACTTTTAAGAAGCCTTGATTTTTTCATCGGAAGCATTCCATAAGCTTTTACACATTCATTAAATTAGTTTTGCAGCGGGTTAATACAACTAAATTATCCACGTGTATTATTTTTTCCTTGCAGCTGGCTTCTTTTTTGCAGGAGCTTTCTTTTCAGTTTGTTTTACTTCTTTCTTGGTTATGAGTTTTGCGAGTGATGATTTTACCCGGGCTGCTTTATTTTTATGCAGTAAATGATTTTTGGCAGCCTTATCAATTGCTGCCTGAGCTGCTTGAAAAGCTTTCTCGCTTGGCGCTTTTCGCATTGCCTTCATAAACGTTCTCAATGCAGCGTTTTGCTTTGCATTCCTTGCTGTACGCTTTTTGTCCGAGCGAAGTTTTTTCTTTGCTGATTTGATTACTGGCATGTCGGTATTTTACCATGCTATACTAAAATCCGCAATGACAAGCGCCTTTCTTAAAAAAAGCCTTTCTCTGTTTACCCGCCAGCAAACAAACATCCTCTCTGCGGCGCTTATTATTATGGCAACGGTTATTTTCTCCCAACTCCTTGGTCTTGTACGACAACGCTTACTGGTTACTGTTTTCGGCGCATCAAACACGTTAGGCGTTTACCTTGCCTCGGGACGATTGCCTGATTTTCTCTTTCAGATTATTATTGCCGGTGCACTCTCAAGCGCATTTATTCCGGTTTTTTCCGATTATCTTGTCAAAGGGAAAGAAAAAGAAGGGTATGCATTTGCCTCAACCTTACTGACTTTAGGATTGGCAATTTTTTTTATTATCTCCCTTGTTCTCTTCGTATTTGCGCCATTTTTTTCCGGCCTTGTTGCGCCAGGGTTTTCTTCAAAAGAACTTATTCTTATGGGAAATCTTATGCGCGTTACGTTAGCAGGCGAAATGCTGTTCATTATCGCAAGCTTTTTCTCTGCACTCCTGCAATCGTACAACCATTTTCTTATCCCCGGTCTTGCTGCAGCCTTATATAATCTTGGCATCATTATCGGTATTCTCTTTCTCGCCCCCTCTGTCGGTATCTTTGCACCCGCATACGGTGTTATTATCGGTGCGCTTCTGTTTGTTATTGCACAAATACCAATGGTTAAAAAAGTCGGATTTCGTTTTCATATCGTTAAAGTCGTAGAAAATAAGGGCCTCGCAGAAGTGTTTCATCTCATGTGGCCACGAACACTATCTATTGCAATCTTTCAACTGGGGACACTTCTTACGGTCACGTTAATTTCCTTGCTACACGACGCCGGACGAAATTATGTCATCTTTGATTATGCGCAAACACTTGCTTTTGCCCCGGTTGGCCTGTTTGGACAAACCATTGCCCAGGCTGCATTTCCTGTCTTGTCACGACAAAAACATGACCTGGTTCTTTTTCGGCAAACGTTTCTCAGCAGTTTTTTTCAAATGCTTTACCTTGTGTTACCTGTTTCCGTATTGTTCATTGTCCTCCGCATTCCTCTGGTACGCCTTATTTACGGCGCGTCGCAATTTGACTGGCAAGCAACAGTCTTTACCGGCCATACGCTTGCTTTGTTTGCATTCTCTTTATTCGCACAATCATTAATTTACCTTGTATCACGGGGGTTTTATGCGCTGCACGATACAATAACCCCGCTTGTTATCGGTGCGTTTTCTACTGCTGTTATGTTGCTTCTGGGAGTATGCTTTATTTTCTTTTTTCACCTCAGCATTGGTAGCATTGCGTTTGCGTATTCGATTAGCAGTATTATTAATTTTCTGGTGTTATTTGTGATGCTTGACAGAAAAACCGGTGGCTTTACCAAAAAAACACTGTTTTTCTCAAGTGCAAAAATTTTTCTTATTACCTTCTTCACTGCATTTGCACTCTACATCCCTATCAAATTACTCGACCAATTGGTCTTTGACACAACAAAAACCGTGGAGCTCCTCATGCTTACTGGTATCAGCAGTTTGTGCGGATTGCTTTTGTACCTCCTGTTAACCTGGGTATTTAATGTGCAGGAAGCAAAACCATTTTTACTACTTTTTAAACGTGTCGGGAACTGGCGGGAAATTCTCTATTCGTCTGAAGAAGCAATCGAACCCCCTCATACAGGTGGATAACTCATGCTTCAGTTATTTTTCAGCTTTAGTTTTTATGCTGTAACTCACTTGTGTTCTTCTAAGAATACAAGTAAACTTCTCCTATGATAAAAAAAGCAATTGTTATTGGTATCATTATACTCTTCATTGTTGGGTACGTTGTCTATGAACAGCGCATTAAGCAACAGGATGCAGTAATGATTCCGTCCGTTCTCACTCCAACTTCTGCTCCAGCAACAGCATCCTCACCTGTAAATGGAAGATACAAAGATGGAACGTATAACGGTCCTGTCACTGACGCTTTTTATGGCAATATACAAGTAGCAGTTGTCATTAGCGGTGGAAAAATTACTGATGTGCAATTCCTCCAATTTCCTAATGATACTGCACATTCAGTCGAAGTAAGCAATCAATCACTCCCGCAATTAAAACAAGAAGCAATTACCGCGCAGAGTGCACAAGTTGATATTGTCTCCGGCGCAACCCAAACTTCCCAGGCATTTATGCAATCTCTCCAGTCTGCGCTGCAACAGGCAAAAAGTTAACGTATGCGTCAAACCCAGCTGATTATGGGCATGCCGATTACGGTTGATCTTGTTCACGAAAAACAGAGCATCTTTGACGAAATCTTTTCCTTTTTTCGCGCAGTTGATAGAAAATTTAGTCCGTATAAAAAGGGCAGTGAAGTCTCCCGCATAAACCGTAATGAATTATTGCCCAACGCATATAGTAAAGACATGAAAACAATTCTTTCTCTTGCTGAGCAGACGAAACAACAAACGAATGGATATTTTGATATATGGAAAAACGGAGTACTTGATCCATCAGGCTTAGTGAAAGGATGGGCAGTATATCGCGCAGCGCACATACTCAGCAAAAAAAGATATGAACATTTTTATATTAATGCAGGAGGAGACGTACAGGTATCAGGATGCAATGAAAAAGGAAAACAGTGGACTGTTGGTATACAAAATCCATTTCTGCCTGGAAAAATTGTGAAAGTGCTTATCCTCCTGAATAAAGGTGTTGCAACATCCGGCACATATATTCGCGGACAACATATTTACAATCCTCATAACATTGATAAACATATCACTGATATTGTCAGCATAACTGTTGTCGGGCCAAATATATACGAAGCAGATCGTTTTGCAACTGCCGCATTTGCAATGGGTAAAAACGGTATACACTTTCTTGAGAGGCAAAAAGGCCTTGAAGGGTATATGATAGATAAGAAAGGTATTGCAACGTACACATCCGGATTTGACTCGTATGTTTTTACTGAACGCAATTGACGAATTCCTCAATAAATACACCATGTACCGCGTTATGCTATGGTACCTTATTTGTTTATGGATCATAGCAATAGTGCTTGGTTTTTTTGGTATTCTCTCTTACTCGCCTGTTGTCATTTTTCTGGAAGGCATTTTACTCGTAAGTGTTAGCTATGGAGTAAATAAACTATTTTCACTATTGTTTCATGCACCGACAAACTTTGAGTCTGTATATATTTCCGCATTGATTCTTGTTTTTCTTATCACACCAGTTCTCTCTTTAGACAACATGCTCTTCATGGCTATTACATCAGTTCTGGCAATGGCTTCCAAGTATCTTTTGACATTCCATAAAAAGCACATGTTCAATCCCGTTGCCATTGCGCTTGTGATAACCAGTTTTGCACTTGGTAAGTCAGCGAGCTGGTGGATCGGTACTGCAAGCATGCTACCATTCGTTCTCATTGGCGGCTTGCTTGTGGTGAGAAAAATTCAGCGGGGAGATTTAGTGCTGAGTTTTTTTCTCACAGCAACAGCTACGATGGCTATCCTTTCTTTCTCATTGAATCCATCTGATTTGTTAAAGAGAATCCTCCTTGACACGCCACTGGTATACTGCGGACTCGTCATGCTTACCGAACCATCGACAACACCACCGACAAGAATGCTGCGTGTCCTTTACGGAGGCATCGTAGGTATTTTGTTTGCACCGGGAATTTTTCTTTATGCAACACCAGAGCTTGCTTTAGTTATCGGTAATATTTTTTCTTTTCTTGTCAGTCCGAAAGCAAAATTTTTCCTTTCTCTGAAAGAAAAAATCCAACTTGCTCCAGATATGGCAGATTTTGTGTTTCCAAAAGCACAAAATTTTTCCTTCACACCAGGGCAATACATGGAGTGGACGCTTGCTCATTCGCATACAGACTTTCGTGGAAACAGACGATATTTCACTCTTGCATCTTCTCCAACAGAAGAAACAATTCGCATTGGTGTCCGATTTAATGAACCCTCAAGCAGTTTCAAAAAAGCACTCAATGCTCTGAATACAAAAAAGCAGATTATTGCAACACAACTTAGCGGCGAATTTGTTTTACCAAAAAATACGAACCAAAAACTTGCATTTCTTGCTGGCGGCATTGGCATTACACCTTATCGCAGCATGATCAAATATTTGCTTGATAAGAACCAAAAGCGGGATATTGTCCTTTTTTATGCAGCAAAAGATCAAAAGGAATTTGCGTATGTAGATATTTTCAACTACGCGCAAAAACTTCTTGGCATTAACACGGTCTATGCCATAACTGATACACAAAACATCCCAAAAAACTGGAAGGGACAATCCGGACGTATTACTCCGGAAATGATTAAAAACAAAATTCCTGATTACAAAGAACGTTTATTTTATCTTTCGGGACCGCAGCAAATGGTCAAAGCATTTGAAAAACTCCTCAAAGATATGGGAATTACCGGAAGGCAGATTAAAAAAGACTTCTTTCCAGGGTTTTAGACAGTAAAAAAAGACCAAATATCATCCTTATTAAACTTGAAAATTCATTAAAAATTTTCTCCTCAAGCAAATTAGAAAAATTATGCAATGATGCACCAATACAATTTTATCTAGCAACATTGGGAAACGTACAAATAAAGGGTATAAATAAACAGGTATTGCAAAGAGTAGAACCATAGTCTACAAGTAACCTAAAGAGAGACAGAACGTGAGAAGCTTATAGTTTGTATTTATTAATTCGGGGTGATATAATCCATTTACCTATCCATTAAATAATATGTCTAAAGACAAAACACCAAATCATATTCCTCCTGCTATCGTGATGAAACCAGATCAGCAAAGACCCTGGTGGCAAGTACTACCAATTCGCCGGGGAAAACCTTCATTGCACAATAATCTCGTGAAAGATCCTAACGAACCAATACTGAACTGGGGTAGAGAGCTAAACCTCCATAATCTTGCTGTAGACAACAACACGCAAGTACTCTACCGACAAACTCCAAAACCTTATGAGCCAGTTGTCCCTATTACGCAACCTACGCATTCCCGACGTAGTGTCCTAAGAGGAATAGGCATCCTCGCAGGAGGATTAGGACCGCTTGCAGTAGTTGTAGGAGTGGATGAATTGGGTGGTTTGCTAGCAAACCACCCCGATGCAAAACCGCAAGTGATGAAATTCCACGTTGGAAATGTTCCCATAGAAATAGACATTAAACCTGATTCTCCTCCTAGAGTAACCCCTCATGGAAAAATGCATAAGAGTAGAAAACCATGATATTTTGAAAAACTGTGAATAATTGAAATGTACGAGATATGTTTACTAGCAATGATGGTCGCTTTTTACCTGACTGTACATGTAAGAATCCAAACCTTTCTAAGGTAATTTTTGAGAAAATGGTATTACCATTTTCTCAATAAACTCTCTTGCGTTTCTTATATAAATATGTTAGGAACAAGAAGGGTATGTTATTACGTGCATATACTGAAAGAGATCAGGTAAAATGTTATGAGTAATAAAGCAGAAGTCGGCGCAGTAGAAAGTATCAAATATGCAAACTCAGTAATTGATTTGCGAAACTTTCGGAATATGCCTCAAGTTCACGTTGAAGCGGATTCTTTTGCAACTCCATCCTTATTACCTGCTTTTATTGACTATCGGCGAGCGCAAGAAATCGCAGACAGACAACAAGAACAGTGGTGGCGAGAAGTAGGATGGCGTGAGAGTTTTGAGATTGCTAAAAGATTAAATCCCAAGAGAGCAAATGATCAGCTTTGGCTGCAGGAAATGGAAAGATCAATGAATCCAGAGATGGGTACAGGAGATAATATCGTCATTGATATGCGAGGCTTTAAGAACGTGCCCCCGGTTCAACCTGAACGGGATTCTTTTGCTTTACCCTCTACAAAAGCGGGTAAAATCAAAACAGATCAACCAGGATCGACTGACAGAGAAAAGGCGTTCCCTATTCCCGTTACTGAATTAATGGAACTTGCAGCACCGGAATATGGTTCACCTATTATTCATGCTTTACCTGTTGAACGACGAAAACGAAAGTATGAAGGATTTTTTGCTACGGTAGGGGAACAACGGGAAAGAAAGCCAAGACTCCAAACGCAAACGAGACAAAATAATGAATACCTACATAATCACCGATTATATGGAAAACAGACAGGAGCATCCAGTAACTCACCTATAAAAATAGATCATGTCATATACTCTGAGCCAACAGGAACAATTCATAACTCCAGCATACATCAAGGAAGAAGATATGATGGAGTTTCAGGACAAATTCCCTTGATAACCTCACCTATTCGAACTGGGTTACATACCGGACCTTCGATACGAGAAAGTAAGAAGACAGAACAACCAATTATTCCAATGAAAATGGAAGGATTAGAAGAGGAAGGCGTCGAGACCGAATCTATTGGAGGAACAGGAGGAGTTGCGAGAGCAGTAGCGCATGGCGCAATTGTAAACGGGAAAATAAACTTTGATTGGAGATACCAGAATGGTTTAGGAAGAAAATTTAACAATTTGACAAAAATTGCTATTCGCGTCGTTGTTCCAACATTCACGCTTGAAGGCAGCAGATATCATGACAGAACTGGAATAGGTATACCAGAATTAATCGACAATGTAGAACAATCCTGGTTTGAGCGAGAAGGAGGATTTTCGACTGAACAACGGGCACTAGTAACATTACAAGCGAAACAACACAACGCATACAAAATAATCCAATTTTTGCGAAAAGGCGGAGATCCAAAAGTATTGCCAAAAGTTCCCACACACCTAATGCCTGATGTAGAAGATTTGCGAAAGCGGTTCGTTGCTTAAACGTATATGATTATGTTTCAATCTGCCAAAGAGTCTATGTATGTATACAGCTGATCAGTTGCTGGGAGCGAAGTTCGCAGATCATTATACTGCGAAACAACTTATTGGGACAGGCGGCAACGGATTTGTTTATTACGCTCCTTCTGATTCCGGCCGCTTATCTGTTGCTATCAAAGTCCTACAACCTAATTGTGATCCCCAACAATTTGAACAGGAAGAGCAGATTCATGAAGGGTTGAATCACCAATATATTGAGAGATTTCGCCACTATGGCAACATAGACATTTCTGACAATAGTAATGTAATGCGGGTGCCGTATTTTGTTATGGATTACGCGGAAAAAGGAAATATTCGGCAAAAAATGAGAGACAAAGACGGCACACAAAAACCTCTTGAAACTGCAGAAGCAGTAACCATACTTTCTAACTTGACTGAAGCACTACAATACGCTCATAAACGAGGCGTATCACACAGAGATATAAAGCCGGAAAATGTCTTGGTTCATGATGATGGAGTACGACTTTCTGATTTTGGTATTGCCAAAACTTCCCAGCTACGCCGCGTAGAAGTTCTTATGGGATCTGCTCCGTATGCAGCCCCTGAACAATTTGAGGGAGACGATCTTCTTCCCGGAAGTGATATGTATTCGCTTGGTGTGTTTGGTATGGAAATTTTTACTGGAAGGAGGCCTTTCTATGGAACACCAGAGGAGCTTAAAATCATGCATAAACGTATTCATCCACCTTCATTCCAGGATTTACGAAAGCAATGTGGTCTTGATATGAGAAATGACTTGCCAGAGCTAGAGGAAGTAATATCTCGCTCTCTTCGAAAAGATCCAAAGGAACGGTATGCAGATATGGAGACGTTTCGCGCTGCGATTGAGGAAGCGTTTAGGAAAGGTGTAGAATTTGAGAAATTGCACCCGCACCATTCTATTCCCCAAAACCCACTAACTCTTCGCGACGCGACAGTTTCTCCCTCTTCTCCTGACGCAACAACATACCCGGATAGAGGAAAAATCGCCCAAACCCCAACGGAACACCTTACCCCTAACCTTCAACCTCCCATGCCACAAAGCGTAGATATGACCAAAACACCTGATAAACAACAGCCAGTAACCGAACCTGCGCAACCGAACGCACCAGATACTTCTGTGCATGCGTCGTGGTATCTTCCTCCATTAGAGAATAATCAAACAGATCCAATAATAACTCCATGGATAAATAAGGCTTGGAGGTCTGAAAGAAATGAGACACACGTGGCTAGTGAGCTAAAAGGTATTCCACTTCACGAATTAACAACCGTTGATCAGCTACTTCGGCGTGGTATTTACTATTTTGCTCCACGGAAGAATTTGGAAGAAGTTATTCTCACCTTACCGGCACATAAAGTATACGCGGACAGTAACCAACTGCAGGTAAGAGTATATCCGGAATGGGGTTACGCTTTTCGTCTTCAGTTCTTCGACTTTTATACGCAAACGATCCTTAACGAGAAAGATCTCATTCTTAAAGTTGAAGAAGCGAGAATAATAGGAAGAGAAACAACTGGGAAGCAGGAAGTTATAAAAATACCCGTGCTCGGTGTCGAGCACATGTCACCGACACATATACATCTCTATAACATAGAAGATGGGTTAGTTATACTTGACACGAATTCTACCCATGGAACACTTGCCAGAATGAAATTACCTCAAGAGAGACTATTATCAAGAATGAGACGCTTTCGTTGAAATTGGAGCTCAAAAATGCTCCGGCGGTGAGGGAGGGATTCGAACCCTCGGTAACCTTACGGCTACACACGATTTCCAATCGTGCTCTTTAGACCGCTCAGACACCTCACCATATTACTTATTTTAACTTTTTGTTTTGCCCAAAATCTTACTCTTTGCTTCCTCCCATACCTTTTTGTCTGACGCGAACGTTAACCGTTTTTCTACTTCTTCAATTGACAACCATTCAACATTCTCCATTTCCCAATCATGCTTACTCGTATCACCACTAACGAACTGCATTATATAGTAATACACAGTCTTCTTTCGTTTAATCTCATCCATAACATACCAATACGCAACAGGATGAAGCGGCTCAAGGATTTTTCCCAAAATTCCCGTTTCTTCTTTGACCTCCCGAACTGCTGTTTCTTCTTTTGTCTGTCCTTTAAATTCATCTTTATCACCAATTAATCCTTTAGGAAACACCCATCCATGGTGTTGAGAATGCTGGCTTACCAGAATAAATATTTTTCCACCCTCTTTCCTGAATACAATCCCGCCCGCAGAAAACTCAAATTTCATATGGGTATTATAGCAGAGAAATGTGTTTGAAGGAGAAATATACTTTAGTTCATTTAATGAAGATTCAATAAGCTACGTAAAAGCAATGAATTATCTTTAGTTACATACGTATTATAACCCGTACGCATAGAAGGAGGAAGTTGTCCTATTGCTTCAGGAGGTAAATGCCTATATATCGCACGTAAACAACTGTTTACTCTTGCATCAAATTGTTCCCGACTGACGGTTTGATTCGGCAAACCTGTAGGAACAATTTGCATTAATTCTTCAACAAACGGGCGGATCCTTCGATTATAAAATTCTATTGAGTATGGAGGAGCCTGGAGATTTCTTAAGTATATATCTTTAAAATCATCGAGGCTTATTTCGTCCTCTATGCTTTCCGGAGGTAAAGTCGACGGTAAGTTGAGTACTATTCTCGCTTCTTGACGAATATCTCTATCCAGTCTTTCTTCTCTTTCCTTTTCCAACCTTAACCGCTCTTTATAAGATAATCCGTTGACAGCAGCTGATGGCTTTTTTCCTACTGGTTTAACAGAATACCCGGCTTGTGTATCTCCTTGAGGAATTTGCCTCGGCGACACTCTTCCATGCTGAGAAGAAACCTCAGGTGGTGGAACCACAGGACCAGGGGAATTTGGCCGTATGACACCAGGACCTATATGTATCACAGCATTTCCTTCCCCACTTTGTGCAACGTGTCCGATTGCCTGCAAAAAGACGTTCGTATCATAACTCAAGTCATCATTGGTTACGAGTCCAATGCTCTCATCCGGATGCGCTTCGTTAAAACGACTATGAATTTCATTCGCAAGTTCATTTTCTGAATTTACCCAAATCGCTTCAAGCAAATCGCCTATTCTCTCACGCATTTCTTCTCTTCCTAGTCCGCCCGGTTGGGGATTATAGCGTTGCAAGTTATTCTGTAAAAAATCAAGCATCTGCACCATAGGGATAAGTTCTGCGACAGTGCCGTCAAAAGGAGGTATCATAGCCACACTCCCTTCAAGGTATTTTGCCCATAAACCCACATTGGGATTTCCCCACTGAACTTCATCAGATCTCCCCGCCCGCGGCGTTGCGTGCAACTCTGCTGGTACTAAACCTTGTTGAGAATCATGCGCACTGTTAGATTGCTGAATGTTTGTAGTCACATCTTGCCCTTCGTTCTGTCCTGACTGATCTATAGGTTCACTCGCTTTTACGTCTATGTTCTGAGGCTGAGTTTGCGGTGTAGCTGGTTGAGCATTTGGCTCGTTATTTGGAACTTCTTCAACCATTACTTCTCCAGGTTGAGGTTGTTGGGGAGCTTGGTTCAGTTCGTTTTCCTGTATTTTCTTGAGTGAATTGTAATATAATTGGACTATCTGACCTTTGTCTTTAGGGATATCCGTTATCTCAACAAGATGAAGCTTAGCCATTAATTCCAGCTCGCATGCGAGGTATTCTACTTGGTTTGACGTTAATTTTGCAGTTAGTGTTGCTGCAAGATCAGGAAATTGATCTATTGCAGTAATTGTCTGCTCCAAAGTTGGAGACTGATTTCCTTCCTGTTGAACAATGAAACGCCTTGAATGTTTACTTATTTGTGCTAATTGTGCCTGCATTATCAGTTTCTCGTGCTCTGATAACAGTTGCGGCTCGGGCTGCATACCTCCTTGTTCAGCTGGTTGTTGTTCCTGCATAAAAAATAAAGCTAGTTTACCCCTGTTATTTTCTTTGCGCCTTTTGATGCCTGTATTTCTTTGACAATTACTTCCATTGCTTTACGAGCTTCTTTCAACTGCGCTGTTTCCTGCGCTTGTGTAACCATAGCCTCAAAGTCTTTGTCAGTTTTCTGTCTTATACGGATATAAAACCCTTCATCCAATGTCTCAGATCCTTCTGCAATGTGCACAAAACCTTCATGAGTATTTTCATCCAACTTTGCCGCGTATATCGTACTGAACGCATTCCACAGCATACTGACAATATAGCCAGCTTGTGCTCCATGCATAGTATCAATCTCAGCAAGAAGCGTATCCCTCACTTTTACGTCAGAGACAAATAATTTTATTAAATCTTTTGTCGTTACCATAATTTACGCCCTTTGCCCCGCGACAGTCAACTCCTTGAGAAAATTTTCAACTCCCCGCGACATCCAGTCAGGAGTCATTAAATTTCTATTCTGATTTTGCATTATATTCCCCAACTCTCGGTATGTGGGGAGAAACGGCCCTACCGGTAACTCAAACCTAAAAGATCTCAAAACTGCCTGCACTAAACCCTGCTGTCCTCCGAAAACTCTTTCGAGATTACTTGCCTGCATGTACCGTTGCCCTCTTGAAGCTGCCGTTACCTGAACCTGATTTGGCAGTCCGGGTATATTTGCACCTTCTTCATCAAATCCAGTGAAAAGGGCTATTAATGCTTGAACATTTTCAGGCATAAAACCACTGGTGATAGCGTTCAACTCTTCCTGGCTGATTGCGTGGTTATTTCTTGCTCTACCAGCCACAATCTGATCCTGTGCCCATTGCGTACCCACAAGGTATTCAATTTGCTCGTGCGGCTCACCCTCAGGGCTGCTCGCATCGATTCTATATAATTCTTTAATTCGTCCATAGACAACTTGCGGTGTATCAACAATAGCAAGTGCCATATCAATACTTGCTAAACGCTCCTGACGGGTTGACTCAATACCGTTAATTTCCCGATTGAACGCCCCGGTGAAAATCTGTAAAGTTTCTTCGTAGGATTTTAAAATCTCCTTTGCAACTGCTTTAGCGCCCGCTATCTCTGCCTGAGTCGGTAGTGGAGTCAATCCTCTTGCCCTCATGGTTGCAATAACTTCATCGGAATCCAAGACAAGAAGTTGCTGGTCAGTAATACGCGCCTGGTCATAGACACTAGGTAATCTTCCTGACGGTAGGTCAAAATATTGCGCATTTCGGACTATTGTTTCATAATTAATCCAATTTGTTGCGTTCACAGGATTAGCTATCTTATGATTTTCCAATCGTTCCACTACTAACGCGTACGTTTGGGCACGCAGAATCAATTCCCGATGATCAGCGTTATCGTTTTCATCCACTCTCCACCCAAATTCAGGGCGACTCCCGTTTACTTCATTGATATCCCGTAAAATATCTTCTACTGAGCTGAAGCGTAACCAAAGACGCGCATTTCCTCCAAGCACTCTCGTAATAACTCCTGTATTAAACATTTCCTCTAACTCTTCAAAATCATCCCGCACACCTAATTTAAATCCGTGCATCGCAGTTGTTTCCGGCAGGGTTTCCAGAGAATCTTTTGTTCGTATGATATTGCTCTGCACTTCCTCAAGCTTTTTCTTTCTCTCAATAAGTTGTTGTTCTAGAGTATTTATTCGCTGTATTGCTTCCTCTTGTTTTTGCTGTATTTCTCTGAATTTTTCAGTTCGAACTGCTTCATTTGCATCTCTTGCATAAGCCCCTCCACCTGTAATAAGAGGGGCATAAACAGGGACAACAGTTGGAGGAGTTCCTATTGTTCGCGTTTGCGCTAATGCAGCATCTCTTTCTGCTTTCGCAGCTAACTGCGCAACTTTCCTTTGTTGCTCCAAGTTACGGATCGACACTGTTGATCCATCCAATGCAATTGCATCTCTCGCGTTACGACCATCTCTACTTAATACTTTTTCTAATTGGTCAATAGCAATTAATAATGAAGTCGAAGGACGAAACGTACCGCCAACGACAGTTCCGACTGTCAATCGCAAATTTTCCTCTTCTATTCGCAAATCATCAAGTTTTTTCCGTGTATTTCTGGTATCCTCTGTCACATTTCCTTCCGGATCTTTTGTAAGAGCGCCTTCAGGGGTAGCTTTGTGCGCTTTCTTGTATGCTTTTACCGTATTTCTGTTGTTTTGCACCGCTTCTCTCTCGCTCTCCAAAACATTTTTTCGGTACGCGATGAAATCAGGCACTGTGCCCTCTACACCCTCCAAAGCGTTTTTTCTATTTTTGAGTTCATTCACGTTATACGGATCTTCAGGTGGATTATTTCTCTTTTCAAATGCCAGTAGCTCCAATGTTATTGTATGGTTATGGGCTTGCATCAGGAGGTTATCAACATAAGCACGATTAATAGGATCGTAGGGATCAAAATTTGGATCATTTTGTATCTCCCTTTCTACCAATGCGCGGAAATTTTCATAAATACGGCTATGAAAAATGAGCTTATGTTCTGCCGGATGTGTTCTGGGATCGAGAGCGTCAGGACGTGGTTGGTTATGAATGAATTGGTTCAAAATCTCTCTATTTTCCGCAAGAACCATCGCATCTTCCTGCCACTGCGCTTGCAAACCGACAAGTTCCAGCATCCTCCCAACGGCATAAGAGATATTTCGTGAACCGGGAATACCCTGGGTTGCGTTATCGGTATACTCCAATCCGCGAACATTTGCAGGACCGGTAACTCTTGTATTTGGATGAAGTCCCCATTGAAAATCATTCGGGTCAATACCAAGTACTTCTCTGCCATACGTTGAAGAGGTCAGGCGTTCTTGTTGAAGCAGGGTAGGATGATTAAAACGTGGTGAAAGATCATTCTCATATATTCGAATTTGGAGCCCCCTGCTTCTTAATGCAGCGATTCCCATACCAGCTACTCCGGCCACGGCACCAATTGCCATACCTGCACCTTGATTTCGAAGAGCAGCCCCGACAAAATTACCTGCACCAGTTGTTCCGGCGAGTGCGGCAAGTGCCTGCCCGATTTGATTTCCTAACCGTATCTGTTGCTCGCGTCCGGCAATTCGCTGATGCCCATTCAACAAATCCCTTATTGAATGTTCGAGCCTTCGTACTGCTCCCTGTCCATATACATCGATATCTTGCAATAGATCATTCACATCTCCTCTGTTTCCCGCAGGATCTATCATTATAAAGACACCGAGCTCGCGTTGTATTCTCAACAATTCATCTTCCACGGCAAGTTCTGTGATTGCTAATCCTTCGGGCGTGTTCATGAATGCGTCGAATTTCTCATTATTCCGTTTCCATCTTCCGGTTACCTCATCGTAATCGCATGTCGCATCCAGAAATCGTTGCCTCCAACCATGCGTTGTGATTTGATCACCCCTCATTGTGGTTCCAGAAACAGTTCTGTCTTCTGCATCAATTGTCTGAAGGAGTGTTTGGCCTGGATTATGCGGATCAGGTTCATCCTGTAATCGAAGGAATGTCTCAATATGCTCATCTCCCCATGCTTTTAATCCTCCTGCAGACTGGAAGGTTCGTTGCTCCTTTGGACCTTGTACAATTTTTTCTGTTGAAATGGAAATACTACCTTCTTTATCGGTAAGCGTTGGCGGTCTTACTCTTGGCTGCTTATTATGGCTAAATACACGACCAAGGAAACCTCCCCGGCCTCTTCCTCTCATGTTTGTCCGTTGCCGTTGTTGCTGTAATACTTCTGCTGGACTAGCCATAGTCTCCCTTTATTATTGCTTGAACTCTGCAAAAAAAGCAAGTAAGATGGAGTGTGTATGTTAAATGGAGAAACAGGCGGACGAGTACCACCCATACCAGAACCGTCTTCATTATCATCACTTCTTATGCCGGATGAACTTGATGCATTGAATACTAGCAATCAGGTAAATCCAAATCAGCAATCTTCTAATGTGGAACAAAGTACCCCACAGAATGCAACAACGCCCGTTTCGCCCGAACCACCACCGGTAATCTCTGCTCCTCAACAAAATGAACAGCAGCAACCACTCGTTCTGCAAGCTCCGGAAGATCCAGAAACAAGAGAAAAAGAACGAAAAATAGTACAAGGAGAAGTACAGCAAGTTGCACGACGCATGATAGCAACAGAAACATTTTCGCCGCAGACACCTGATTATAAAAATTTATCGAGAAAACAAAAAAAGGAATACAAAAAAAATCCACCTCCGGAGCCCACCCCGGCTGAACCTGATCTAGTCCGCATTGAACTTCTCAGAGAACTGACACCGGAAAATTTTAAACCGGAGGATTATGCACAAGGAGGCGCACTAGAACCAATACTGATCCGTTTACCTGATGCAAGAGGTAGAGAAAGAGCAACTCATATAACTGCTGTCACTGGCGTGCAGCGGAATGAAGACGGTAGCATCGAAGTAATTGCACATTGCAAAGTACAAAACATAGGAACGAATGGTAGACCTATAAGAGATAGTTTTACAGAAAGCACGCAAACAATTTCCCTCCAGGACGTTATTGACGGACAAATATATGCCGCTGCTGATTCACTCCGTGCATATTATGCAAAATCTCCTGAGCAATCACGACTACTTGAAGCACACCTAACGTTATTGCAGGAAAAAATAGCACCAGCAGATCCAAGACTTGTCGAAGCGCTTAGCAATAATGTATCCGATGAAGATATTGTCAGGTTGGGTTTTACTCCTGCTGCTATTTCAGCCGAAAGAGAACGACAAAAAGTATTTGCAGATGAAAATCTTGATGAACTTCGCAAGGTAATTAATACAGAAGCAGAGAACAATGGCACGTTAACGGTAAAAGACTTCGATAGATACATCAAAGCGCGAAAAGGACAGCTCGCCTCAAAAGAAACAGGAAGATTAAGTGAGCAAGCTCAAGGTGAAATTGATGAACTGGCACAAATGAGCCAACAAATAAAAGATACAGGAAGAACGTTGCTTCAAGCACGGGATATCGTAGATTTAGTGCATAAAGATATTATTGCAAAAACAGATACCACCGGGATGCAACAACACATGGAAGATGTTAGTCAACAGATAAAGCAATTAAACGAACAGTTTGCTACAACAAAAGATGAAAATCAATTACAAGCATTACAAAATAGCATACAACAATTACATGATACGCAAAGCATGCTGCAGGCATGTCAGCAATTTGTCGAAAATCCGGATATGCTGGAAGGCCAGTTAGAAGGATTCTGGAACATGTATACAGATGGTTCCATTGACAGAGCAACAGCACGCGGTATTCGTAACGCTCTTCAAAGTGGAAACATTGATAGCGCAATGGAGCGGATTATGAACCATCAACAAGGAGAACAAACTGTCAACTGGAAACGAAGACTTGCATTACGAAGAAATCTAACACAAACAATGAATAAAGCAACGATGGCCGGAGGTATTGTTATGCTTTTCTTAATAATGTCTTCTATGGGCATTACCAAAGAGTAGGTGAGCGTGCCCGAGAGGAATCGAACCTCCGATCTCCAGATCCGCAATCTGATGCTCTATCCACTGAGCTACGGGCACAAAATGGTATTGGTATTGTAACGTATTATCAAAAATTTGTCCAAGGCTGAGGCTCAAAAATGCATATGCTCCATGAGAGATTAACAATCCTGTTTCCCTTCGGAATAATAAGTAAATGGCAAATTATACTTTCCCGACTCTAACGGGCATGATCATTTTCAAGAGGAAATGTGTACGATAACCATTCTGCGGATTGTTCCATAAATGTTGGCTTGACATATTCCCGGTATGGAAGATACGGTAACAATACAGACTTGACATGCTCAGGCGTAATATCACCAAGTGTCAAGGTTAATTCACCGGGAAATAATGTTTTACTGCGAATGTGGAGTACGTCAACACCAAATTTTTTCTTAAAGTAAAAATCATACAATTCTTGCCATAAATAAAAATGGTCTTCGATGGTAATGCCTTCAGTACTGATGCGGTAGTGAAAATCATGGGGAGGGACTGATGCAAGGACAAAGGATATAAACACAAGGGAGAGAATAACAAACATGAGCGCGTACTGGGCAAAGAGGAATAAAATGATTTCAATAAGTAGCATCAGGAGAAGTCCTGTTGCAAAAAAACTTTTGCTTCGTTTACGAAATGGTCTTCCTGGAGCACTCCAGGAAAGGAGCGTTACCACTTCGTGAGGATTCATGTGTTGTGACATTTCTTCCATACTTTTACTCTATCGTTTCCCAATGAACGCGTCAAGGTGTTGTATAATACACATCGTGTCCTTGTAGTTTAATGGATAGAATAAGGGCTTCCGGAGCCTTTGATGCGGGTTCGATTCCCGCCGAGGACGCAAATGAACAAATTAGCTGATCAAATCTTCTTCGACAACAGGGGCTGTAAGAATAAAAGATAATTCTTCGTCTGTGAGTTGACCCTTACTGATTTTTTCTAAAATAGCTGCCAAAAGTGTTTTACATCTTTCCTTATCCATCTTCATTTCTTCTGCAACCTGCACGAGAAGTTTATCGTCATTACCAATTTCTCCTAATAGTTCAATGATAGAACCTCCTGTGTTTTCAATATACGCCTGGGATGGATCAGTTTGTGGTTGCGCCTGGGATACTTGTGCAGGTTTTGTATTTGATTCATCCTGTTGCAATGAGGAAACGGGTTGTGGCTGCTGGGAAGAAAATTGATCAGTAGAGGATGCATTTTGTTGATCTACTGAGTTTTGTTGGGTAAACTGCCCACGCTTATCATCCATATTTTTATATTGCCACACTATCCGAAGACTTGTCAATGCATATAATGCAAATTCCGAAACATTGAAATATTCACAAATGGATGATAAGCTTCAATCGTTCCAATGATTATTTTTAAGAAAAGAAACAGAGAGATATAAAAAATACTCTTTGTAATAAAGCCTGAACATAAAATATATACAATTTGAAGAATCTTTGGAGGAGTACCGAAGTGGTCATAACGGGGCCGTCTCGAAAGCGGCTGTAGCTTTTTAGTTACCGTGGGTTCGAATCCCACCTCCTCCGCTTAACAATAATACTTGACATCTCTACGGTGTCCCGTAGCAAATTAGCTTAAAAATTCCACCTCAGTACTAACATCTATTGACAATATTACACTCCTTTCCTTACGATGGATATATGAACAAAAGAAATCCTTTAATATGAAAAAGAGGAAATTGAAGAAGCATCATAAAATTCTCCTCATGTCAACCTTTGGGCTGCTTGCCTTAAGTATCCCATTTTTTGGCATATACTCCTCTCATAATGCCTCTATCCCACCTTCACCTTGTGTCGGAGAGAGACCATGTCCAATCTCCAGATATCCATATCCTTCGTTACCCGTATATCCTCGACAACTTACCTGTGGTATGTGTTCCAGTCATACGCTCTGCTTTAGTAAGTCTCAAAAGCGGGCATGGTGCCAAAATCCACAACTCGGTATTGCCAACACAGCAGATACCACCTGCGTCACCTGTTCTCCTCCAACGCTTACCCCATCGATTACCCCTCCCCACTGCTACTACCAACCAATATGTCCTACCTGTACTGCAGGAAAACCTTGTCCGGAAATTGCTTGCGCATACAAACTCATTTGTCTGAGCAATACTCCTCCTGTAATGACCAGATAAGCAAGAAGCACTCAAGAAATTATCCTGATTTGAGCTAATGTATCTCTTATGCTATCTATTCACTATTTCCAAACTCTTTACTCCCTTTTTTTCTCTTACCATACCTATGGTAAATGGTGAAGTTACGCAACACCGTTTATTATCTTTAAACATTAGTCTTATAGTAGTTTGACAAATCCTCAATTGTCTGTCATAATACCTTTTTTATGATACAGGTTGAAAATGCATTCGGTTCTCTCGCTAAGCAGGTGATGTCCGATCCTTATAGGTTATCGGCAAATATACAAAGTTATTTACAACTCCCAACCTCCGTAGAAATGCTTGGATCATCTATGGTTTTTACATCTGCTTTATACAGAAAAGGCCAGCTTCCTGTTAGCATTAAGACATTTGCCGCTAATAACATGGATTCTCCTATAGAAGGAGTTCATGATGAGGTCGGTGTCATACTTCCCGAAAAACAGGACAGCTTAACTATTGTTACCCAAGCGACAATTACAGCAACACCTGCGCAGATTATCATCGAAGGAAAATATTTTCATATAGAAAGCGACTTAACTCATCCTGTGAAGATCACCATATCCCGAGATGGTCATTACGAACGGGAAATTTTCCCGGCACCTAGCGAATTGAAGCATGCCTGGTTCGAACACCGTCTTCGGTCTCTTACCCATTAATCGAAAAAAGAACAACGAAAACAATTTCAGGTATAATAATACGATGGGATTTGTCAGCCGGGCAGGAGAAAAACTCGCATATGCCCTTGCTGTATTTGCTATTCCTGTTACTAGTACGATCTGCGCAGATTTTGGCTCATCTACTGGAGGTTTTGTTGATTGTTTGTTGCAACAAGGCGCACGTAGAGTATACGCAGTTGAAACAGGCTATGGCGTCTTAGATTGGAAATTACGTAATGACCCACGGGTTGTCGTATTAGAACGCACGAACGCAATGCATGTAACGCTACCGGAAAGAGCAGATATCATCACAAATGACACATCGTGGACAAAGCAGGAAACAATTTTTCCCAATATCCTTAGCAATCTTGTTCAGAACGGTGTTATTATAACACTGATTAAACCCCACTATGAAGCAGAAGCGTCTTTGCTGCATCACGGTACATTACCTGAAGCAGAGGCAGAATGTATTGCACAACAAACCCTTGAACGACTGGTATCACAAGGACTCAGCGTAAAAGGATTCATAAAATCTCCGCTTCTTGGCAAAAAAGGAGGGAACAGTGAGTACCTCGCGTATCTGCAAAAAGCCTGATGTGCTATACTCATAGCTATTCCATGCAACGGCTTATTCTTTTCTTTGCTTTTTTCTGCAGTTTGTTTCTTTTGGCTGCTGTACCAAGTTTTGCGCAAAAAACACCGGCTGTACAGGAAACATACACAAAAGCAGTTGTCAACCGTATTCTTCAGGAGAAACAAATAAGTGTCGGAGGACAGAATTACTTTACGCAAACAGTGCAAGTGACACCGCTGACGTCGGGAAAAACAATGACGCTTTCCTATGGACAGGCTACCAGCAGGAATCAGGAGCTTGCAACAGGAGATGAAGTAATCCTTTTGCGAAGTGTTGAAAACGGAAAGGTTATGTATGCAATATACGACAAATATCGTCTGAATTTTATTGTGCTTATCCTTATCCTTTTTGTTGTCTTAATTCTGCTTGTCGCACAACTCAAAGGCTTTGGCTCGCTACTTGGATTGTTAGTCAGTATCAGCGTGATTCTTTTCTTTATTGTCCCCCGCTTACTCCATGGCGATGATCCGATGACAGTGAGCATTGCGGGATCCCTGATTATTCTCTTTGTCAGCACATATATTGCCCACGGTATCTCCCGCCAAACAACCGTTGCTCTGATTGCAACATTTTTTTCCCTTATGCTGACCGCGCTTCTTTCATTTCTGTTTGTGGTTTTTACCCGGCTTTCCGGTATTGGCAATGAAGATATTGCCTCCTTGCAGCTTGGCGCAACGCGTGTTATCAATCTGCAGGGATTATTCTTAGGAGGTATTATTATCGGAACACTTGGTGCGTTGAATGATATTACGACAACGCAATCAGCGGCAATTTTTGAACTGGCACGTACAACAACTGGTTTGTCCTTTGGCCAATTGGTCAAAAAAGGTTTCAGCATCGGCAGGGAACATATCGTCTCCCTTATTAATACTTTGGTGCTCGCATACGCAGGGTCATCACTGTTCATTTTTATTTTTTTGGTCTTGAACGCGGCACAAGTACCATATTGGGTTATTTTAAACACCGAAACGATCACCGATGAAGTTGTCGCAACTATCGCCGGGAGTATCGGTCTCATCCTCGCAGTACCGATTGTCACACTGCTTGCAAGTTATGTTGCGCGCTATTCGATAAAAAAATAAATAACCATTCTTTATCTGCGTATTGATCCAGTTCTCTCACGTAATTCTTATTTTTTTCTCACCACTTTATTAGACGAAATCCCTATCCTGCAGTAATTATGAGAATAGCTCAAATTGCTTCTCCCATAGAGAGTGTTCCACCAAAAAAATATGGGGGTATTGAGCGGGTTATCCATGCGCTTACCGAAGAACTGGTCAGACAAGGACATGATGTCACCCTATTTGCAACAGGAGACTCCATAACGAGCGCAAAACTCGTTGCACCCTATCCAAGGAATTTGCGTCAAGATTTGCAAGGTGAATTCTTTAAGAAAGCACAGATTTCTCTTTATCATATTGCCCTTGCTTACCAACAACAACAGCAATTTGATATCATGCATGACCATACGCAATGGTTTGGCGTTCCTTTTGCACAACATGCAATAACACCGGTTGTGATGACATTACACGGCGCGCTCACTCAGGAAACAATTGCCTTATATGAAACATTATCAAAACCTTATCTTGTTTCTATTTCCTATGCGCAAACCCGTCCGGCTCCCGGCCTTAACTATATCGCAAATGTTTACAACGGGCTTGATATGACATTGTATCCGTTTTCTCCTAGGCATAAAGGGTATCTGCTTTTTGTCGGACGAATTTGCCAGGAAAAAGGCGTGCATCACGCGATTGCCGTTGCGGAAAAACTCGGTTTACCCTTACTTATAGCGGCAAAACTGGAAAGAGACAAAAAAGAACATCTTGCATATTTTAACCGGTATGTCAAACCGAAATTATCTCCAACTATCCGCTGGATTGGCGAAGTAACAGAGATGCAACGCAACAAACTATTCGCCAATGCATTGTGTTCTTTACATCCGGTCACTTGGCCTGAACCGTTTGGCCTGACACTTATTGAAGCAATGAGTTGTGGCTGTCCGGTCATAGCATTTGATGAAGGCTCTATTCCTGAAATTATCCAGCATGGTAGAACTGGGTTTATTGTACATACTGTTGATGAAATGATTACTGCGGTACAACATATTACTACTATCGACCGGTTATACTGCCGGGTGTATGCAACAACTACCTTTCACGCAAAACGAATGGCTGATGAATATGAGGGTGTTTATGAAGCAATTCTGCGAAGCAAGCAGTTTGTCAAGCGGCAGAGAATGACAAAAAATCTTAATCATTTTCTCTCTCCATAATGCATCACCTTTAGGCAGGAATAACAGACAAGACTTATAAGAATTTTTGCTCTTGTTAAAACGAAAAAGAAGGGATATGATTATTTGCTCAACCCATTTGTGAGTAGCGATTATTTACGGCAATTATCATATCAATGTTTGGTAGACCTCTGTTCTGAAGAAGGTATTAACGCTTCTTCCCTTTCTGAGGCGTACGGGTGTATTTTTGGAAGAGACAGCGCGATTACGATTTTAAAAATCCTTAAAGTACACACGCATGTTCCTAACCAAAAACTTCTTGATATCTGCAAGCAGACACTGTTGACTCTTGTTGCTTTACAAGGACAAAAGCAAAATATTGAAAACGGTGAAGAGGATGGAAAATTCATCCATGAATACCGGAAAAACCATAAAATATTTAATGCAAATCGGAAAACTCCATGGTTTGTACAGGAAGACGGCACTATTAAAAACTATGATTCCGTAGACTCAACACCACTTACCTTACTCGCGCTGTACCGGTACTGGGAAGTGACACAGGATGACACGTTTTTACTTCGTGTTCTTCCCTCTGTTACAAAAGGACTACGGTGGATACGTGCCCGTCTTGCAAAAGATGCATTTCTTGCCTATGAATTTCCAAAAACACGCCTTTACGGAGGACTCAAGGTGCAATCCTGGACTGACTCTGTTGATTCTCTCTTGACGAAAGACGGCGTACTGCCTCCATATCCGATCGCACCAATTGAAGTCCAGGCATATGTATGGCTCACACTTGTTGAGTGGAACCATGTGTATATGACGCAAGATAACGCATTTGCTGTTCAGTTGCTTTCCAGTGCGAAGCAACTGAAAAAGAAATTTAATCAAGCATTTCTTATCAAAAGTAAGAATCTTTTCTACGGTGTGCAGGCACTTGATGGTAATAAACATCAAATTCCCACCATTACCGGCAATCCGTTGATTTGTCTCTGGGCAACGACAAGGAAAAAAGAATGCATTCTGGAAGAAGCGTACATCGCGGATTTCGTTAAACGGGGATTGCAAGATGATTTATTCGAACCCGACGCCGGTATACGCACTATGAGCACGTTATCGGCAACATTCAATCCACTCCCCACATCGTATCACAATGGCAGTTTCTGGCCAATACTGAATAGCCTTATTTATGAGGGGCTGATCACGTGGAATTTTCAGCAGGAAGCGGCAATACTCAAGCAAGCGTCACTCTCGCCGATTCAGTATTTCGGCTGTCCAATTGAATTGTACATTAAAGGTGTCGATGGATCATTTTTAGAGTATAAATCCCCTTTTGGCAAATCCGGATGCCGTTTTCAGGCATGGACTGCTGCGGCATTGTTTGAATGGGCACATAGCTAGCCTCTGCTATAATTGCGATAGTTGTATGACAAAGCAGCAAGACACTTTGCTTTCCCTTGCAAACCATAAAGTAAAATCATTGCTTACCAGTATTAAAGCGTATGATCAACTGCTGCAAAAACGATTGCAAAACAACGAACAAACACTCTCTTTTGTAAAACGTCTTGACACGCAAGTAGACGCGCTCACCTTACTCATTACCAACTTACTTGATATATACCGAGTACAGGAACAGGCCTTAATCTTGCAGAAAGAATTTATTGACGCAACAACCGTGGTTCAAGAAGTCGTTGTGAGGATGCAAAAAACAACACAACAACCTATTTTTTTACAAGGAACTCTTCATAAAAAACTCTTCGCAGACAAACAACGATTTATACAGATACTCTCTATTCTTCTGACAAATGCTATCCAGCATACACATGGAACAAAGCAGATTACGGTAACAGTGGTGGAAGAAAAGGATGCGTGCACTGTGTCTGTACAAGATACAGGGGAAGGTATACCAAGGGAAACGCGAGAACACTTGTTTGATCTGGTATATCAGGAAAAATTGCAGACAGGGTTATCTCTTGCAAAAGCAATTATTGATTTACACCATGGTACACTCGATATAACAAGCGTTGCTGGAAAAGGCAGTACATTTTCTTTCCACCTTCCAATTGAATAGTTTCTTGCAATACAGAAAAGTTACTGCTAAGATGGCACTACCTTATGCAACGAATTCTTATTATCGAAGATGATACAGGAATTCAGGAGTACATTAAAGATCTCTTGTCTGAAAACGGGTATCGCATCGAAACATCTTCCGATGGGATTAGCGCGTTTGATATGTTGAAAAAGAACCCGGTAGACCTGGTTATTCTTGATCTAGGACTTCCAAAAATTACCGGAGAAGCACTGTGCAGGGATATACGCAAAAAGTTTCCCCATGTACCCATTGTTATCCTTACAGCGCGGGATACCACAGCAGATGTCGTCAAGGGATTAAATCTTGGAGCGGATGATTACATTACGAAACCATTTGAAGCAGATATTTTACTCGCCAGGGTAAAAGCGCGCCTGAGAAGTCAACAAGAACCAATTCTGGAGGCAGACGATCTCCAGCTAAACACAAAAACATATGAAGTAAAACGGGCAGGCAAAACAATCACCCTCAGTCCCCATGAATTTAAACTGTTGCAATACTTTTTGAACAATAAAGACCAGGTGCTCACGAGGGAAATGATTCTTAATCGTGTCTGGCAGTATTCGTATGAAGTAGACAGTCGTGTTGTCGATGTCTACGTTGGCTATCTGCGGAAAAAAATTGACGTGCCGTTTCAGAAAAAGCTTATTCAATCAGTGCGTGGATTTGGCTATGTGCTCAAAGAGTAGTCTTACGTAATTCTTACAAATGCTTCACGCTATTTTTATGCATACGAGATATGTTCAATTGTGCCATGAAGATTTTTACCGGCAAACAATTTTTGGTAGAGGAGAAAAAAACTATGGACTTTTTGTTAGCAACAATTATTGTTCTATTTCTTGCGCTTTTTTTCTTTCGCGCATAGTATCCTTATAATTTTTTAGATTGCTAACACACTCTTGTGGAGAAAATACAATACTATCAATGAAATTTCTCTCTTTTTCTTTTTTTACCAGAAAACGGGATATACAGAAAAAGAAACGTTCGTTGCTTTTTACAAAGTTCTTTGAAAAAACAACTAGAAAATATAATCACCAGATGCCCAACAGAAGTATCTGGTGGAAGCTTATGCAATACCTGTTAGCAATTGCATTAAGTATTCTTGCGGTAAACGTCAAGCTCTCATTTGATCCAGTATTGGGAAAGGATGCACCGTTTGTTTTTCTTTTCACCGCTGTTTTAATAAGCGGGTGGTTTGGTGGGTTTGGTCCGGCTATTACCGCAACGATATGTTGTGATCTTGCAGCAATCTTTTTCTTTCTTCCCGCTTTTTCACCGCTGCATATTGAACGCGCGTTGTATCCGTCCCTTATCTTTCTCGCAGAAGGAGTATTCATGGCTATACTTTTAGAAATCCGGCTGCGGAATATGCTTTCTCTCAAAGCTCGCGTACAGCAGCAAGCGGTTATCGCACAAATCGGACAATATGCACTTGCAAGTCAAAACATGCAAACGCTTTTTGAGAAAACTGCTGAACTTATTACGTCAACGCTTCAGGTAAAATACTGTGAGATCCTTGAATTACTTCCTGGCAAAAAATCGTTTATTTTACGAGGTGGAAAAGGGTGGCAGGAGGATTTAACAGGGCAAGGTCTGGTCAGTGGAGAAGAACACTCTCAAGCAGGCTATACGTTACTTGCAAATGAACCGGTTATCGTAAAGAACTTACAGAAAGAGAAGCGGTTTTTCAGCTCAGAACTGTTAACAAAGCATAGAATTACGAGCGGGATAACGGTGATTATCCCAGGAAGACGAGCGCCATTTGGCGTTTTGGGAATTTTTTCGCAAAAAAAGAGAGCATTCACCCAGGATGACATGTACTTTTTGCAGGCTGTTGCAAATATACTTGCAACAGCAACCGAACGCAAAGGGTCTGAAACAACCTTGCGAGAAACGCAGAATCGCTTTAAAAGGCTTTTTGATTCAAATATTATCGGTGCGTTTATTGCTGAGTTTAACGGAAAATTTCTGGAAGCAAATGATGCACTGCTTTCGCTTATCGGTTACTCCCGGGATGAACTCCGTGAAGGAAAAATCCACCGGGACAACCTTACAGCCCCTGAATATTACAACCTTTCAGAAAAAGCAGTACGTGATTTACGCACGAAGGGGATTTCAGATGTATATGAAAAAGAATATATCAATAAAAACGGTAAACGGATTCCCGTACTCATTGCTGTCAGTAGAGTAGATACAAAAAGTAATCTGTGCGTAGGATTTGCCCTTGATATCTCCAAGCAAAAAGAATTGGAACGCAGAAAAGATGAATTTATCAGTATAGCAAGCCATGAGTTGAAGACGCCAGTAACAAGTTTAAAGGTACTCACGCAATTTCTTAAACAAAAGTTCACCGCTACTGATCAGCATGATACCAGAACATATCTTGAAAAAATGGATAAGCAGGTGACGAAATTGACAGATCTCATTAATGATCTTCTTGATATTACAAAAATACAGGCAGGGCAATTAAAGCTACATAATGAGCTCTTTAATCTGACAGATTTACTGCGAGAAACTGTTGAGGACGTACAAGCGTTAACAGCAACTCATACTATAAAGTTGCGTTCCCTGGTAAAAGATGCTGTGCTCGCCGACAGAGATCGAATTGGGCAAGTTATTACTAATTTACTTACCAATGCAATAAAATATTCTCCTAAAGGGAATGACATTATTGTCAGTGCAAAAACAGGGGATGATGATGTACATATCAGCGTGGAAGATTTCGGCATGGGTATTACTGAAGAAAATCAACAACGAATTTTTGAACAATTTTATCGAGTAAATGAAAAAAATGACGCAACATATCCCGGACTTGGCATGGGATTATTCATCTCGCGAGAGATTATAAAAAGACACCATGGAACAATCAGCGTTGAGAGCCAGGTGGGAAAAGGGTCAATGTTCTCTTTTTCCCTTCCATTGCCAGAGAAATTCTATGAAAAAGCAAACAGTACTTCTTATTGATGACAATAGAGATATTCTAGAAGCGGTACAGCTGCTCCTGGAAGATGCCGGCTATATCGTACAGGTTATTGATAATGGAGATTATGCCACACATATCGATAAAAATCATTTACCGGACGTTATCTTTTTGGACATGTTGTTATCAGGTTGTGATGGAAGGACGATAATCCATCAATTTAAAACACGGGAAGACACAAAGCATATCCCTATTATTCTTAACTCAGCTCATCCACAAGCAAAAAATTTCTGGACATCCTCAGGCGCGGATGATTTTATTGCAAAACCGTTTGACATTGACGCATTACTTGCCCTTATACAAAAGCATGTAAGAAAAACTCTCCCTTAAAAATCTCTTGTCGTTTTATTACTTCTCTTTTACGCTCTTTTCACGCTTATACGGTAACGTAGTAAGAAAGGAGGTGAGCAGCATGGTTTCCTTATCTCTCCCCCAGATTACACAAAAGAACAGCTGGGAAAAAATTGCGCTTGAAGCAGTTGTAATAACAATACTGGCAATTCTGTTCTCCTATTATGGATTGCAATTTCTGTCCACAAGCCTCTCATTATAAATAGAAACAATATACGATTGAAACGTAATCGTTAAGAAACCTATGCTACAATATACCCGCGCCAAATCATAATGAAAAATGAAGCAACAGGACAAACAGTGCAACTTAATATAGCAATCATTCCTGATACGAGCATACAAGAGAAAGCAATTGTAATGAGTGAACAGCTCATGAGAACTTTTGCAACTCAGTTTGTTCTTAATACGCAAAATCTTATTCCTCATATAACGATATCTCAGGCTCGTTATCCTCAGAAAAACATAGGAAAAGTTATTGATATTGTCAGAAACGAGATAGCAGAGATGAAACCATTTCCTATCCACCTGGATCAATGTGATCTCGTTCTGGGAGAATTTGTATTTTGGAATGCACGACGCCTTACTAACCTCGTTGATTTTCATCAACAAATAGTGCAGAAAACAAATTCGTTACGTGAGGGACTTGTTATCGAACATGTTGCAGTAATGCAAAACCTTTCCCCCGAGGACAGAAAAGAGCGGGAGCAGTATGGCGCACTATTGATTGGTTCTCGTTATACACCACACATAACAGTAACACGTTTGAAACAACCAACAGCAATAGCAGATATAAGAAAAGTTCTGGGAGAAAATACTCAAGCTGAATTTGCTGTTTCCAAAATCATTGTTGGGTACCTCGGCAATCATGGGACAGTAACCGGTGTCATCGAGGAACTGCCTATAAGGTAACCTATATACAGGTAATTTTCACTCTCCTGCAAGTTCAGAAATAGTCATCAGTTATTTCCCAACTAACTAATAAAAGAAGCGTGAAGAAAACGAAGCTAGGAATGGATGCGGAGAGGGTGGGATTCGAACCCACGAAGAGCTTACGCACTTAATAGTTTTCAAGACTATCCTGATCGACCACTCCAGCACCTCTCCAAAAGTAGTTGCATTATACCATTAACACAAAGAAAACGAAAAAGATTTTGAGTGTTCTACAATAAGAAGTGTACGTGAAATAGAGGATGGAAATTTGTATGCAAAAATCGGTCTTTAAAACCAGCCTTTTTTCTCTTTCAAGCTATCTAATTTCTCAATTAATTCCTTTTGTTCGTGTGTCACATGCTTTGGTATAACTATTTTTATTCGCAGATACTGGTCGCCTCTTCCGGTTCCCCGTACGTGTTGTACGCCTTTTCCGCGAAGTCGCATCATGGTATTTGGCTGTGTTCCTGCCGGAATTTTCACTGTAATTGGTCCGTCAATTGTCTCAACTGATAACTCTGTCCCAAGAACCGCTTTGGTAAAAGGAATTTCTTGCTCAGTCACAATATCATATCCCTCTCTCACAAATTTTTTACTTTGGGCTACTTCAACGACGATATCGTACTTTTCGAAACGGATTCGAGATCCGTTGTCAACGCCTGCCGGAATTTTAATGGTTTCTTCTTTCCCATCGATAGTCACCCGTTTTGTTGTTCCCTTAACTGCTTCGAAGAAATCGATAGCCAGTGAATAGACAGGACGCCGTGCTGCCCTACCAAATGGAGAAGTGCCACCAAAAAACTGTTCAAAAATTTCAAACGGATCGGAAAATCCGCCAAAATCAAATCCATCAGTGTTTCCGTTTGTTGTGTATGTATACGTAAACGGTCCGTACTGTCCACCAAAACCACCTCCGAATGGCCCCTGGCCTGCTGGCCCGCCCTGCTCAAACGCCGCAGCGCCAAACTGGTCATATGTTTTTCGCTTCTGCTCATCAGATAGCACTTCGTATGCCTTGGTAACTTCTTTAAATTTTTCCGCTGCTTCCGGCGATTTGTTTCTGTCAGGATGATATTGCAAAGCCAGCTTGCGATACGCGCGTTTTATTTCATCCGCAGCTGCACCTTTACTGACTCCAAGAATCTGATAGTAATCTTGTCCCATAGTTAATCTCCCCCAATTCTCTTATGATGCATATACCATGTATATTTTGTTTTCAATACAGCTCCAATCATATAACCTGCTTCTTCAAAAGCGTGTTTCCCTTGTAACCTTTCGGGCAAGTATATCACACGTGTTTGCCGCTTTTTTATCGCTTCCCGGAAATCATGTCCTGGATATTGCGTCAACACTGTTACCATATTTCTTTTTCCATGTTCATCCATGCCGCCAATGAGCGCAAGACGTTCCACCATGTCTTGCTCCCATAAACACAATGCCTCTCTATTGCTGTTTTCGGGAAACAGTAATGTTCCTAATAAAAAGGTATTTCTCATCGCTTCTCCCGAACCGTTCAATCCTTCCAGACCATCAAATTGACGATTCTTGTATGGGTTTTCCATAACTTTCCGAATCCTCTCCCTTCGCATTCCTTTTGCAAAGCGAAGCTGCGGATGAGCAACAAATGATAACCCATGTTTTTTATGAATAAGGTAATTTGTTTCCTCAGCTGAACGATCACGAGGAATTTCGCCATCCACTCCGATTGCCAGAACATGTCCATCGCTCGTTGTCACCTCTACGCCGCTCATGACCCGATCCCCACCGTATCCCAAGTGAACAGCGTACTCCATCGCTTTTTCTGAACCTTTTAGAGAATTGTGGTCTGTAATAATCAGCAAATCAACACCGTATTCTCCGAGCACCGTATCAACATACGCTTCCGGGGAAGCAAATCCGTCGGAATAAGGTTTTGTATGATTATGGATAGCTGCTGTACTTAAGGAAATATCAACTGGTGTGCCTAGGAGTGCGTACGGGCTATAGCGTTGTAGTTCTTTGGCATTCATGGGAAACTTACCGGGGATAAAAGAGTATTGTTACTCGACAACTTCTCCTTCTTGCGCTTCGTCTTTTTTATCGTCTGTTTTCCCTTCTTTCTCCTCCTTTTCAATTTCCTGCGAAGCATCAGGGGGCGTTGGCGTTGCTGACTGATCACCCGCTGCTTTATATAGTTGTTCACCGACTTTTTGCAACACTTCAGACAATTCTTTTGTTTTTGCTTCCAACTCTTCCTTATTTGCACTTTCCAGAATATCTTTGAGTGCTTTTATTTTTTCTTCCACTTGGGATGTAATATCAGCTGGCGCTTTGTCGCCGGCATCTTTGAGCGCTTTTTCCGCGGTAAAGATAAGACTGTCTGCCATATTCTTTGCTTCAATTGTTTCTTTTTTCTCCGCGTCTTCCTTTGCGTGCATCTCTGCCTCTTTGGTCATTTTCTCAATTTCTTCTTTGGAGAGACCTGTTGAACCGGTAATTTTAATGGACTGTTCTTTACCCGTTGCTTTATCTTTTGCTTTGACAGATAAAATACCTGACGCATCAATATCAAACGTCACTTCAATTTGCGGAACGCCACGCGGCGCAGGAGGAATACCGTCAAGAATAAACCGCCCCAATGACTTATTATCTGCTGCCATTGGACGTTCTCCCTGCAGCACATTAATCTCTACCTGTGTTTGATTATCAGCTGCTGTTGAAAACACCTGTGACTTGCTTGTCGGAATGGTTGTATTTCTCGAAATAAGCGATGTTGATACAGCGCCCATTGTTTCAAGACCTAACGTAAGGGGAGTAACATCAAGAAGCAAAATATCATTGACTTCACCTGCTAAAACCCCTCCCTGCACTGCCGCGCCCACCGCAACAACTTCATCAGGGTTCACTGATTTATTCGGTTCCTTGCCAAAAAATTTCGTCACTGTTTCAATAATCTTTGGCATTCTCGTCATGCCGCCAACGAGTACAACTTCATCAATATCACTAACTTTTTTCTTTGCGTCGGCCAACGCTTTTTCAACCGGCTTGAGCGTTTTTTGAATGAGATCATCGCAAATTTGCTCAAGTTTTGCCCGGGTCAACGTCATGGTCAAATGCAATGGCCCGTTTGGTCCCTGTGTGATAAAGGGCTGATTAATTTGAGCTTCCTGTGAGGAAGATAATTCTATTTTTGCTTTTTCTGCCGCCTCTTTAAGCCGTTGCAGTGCTTGCGGATCTTTTCGAAGATCAATGTTGTTTTCCTTTTTAAACTCATCAGCCAAATAATTAATAATCAGTTGGTCAAAATCATCCCCGCCCAAATGCGTATCACCATTCGTTGCTTTCACCTCATAGACACCATCACCCAGTTCAAGAATGGAAATGTCAAATGTTCCTCCACCCAAGTCATATACAGCAATCGTGTGCGCGTTTTTCTTATCAAGGCCATAAGCAAGTGCCGCAGCGGTTGGCTCGTTGATAATCCGCTGCACATCAAGCCCGGCAATTTCACCTGCCTGTTTCGTTGCCTGACGTTGGGAATCGTCAAAATATGCAGGGACAGTAATAACCGCTGCCGTTACTTTTTCACCCAAATAACTTTCCGCATCTGCTTTAATCTTTTGTAATACCATTGCAGAAATCTCCTGTGGCGTGTAGGTTTTCCCGTCAACTTCAACAACTGCCATATCATCGCGTCCTGCTTTAATTTTATAGGGAAGCAATTTCATATCGCGCTGAACCGACGGATCAGAAAATTTGCGTCCGATCAATCGTTTTACCGAATAGATAGTTTCAAGTGGTTTTAATACCATCTGGCGTTTTGCAACGTCACCGACAACATGTGTTTTCGGATCCACTACAGAAGGAATAACATTTCGCCCTTCTGCTGAATGGATAACTTTTGGCTGTCCACCTTCCATGACAGCTACACATGAATTTGTTGTTCCTAAATCAATACCAATAATTTTTGCCATATATCCCTTTCGTTTACCTTTATTGTCCTACAATAACCTGCGCTGAACGGATAAGCATTCCATGCATCATGTATCCTACCCGCACTTCTTCCAGAACTTTTCCTGCCTCTCCTTCCTGCGTTGTCACTGCTTCCATTGTTATTGGGTCAAACTGTTTACCAACCGTTTCAATTCGTTCTAAACCCTCGTTCTCAAGTATTTTCGTAAATTGATCAATAGCTAACGCTAACCCTTTATCCTGCACATGCTTTTGCGCTAAAAACAGTGTATCTAAAACCGGTAAGATTTTCAAGATCAAATCTTTACTTGCTGAACCAATCCATTCGCTTTTTTCTTCCCGTGTTCTCTTTTGCAAATTCTGATAATCTGCTGCCAATCGTTTTGCCTGATTTTCAAATTGCCTTGCAAGTTCAGTTACTACCTGTAATTCTCTTTGTACATGCTTCTCTTCCCCCTCTGTTACGACTGTCTCTGCTTCGATTTCTTCCTGTTGTCCTTCCTCTTTTTTTTCTTTTTTCTTCTGTTCGTCCATAGTATTACCAACCCTTTGCGATTTCTTCAATTAAATCACCAAAGTATCGAACCGTTGGAATAACTGATGTATAATTGAGCCGTGTTGGCCCCAATACGCCAACTTCACCTTTAAGATGAAGCGGTGTGTGGTAATTTGTGTATACAAATCCATACGGACCTTTGAGCCGGGGACCTAATTCTTCATCTAATAAAACGTGTATATCTTCATCGTCGTGCACTCCTGAAAAAATACTGGCGAGAATATCGAATTCGTCCAGAGCAAGGAGAAGATTTTTTGTGATATCAATATCATAAAACTCAGGCATATCCAGAATATTTGCATATCCTGCCACATACACATCACCATCGTTTGTTGTAACAACAGCAAGAGCGCGGGTCTTTTCAGCTAGTGATTTTACTACAGCACGAAGACATTGCGCTTCGTGCTCACGGTAATCCCAAACACGTTCTTTGAGGGCGACTTCTTCTGAGACTGATAGCTCTTTTTCTTTCATGAGTTGCTTGACGTAAAATTTCATCGCAATTGCTGTTGGAATCCTGCCTGCTGAGGTATGGGGTTTTTTCAGGTATCCTAATTCTTCAAGTCGAACCATTTCATTGCGGATAGTTGCGGGGGAAGCAGAAAGGTTATGCTTTTTTTCAAGAGTTTCAGAGCCAACCGGCTCTGCCGTATTAATATATTCTTCAATAAGACTCCGTAATATTTGTACTTGCCGTTGCGTTAAGTCATGCATATAATATGAATTAGCAGAATAATAACATGACTGCTAGATCATGTCAAGAGGTTTTCTTTCTGTTATCATTTCCCTATGCGTGTCAAGAAACGCCCGTTTCATTTTTTTCTCCTCGCAGTGTTGCTTGGTGGGCTATCTTTATATGCAATCATTTCTTATCCCCCAACGTTTTCCCTTCCACTGAACAGCTATCGCATTCCCTTATTCCCTTTTGTCGTAACTGGTGTTTTGGTAACGATTTTTTTCTTCACTAGCTATTTGTTTCGCACCATGTTACAAGGTTTTCTCGTTACCCTTTTTGTCATCAGCTACCTATCTCTACGGTATTTTGGACTGAAACATATTTTTTTCCTGCTTATGCTCCTTGCAATTTTTATTAGCCTGGAAGTTTTCTTTTTCAAGAAAAACAATTGACTGCAAAGTTACATAGATTCTCCGAATCATTCATGTTAACAAGCTTTATGATATGTGATATACAGTAACCATATGATTAGAACGCAAGTCTATTTACCAAAGAGCTTGTATCAAACCATTACCACAGTTGCGAAGCAGGAAAAGAAATCAGCAGTACAAGTAATCCGCGATTTGTTAACCTCTGGACTTACACACAAACAGAAAGCGTCTACTATCGGGCAGGCATTGCTAAAACTCACAACCATACACGTCCACGCGCCAAAAGATACTTCGCAAAAGATTGACGAGTATTTATACAATACATGAAAGAACCGATGCCGATACCAGTGGGTTCTTTTCTCTCTCATCAGATACAAACCGTAATCATGCCATAGTTATCACAGAAGGCGAAAAATTGTTCAAAGTAACAGGCACTATTATTCTTCCTCATGATGTGTTTACCGAAATCATCAACATTCTTGGAAAAAAAGCAAATCATGCTGCCGCTATGGACAATTTTTTACAGGAAAGCACATCCCTGATCGTAGATTCTGATGAAGCAATGAGACAGTACGCGCTCGCGAAGTTTCAGGAACAAAACGAGCGTGTCAGTCTTACGGATTGTATGCTTACGGCTTGTGCTGATCGGTTTAAGACAAAACGTATCTATGGATTTGATATGGTATTTAGCAAAAACGGCTATACTGCACTGACACCAGCATAGAAATACTATTTCACGAAATTTTTCTTTTATTATAGTACATTTCTCGCTTCTTTATTCAGTTTTTGCTACAATTGCACAATGAAAACATTTTATAATACAACGACAACTCCTTATGTAAATGCTGATCCTCATATTGGATTTGCTTTAGAAATAATTCAGGCTGACGTTATTGCGCGATATCATCGTCTTCTTGGTGAAACAGTGGTATTTAACACCGGCACCGATGAGCATGGACAAAAAATTTATGAAAAGGCTCTGGAAGCACACATGTCTCCGAAAACATATAGTGATATGTATGCGGAAAAATTTAAAGCCCTCAAAAACGCACTATCTCTCAGCTATACAAATTTTGTCCGCACGACAGATGCACATCATATAGCAGCGGCACAGGAATTCTGGAATCGCTGTAAAGCGCATGGTGATATTTATAAAAAATTCTACAAAATTAAATATTGTGTTGGCTGCGAACTGGAAAAAACTGATTCAGAACTAGTGAATGGAACATGCGTGTTACATCCGAATCTTGAACTGCAAATATATGAAGAAGAAAACTATTTTTTTCGCTTCTCCAAATATCAGCAACCACTACTGGATTTTTATGCGTCAAATCCTGATTTTGTTGTACCACAAAGCAAGTTTAATGAAATTATTTCATTTGTTACAAGCGGGTTGGAAGATTTCAGTATTTCACGGCTTAAAAGCAAAATGCCATGGGGCATTGATGTGCCCGACGATAACAAGCATGTGATGTATGTATGGTTTGACGCACTTATTAACTATATCTCTACTATCGGCTGGCCTGATGACGAAAAGCAATTCAAAACATTTTGGCCTGTTGTACAATTTGCCGGTAAAGACCAAGTGAGACAGCAAGCAGCAATGTGGCAAGCGATGCTTTTTTCCGCAGGACTTCCCAGTTCCAAGCAGATTTTTATTCACGGGTTTATGACTGTTGAAGGACAAAAAATGAGTAAGAGTTTAGGAAATGTCATTAATCCATTTGAAGTTGTCGATATATACGGAACTGACGCGCTTCGGTACTATTTACTAGCAAAAATTCACCCATGGGAAGACAGTAACTTTTCGTGGGATAAATTTAAAGAAGTATACAACGCAGACCTCGCTAATGGCCTGGGAAACCTTGTGGCGCGGGTTGCCAAACTGTGTGAAACTTCCCGCCATATTGAAAGCAGGCCGATCAATAGTGAAATATCACACGTTGTCAATACAGACGCGTATAGTAAAGCTTTAGTGGAGTATCGTTTTTCTGACGCAATTGCTGTTGTGTGGAAAAAAATCAGAGAACTTGATGGATATCTTGACCAGGAAAAACCATGGGATTTATTGAAAAATGTCAATCCACGGGTAAAAGATGTTTTATCCCACGCTGTTGACCAGTTACAGGAAATTGCAGGACTTCTTTCTCCATTTCTTTCTAATACGGCAGATACAATAACCAAACAGTTTCAGGGACCGGAAATTCAATCACAAAAACCTTTGTTTCCACGTTTGCAATAGACACCCTCACTATGCTTCATAGCAGCAAAAACGATATACTATCAGTATGATTGATGTTCATTGTCACCTGAATTTTCACGCATTTGCAAAAGACTATGATACGGTACTGAAACGCGCAACTGATGCAGGGGTCAGCCGCGTCATCAATGCCGGCACAAAACTTGATTCAAGTAAAAAGGCAGTTGAACTTACCCAACAATATGTCAATTGTTCTGCAATTGTTGGCGTACATCCGCACCATGCAGATAAACATGATTTATCCTCAGACTGGTTGGATGAACTGGAGAATCTTGCAAAACAACCGTACGTTGTTGCTATCGGCGAAATCGGTATGGACTACTACCGATACCAGTCAAACGGCATTGTTGATCGTTTCCTGCAGCAGGAAATTTTTGAATCCCAAATCGAACTTGCACATAAACTTAGTCTACCGATTCAAATCCACAATCGTCACGCGGGAAATGATGTGATTGCTATTCTGAAAAAGAAAAAACATTTTTTGAAACAGTATAATCCCGGCATGTTTCACTGTTTTGCGGGAAGTCTGAACATATTACACGATGCACTGGATTTGGGATTTTTTATTGGCTTTGACGGCAATATCACCTATCCTGGACTTGCGCCTGGCGAAACTGTATCACTTACTGAGATTGCCCGACGTACGCCGCTTGAGCGCATTGTTACTGAAACAGACAGTCCGTTTCTCTCCCCGATTCCATACCGGCGTAGCAGAAATGAACCATCCCGTGTTATACTTGTAGGTGAATTCCTAGCGCACATAAAAGGTGTTTCTTTTGCTTCCATTGACGAAGCGACAACACGAAATGCGAAACAGCTATTTGGCATATGATGCATTTTTTTCAACATATTTTTAGCAGGTATCCGATAAAAACTCGCAGGTTTCTTGAATTATTGCCGGGAGTTGTCTCGTGGACACTTATCCTTTTTCCTATTTGGGGGTCGCTTTTTGTTCCGCTTTTTCTGAGTTTTTTTATACTCTTTTTTGATTTGTACTGGTTTTATAAATCATTCTCCCTTGCCATTTATTCGTTTCTCGCAACGAATAGAATAAAGCAGGCAGAAAAAGTAAATTGGCTGGTAAAAGCGGAGAAACTTCCTGATTTTGAAAAAATGACGCATGTTATTGTTATTCCCAACTACAAAGAGCACCTTACGAAACTTCAGGAAACACTGCTCGCACTTACCCATCAAACATTTCCACACAAACGCCTGTATATTGTACTTGCCATGGAACAACGAGAAGAAGATGCTCACACGAAAGCACAGGCACTCATAAAAGAATTCAACAACCAATTTGGCGCGGTTTTAGCAACATATCATCCCGATATTCCCGGGGAAGTCAAAGGGAAATCTTCCAATGAATCGTATGGAGCAAAAATTGTCTATAAAGAACTGGTGCAAACGAAAAAAATCGATCTTGCCTTTGCGACGATTTCCTCAGTTGATGCTGATTCAATTTTTGACCATCAATATTTTGCCTACCTGAGCTATGCATTCCTGCAAGATACGAAACGGTATACAAAGTTCTGGCAATCAGCAAATGTCACGTATAATAACTTCTGGCAGGTACCAGCTCCTGTCAGAGTCATTTCATTCTTCGGTTCACTCTGGCGAACAGGATTATTGATACAAAAAGACCGCCTTGTTTCCAACTCAACCTATTCTTTGTCTTTTAAGATGCTTGTAGATATTGGTTTTTGGGATACCGATGTTATTCCGGAAGATTACCGCATTTTTTTTAAAGCATTTTTTGCGCAAAAAGGACAAACAACTGTTGAACCGATTCTGTTAAAGACATCTATGGATGCACCACTCTCAGCAACATATATGAGAAGCCTCAAAAACAAATACGATCAGGAACGGCGATGGTCATGGGGTGTCTCTGACGATCCGCTTTTTATCCGATGGTACTTTACTGTTCCTGATGTTCCGTTCTGGAGAAAAACACTGCTATTGTACCATGTTCTCCTGGACCATTTTCTCTGGCCAGTCAACTGGTTTATTATTACGATTGCGGCAAACGTCATTCCATTTGTCAATCCAGCGTTTACCCGTACTGCCCTTGGCTATAAACTGCCGCAACTTGCCGGATTTATTCTGACGTCGTGCCTGTTTGCAACACTCATGATGATCGTCATAGATTTTCGCAATCGTCCTATGCAACAGCAGGGCTCGAAACTGAAGCAATTTCTCTTCCCTTTGGAATTTGTCTTGCTCCCTGTGGTCGGATTCTTTCTTTCAACCCTTCCCGCAATCATATCCCACACACAACTCATGTTTGGAAAACGCATTGAATACAAAGTGACAGAAAAATTATAATGCATTGTCGTGCATGTTTATGAAACATTTAACCAGTATTGAAAAAAATCCCGTAACATGGTTTTTATTCTGCTTGTCGTTTGTCTTTTTTCTCCTTCGCTTACCTTCATTTTTCGAACCGTACTGGTATGGCGACGAAGGTATTTATGAAGTCATTGGCTATGCTTTAAATCATGGACGCTTCCTCTATCAAGGCATTTGGGACAATAAGCCGCCTTTTTTATACCTTATTTACGGATTATTTGATGGTTCACAGCAACCGGTACGCATTTTTTCTTTTCTTATCGGTGTAGCTTCTATCTGGGTTTTCTTTTTTCTCAGTAAACTGTTATTCAAGTCACGAGCGATCGCATTCACGACAACTGCTGTCTACGCCTTTTTACTTGCAACGCCTATCCTCGAAGGCAACATTGCCAATGCGGAAAATTTCATGGTTCTTCCGACTGTTACTGCCGGTCTCCTTGTTGCCTGGGTAACTGAAAAGAGAAATCAGCACGAGAAACTGTTGCTTTTTTTGGCAGGTATGTTACTCAGCTGTTCTTTCCTCTTAAAGGTTGTCGGCGTGTTTGATATGGGAGCATTTACCTGTTTTCTTTTCATTATCCTGTATGAGGACATCAAGCATCTGATACAAACACTCTTTTATTGTATTCCCATTGTGGCAGGATTTGTTCTTCCTATTTTTCTCACCGCTCTTTTTTTCATCCTGAACCACGCATTTAGCTCATTTATCCAGGCAACGCTCTTTAGTAATGTTGGCTACGTTAACTACGGCAATCAAGTGTATATTCCCTTTACCCACCACGTTATTCCTCAAGGATTTCTTTTATTAAAAACAGTACTGCTCCTCACTTTTGCCGCTTTCCTTTTCTTAAGACGTACATACGTCTCTCACAGTGGCATGTTTGTATGGCTCTGGCTTGCCTTTGCATTATACAGCGCTTTGTTTTCGGGGCGAGGGTATACTCACTACATATTAATTGCCGTACCAAGTTTTTCTCTTTTTCTTGGAACAATTGCAAACAGTAAAAAAATGAAGGGGCTATTGGCAATTATCGGCGTTGTCGTTTTTGCCTTTTGTTTGTCTAACTTTCCTGTATACAATTACACGTTTGGTTACTATCAAAACTTTCTTGCATTCGCTTGGGGTAATAAAAATCTTGTTGCATACCGTTCGTTTTTTGACAAAGTCAATCCAAGAGATTATGATATCGCCGCGTACATCAATACTCACCGTAAACAAGGGCAGCGTGTATTTCTCTGGGGAAACAGTGGACAAATTTACCGGCTTACCAATACATTACCACCGGGAAGGTTTATTGTTGCTTATCACATGACGATGACCGCGAAAAATTACGCAGAGACACAAGCAGTACTCTTAAGAACAAAACCTGATCTTATCGTTATCTTCCCCAATCAAGATAGTCTTCCCTATTCATTATACGGATATCAGGAACGACTTGTTATTAACGGAGTTTTTATATATGAACACGCATTCTAATCGTTTTTTTTCTGATTCTATACAACTGTGGAGCTTTCTTATCACGATGCTGTTTTTCGTTTGTTGTGGTTGTACACTAGGCATATTTTATCAACACCTCCCACCGGTTCTTCCACTGTATAACAAAATGAGCTGGGGGTATGATCGCCTTGGTCCATCCTGGCAGATTTTTCTCCTGCCTTGCCTTGCCGTTTGTTTTTTCGCAGGAAATATATGTTTTGCTTTCTTCTTAAAGGAAAAGGCAGTTCTGTTAAGTAGAATGCTTGCGCTTACCAATATCGCCCTTGCTTTCTTTACTTGCGTTTTCACGTTAAAATTATTGCTCATTATTTTGTAGCATATGATACTTCCTGTACTCGTTTCGTTCCTGATCACCCTCGCTACAACGCCACTAGTGATTATATTTGCCCAAAAAACAGGATTGATTGATGACCCGAAAATACATAAGCACCCGGCACTCATACACACGAAACCAATTCCCAGAGCAGGGGGAATCGCACTTTTTCTGGGAGTTTTAGGAGGTATTTTTTTTCTCCCTATTACAAAGATATCTGTTGCGCTTTTTACTGCTTCCCTTTTTGCCCTTATTATCGGCACGCTGGACGATAAATACGACATCTCCCGCTATATACGATTCGGAGTGAATTTTTTATGCGCAGGGATTGTCGTTGCAAGCGGCATCGGTATTCCGTTCATTACTAATCCCTTTGGGGGCATCATTCATTTTGATCTTATCAAATATTCGTTCTATTTCCTTGGTACACACACGCTGTATCCGATTTCCGATGTACTAGCAATCTTTTGGATTGTCTGGGTTATGAATATGCTTAACTGGAGTAAAGGGGTGGATGGACAAATGCCGGGTGTTGTTGCAATTTCTTCATTCTTTATCGGCCTGTTGAGCCTTCGTTTTCCAGTCTCGGATATACAAACGCAAATTGCCGCAACTATTTCTTTTTTGATTACTGGTGCATCTCTTGGTTTTTTGGTTTGGAATTTCTATCCTGCAAAAATTTTCCCCGGATACGGCGCGACTGCTATCTATCTTCTCCTTAGCGCTGCTTCCATTTTGTCCGGGGCAAAACTGGCAACGGCAATTCTTGTTATGGGAGTTCCCATGACAGACGGGTTATTTACCCTCATTAGGAGGATTTTTTCGGGAAAGTCGCCGTTTCTGGGGGACAAAAAACATTTACACCACCTTTTACTGAAAATCGGATTCGGGCAGCGTCGCATTGCTCTTACCTACTGGTTTTTCTCAGCTGTATTGGGTATGATTGCACTTGCGCTTTCCAGTAGGGAAAAGGCGTTAGCCATTCTCATGCTTATTGTTGTATGCAGTGGCATACTCTTTTTTCTCCTCAAGCTAACAGATGCAAACAATGAAAAACGTATTCATTAAAACACTCAAATTGCTTCGTCCAAAACAGTGGATTAAAAATTTCGCTGTTTTTGGTGCAATCATATTTACCGGACAGCTGTTTAATATTCCCGTTCTGGGACAGGTATGGCTTGCATTCTTTATCTTTTGTGGACTTTCATCTGCAATTTACGTGATTAATGATATTTTTGATATTGAAAAAGACCGGATGCATCCCTTTAAACGCTTTCGTCCTTTGGCGCACAAAGATCTGAGTATTCCGTATGCCCTGGTTTTATTCTTTATCTTGACTATTTGCTCTTTAGCAGGAGGTCTTCTGATCGGAAAAGGGTTTTTTCTCTTAGCTCTTGTCTACCTCGCGCTACAACTGCTTTATTCTATGAAATTCAAAAACATTGCAGTGCTTGATATTCTGACGCTGGCAACCGGCTACATCCTACGGGTATATGCCGGAGAAGTGGCAAGCGGATTCCATATTTCTGTTTGGCTTGTTCTGGCAACGGTCGCACTTTCCCTGTTTCTGGGTGTCGGCAAACGAAGATCAGAGCTTACCCTTATTTCTCACATTCCCGGTGTGGACAAAGAAGCAACACGCGCAACGCTTTCTCATTATTCTGAACGATTACTTGACGTTTACGCGGCAATTTTTGCAACCGCTGCAGTTATTTTTTATTCACTCTTCACTTTTCTGGAAAATCCGCAAGGGCTGAAATTAAACCTCAGCATATTTCTTCCTGACTTCCTTCCTCCGGCATTCCAGCGCAAATGGCTTATGGTCACGATAATCCCTGTTGTTTACGGACTTATGCGGTACTTACAGGATATCTACGAAAAACATGAAGGCGAGAGCCCTGAAAAAGTGCTGTTATCAGATATACCACTCTTAGCTTCAGTTATCATCTGGATGCTGTTAGTTGTCGTAATTATTTACATAACCGGCGCGAGCTAAGCATGATGGAAGATAAAATATAACTCATCTGGTATATATTTTCTCATAATTTTACCTTGATAGGCATTTCAGAAAAGAAGTTGCTTGTCAAATGTAATTCTGCGGATTATCGCAAAACCGACCTAAGCAATTTCTTGTTGCGTCTGTTAAGAAAATGCGTCATAGTAGTGATACGAAACAAAAGTGGAAAAATACAATTGAGAGACCGTTTGGTAGTCTGTTATTAGCTTTATGCTCAATATCATTAGGTATTTTTGAAGGATACTTGACTTTACCTTTATTTTTTCCCTGGAAAAGCGATACTACAATGACTTGGTATGCATTTTTAGTCATTATTTTGTTTTCCATAGCAGCAATAGCACAAGTGTTTCTTGGGGGAATGCTTATTTTCTTTTTCTTCATCAATATTTCAAAGCGTTTGTATCAGCATATGTTTGTGCTAGATTCAGTTTTGATTACTTGTGGTATTACATTAGGTTTTCTTCTTATTGTCATAACGTTTTCTCAGCTTTCACACCTTTATTAAAGCTAGAGTTTCTTTCCCTCATGGAGTGATTAACTTAATTTTGAGTCTCAACACATATCGTAAACCAAGCTCATTTGTAACAGTTTGAAACATTCGGACCAAGCACGAATGTTTCAAACTTCATTTCGAGGATCAGCTACGCGAGTTGGTCGATCTTAGATTTTCACCTCCTTTTTTTACTGCAGAAGATGAGATACATCGTACCTCTTTTGACGTAATATAGTTTCAAGGTACATAGTACACAATGTACTATGTCAAGGGAATATTATGAGCGCATGATACGTATAGTCACTGTTTGCTCGCATAGGTACTGTTTACCCACCCTGTTTGCGTATCGGACAACTTTATTTCATACCATCCGTCTTGCTCATTTAACAGTGTGTAGGTTTCACCCGGCTTTACCTGCGCCACTTCAGTACCGCCGAGGCTTGGTTCGCTTCTCACCCGTAAAAACCCTGTTGGCGTGTCAAGAATAATGACTTTTTGCACAGATTGTGACGCGGAACTACTGGCAGTAGATGCAGACGCAGATGCGATTGCAGTAGGATCAATTGCTAGATACGCGACAACAGAAAGTTTGTATCCGTTTCTGGTATGCACTGGAATATCTTTTAGTTTATATCCACTTTTACTGAATAACACATCATGATCGGATTCAATGACGTGAGACACGGTGAGGGGTGTATTACCAACTGTATTCCCGTCAAGCGAAACAGCAACGCCGGTTGGAATCGACGATAGAGCCAGTTGGGCAACAGTGCTATCTGTTATGGGAGACAAAGCAATGATACTCCCTTGCGACGTTGGACCAACACCAAACGTTCTGTCAATAACAGTGAGTACGCCTTTCGCAATGATTATGTGTTGCGCGAATGCTTCCTGGGCAAAGGATGCATCAACCGGCACAACACGAAGTGCATAATCACCAACAGGAATAGTTGATAACGCATCGCATTTGCAAAGCGGTGTTTTGCCGATAAATGTTCCATTCAGATACACACTGCTTACCGGTACTGACGTCACCTGTAACGCTCCTTTCCCGTTATCCTTTGCAATAAAGGTAATATATGCAATAAAAAGGCCTGTCGCGATAACCACAGGAAGAAGAAACAGGAGCAGTTTTTTCATAGCTGATACATCTCACTATAGCATAAAGCGTTTTCTGAAGAAATATTTTCTCAATCAAATAAATATGTCAATCAATTGCATGATCGGTATATAATACTAATATGATTGTAAAGAAAAAAATGGATACTACGTTCTCTCAGAAAAAACAGGAAGAAACCTCGGTGGCCCTTATACAACAAAGGAGGAAGCAAAGAAACGACTACGCCAAGTGGAATATTTTAAACATGCTAAGAAATAGTAGCATTTTCTTCTGATCCTATTCTTGCTCGAAACGATTCCAAAAACTCAAAATATGTATTTGAAACAATATCCTTACCCTCAAGTACATGACTGAGATAATCGGTGTGTATTGGTAAGTTTTCCTGTATCTGTTTTGGATTTGAAATGTATACAACAGTGGAAACCTCAGAATGATCGTGCAGCGTGACTCGCACATCCTTCCTGCTGTATTCACGGGGATATCCTTCATACACATCCAATTTTGCAATATTATTGTCCGGGATGGTATATAAAGCGCCTTCCACGATGCCTTGCAGCTTGGGCACAATATTCGCCACGCAATACCCAGGATACTTTTTCCATTTCCTGTGAAATCGTAACTCATAACCAATGAGCGTTGCGGCAATTCGTTCGGTAAACGCTACTTTTCTCTCTTTCATTTGCTGCGGGTCCATGTTCGACCCGTATGCAAAGTATTTCATATGCTCACTTTACCTTCCCAACCTGCAAACTATTGACTATAAACAGAGTTGTTTCTATTCTAAACGAATGAGAACACGCATGACAACTACGTAACTCTTTGCAACTATTTATGTGAATAAAGTGTTGGTAAAAGATGAGGTGGATGGATCAGGTAGAGGTATCCGTTACATTCCCATACCCATACCACCCATGTCAGGGGTTGGCATTGCTGGCTTTTCTTTCTCCGGAACGTCAGTGATCAATGCTTCTGTTGTCAAAGCCATCATCGCCACACTGGTTGCATTTTCCACTGCGCTTCTTGTTACCTTAGCCGGATCGACAACGCCATCTTTCACCATGTCGCTGAATTGGTTTGTCATCACGTTGTACCCATAGTTTGTTTCTTTAGATTCTTCAACGGTTCGCAGAATCCATCCTGCATCAACGCCCGCATTTCCCACGATGCCTTTCATTGGTTCTGCCAGAGATTTCCACAAGATATCCACACCAGTTTTTTCATCATCTGACAATCCCTTTTTTAGGGCATTGAGGACTTTTCGTGCTTTCAAAAGAGCAACGCCACCACCTGGCACAATACCTTCTTCTAGAGCTGCTTTTGTAGCAGCAACCGCATCGTTTACGCGCTCTTTTTTGTCTTTCATTTCAATTTCAGTCGCTGCTCCAACATTGATAACCGCAACCCCACCAGAAAGCTTTGCGAGTCTTTCCTGTAGTTTTTCCTTATCGTAATCAGAGGTTGCTTTCTCAATTGCCTTACGTACCTGTACAATTCTCGCTTTAAGCTTTGCAGGATCACCTTTTCCACCAATAATCCGCGTATTTTCTTTATCTGCCCACACTTTATCTGCCCGTCCACAGTCATCTAAGGTAACACCATCCAGTTTTCGACCGGTATCTTCTGATATGACTGTACCGCCGGTGAGAACCGCGATGTCCTCAAGCATTTCCTTTCGTCTGTCACCAAACCCAGGTGCTTTTACTGCAATCGCGTTAAATGTACCACGAAGTTTATTTAACACAAGCGTTGCCAAAGCTTCACCATCAATGTCATCAGCGATGATAACGAGATTCTTGGATACTTTGATCAAACTTTCAAGGAATGGCAACATTTCCTGAAGAGAAGAAATTTTCTTGTCAGTAATTAGAATATATGGATTATCAATTTCCGCTTCCATTCTGTCAGGATTCGTGACAAAGTATGAAGACGCATATCCTTTATCAAATTCCATTCCCTCTTTGTAATCAATAGATAATTCAAGTCCTTTTCCTTCTTCTACGGTCACAACACCATCTTTACCGACTTTTGCAAGTGCTTCTGCAATAAGTTGCCCGATCCTTTCATCTTGCGCGGAAACGGTTGCAACCTTTGCCACATCACCATCTTTGACCGGAGTAGCCATTTTTTTAATTTCCGCGACAACCGCTTTCACTGCTTTTTCCATGCCTGTTTTTACCACCATAGGATTAGCTCCTGCAGTAATATTTTTAAAACCGATTGTAACGATTGATTGAGCAAGAAGTGTTGCTGTCGTTGTCCCATCTCCAGCAACATCATTTGTTTTACTCGCTGCCTCTTTTACCAGTTGCGCACCCATATTCTCAAATGGATCGGCAAGCTCTATTTCTTTTGCAACCGTTACGCCATCATGCACAACCATTGGCCCTCCCCATTTTTTATCCAGAGCAACATTTCTCCCTTTTGGGCCTAACGTTGTGATAACAGCCTGCGCAAGTTTATTCACTCCTGCGATAAGTTTTTGCTGTGCTTCGTCTTTGTAAAGAATTTGTTTTGCCATAGTTTATCCTACAATTGCCAGAACATCTTCCTGACTTACTAATGTCATTTCTTTTCCATTAACTTTCACTTCATTGCCTCCCCATTTCTTGTACATGACTTTATCTCCTGCTTTTACTGCCATTGGCATAAGTTCTCCCTTTTTGTTTGTCTTTCCTTTTCCTACCGCAACCACCTTTCCGATCTGTGGTTTTTCTTTTGCGGTATCAGGCAGAATAATACCTGAAGCAGTTTTCTCCTCTGCCTGTTCCGGTTCAATCAGTATGTTATCAAATAATGGTGTCACTTTCATAGAAATCTTTGCGGGCAGAATAAAAAATAATCACTTTGTGAATAATTGATTGCTATGTTATACCAAAAACACCCTTTTTTTGTCAAGGGCCTTGACAAATGTAAAAAAGCTCTCTACGATAAATTTATATGAGAAAAATAGTAATTCCTCTTACTACAGCAGCAATATTTCTTTCTGCAACTTCCTCTGCCTTCGCAGATTCTACTTGTCCAACCGGTGGTGGTTTTAATGCGCTTTGTTTTCAAGCATCACAACTAGGACATGTCGTGGGAACTGCAATTACCTTTGTTTTTGTTATAACCGGAATTATTGCGCTTTTTTATCTTGTCTGGGGAGGAATAAAGTGGTTAATGTCAGGTGGAGATGAAAAAGCAGTTGAAACAGCGCAGCATCATATTGTCGCTGCAATCATTGGGCTTGTTATTATCTTCCTTTCCTATCTTGTTGTGAATGTTGCTCTACAATTCTTCACCAATGGCGCAACTTCACTGGGTAATTTCACCCTTCCCCATCTATAAAACACTTGCTGTTTGCTTTTTATTTTTTCCTTTGTTACGCTAGTATATATGAACTGGGGTAGCTGTCTGTATCTTATCCCTGGACAACCAGCAACATCAGCAGTGGCAACATTTCAGTGCCTTCCAGTCCTCTATCAGCTCCTCATTAATGCCGCACTCGGCCTGGTAGGTATACTCGCTGTTATTCTTCTCATTTTTGCAGGCATGCGATACATAACAGCTGCCGGAGACAGTAAGAAAATAGAAGAAGCGCAAAAAGCGGTAACGTATGTCATTATCGGCCTGGTTATCGTTCTTTTGGCTTTTTTTGTTGTCGGGTTCATTGCCGACATTACCGGCGTTTCGTGTATCAGGGCGTTTGGCATCGGTTCATGCTCATAATTTCCTTTCTATCGAAGGGAATACTTTGCCAGGAGAAAGAACGCGGCGTCAAGAACAACGACGCAAAAAAGAATACTATCAAGCTGCAACAGCACTTGCTGCATAAACGGCGCTCCAACCAACTGGAATACCTGCTGTCTCACTGAAACGCTAAAGAAAATAAGAAGCAAAAAACCAATTACCAGCAGGAACAGGAGCGTCCTTGCGCCTTCCATATCTTTCTTACTGGAAAACATGGTATTCCCTACTTCAAAAAGTGTATACACAAAAAGCAACATTTGCCAGGAAAATGTGTGAGAAAAAGGAGAAAGAAAAAAAGAAAGAGCGAAGAGCAAGCTGATCCCAAATAACAGCGGAGAGACGCCAATGAAAAGTTTTCGCAAGGGATCTGATCTTGCCACGGCAACACTCCCCAGTTTTATGTGTTCTCCTTGAACCTGCGGAAAAAACTCCATTTTACCTGCTTTGACAAAGAGAAGATGTGCCGTCAGAAGATGAGAAAGTTCATGAACAACAACTCCCGGTAAGAGGATAACCGATAACAGAAACAAGGTAATTTTCTCATTTTTTGTCAACCGGAAAAAAAGTGTAGCAAGCGAACGCGAAACTTCTCTGGAGAGTAAAAATAACACAATGATAAGGGCAATGCATAATCCGAGAAGTATCATAGAACATCTCTATTGTACAATGTCACTCCGTTTTAACAAAACTTTGGAATATATCCTGTAGCAACCACTGAAATACTTGCGTAATAAACTTTGCTATTCCTATGAGATAAAAGATCGCTGTGAAATGTTGATATAGTTGAGTGTTACTTTGATAATCTTGCATTGAGATTTTTCACGTAATACACTGTCCTATATGGATAATCATCCTATTCCCCAGGACGTTACGCATTTCCAGTTTCAACTCATCGGCAACATGACGGTAAAACAGTTTGCCTATCTGGGAAGTGGCATTATTCTCGCATGGATTATGTTTGCTTTTCCTATATTTTTTCTCCTAAAAATAATCTTTGCAATTCTCTTTGCCGGTGGAGGGAGTTTTCTCGCGTTTGCTCCTCTTGAAGGCAGACCTGCTGACGTTATGGTGGGAAATTTTATGAAAGCTCTTTTTGCTCCAACTGTCTATATCTATCAAAAGAAACAGGTGAAACCGCAAACGGTTACTACGGCAAATGTCTCTCCCGTTGAAAAACAAAAAACAGAAAAAAAGAAACAGGAAATGGTGACAATGCAACCAACAACAATCATTCATCCTCCTGCCATTGTTTCGCAACCTGTCCAAACGCTCCCCCAAGCACAACTAGCTCCAAAAAATACAGGAGGAATTACAGCGGAAAAGACGTTGATAAACGAAGCGGTCGCTATCCAAAAAGCAATTACCAATAGCAAAGCGCAGGAAATACAGGGAAACGGAGAGGCAGCGCAACTTGCCCATCAAAAAACTGTTGAGTTGGAAGAACAATTGCGTAGTATGCTTGAGCAAAAGAATGCGTTGGAAAATCAGTTAATAGCATTGCAGAAACAAGTCGCACAAAAACCCCAGCAAACGATTACCCCAACAGCCACTTTACAACCAACGTCACCACGGGTTATTAAAGTACCTAAGAGCATGGCAACATCTGTTGGTGTACCACTCACCTCTGATGTTCCCAATCTCATTACTGGCGTTGTTAAGGACCCTCGAGGGAATGTCCTGCCGCGCATTCTTATAGAAGTAGTCGATAAGGATGGTAATCCTGTGCGAGCATTTAAAACAAATAGCCTTGGTCAATTTGCCTCAGCAACACCACTCAATAATGGCGCATATACGGTAACACTTGAGGATCCTGAAGAAAAGAATAAATTTGACGCAATTGAACTTATTGCCTCAGGTACTATTATGTTGCCGCTGGAAATTATTTCCGTAGACCAAAGAGAAGTTCTGAGAAAGGAGTTATTCGGCACATGAATATTCTTCCGGGTCGAGAGAAAAGCTCAACCCAACAATTTACCGAAATCGTTGACATAAAAGATAATGTTGTACTCCTCCAAGGAGAACGTGCGTGTCTTATTATACAAGTGAGTTCGGTAAACTTTGCTTTGCTTTCTGCCGATGAACAAAACGCGAAGGTGTACGCATACGCAACGCTTCTTAATTCACTTTCCTTTCCTATTGAAATTATTATACGAAGCAAGCCGGTAGAAATAAAACCCTACCTCGATCGACTTGACGGAGCACTCGCGCAAACACATAATACAAAGCTTGCTGATAGCATAACAAAATATAAAATGTTTATTGAAAACCTTGTGAAGCTTACTACTGTTCTTGATAAACAATTTTACTTTGTTATTTCCTATTCGTCACTTGAGACTGGGGTAAAAAATTTCTCTCATTCCGGAGGGAAAAACGATTTTTTTCTTGAAGCAAAAGCAGCGTTAATAACAAAAGCAGAGTCGCTTATTTCCCAGATTGACCGGTTATACCTGAATCCAACAATTTTGGAAAAAGACGCGCTTATTACCTTTTTTCACGATGTATATAACCCGAATACTGCTTTTCAAAGTCAGGATGGAGCATCCAAATGAAACTGAATTTTTTCAAAAAAACGCCACATGCAATCAAACCGATTGCCCAATCCGTCCAAGCGCTCATGCAAGAACAGCGTACAGCAGATATTATCGCGCCTCCTTCTGTGGAGGTTGATTTTCAATTTATCCGCATTGGCAAAGAGTATCATAAGCTATTCTTTATTGCTGGATACCCACGATACGTATCTGTTGGATGGCTTTCTCCTCTCATTGATTTTGAACACGCGTTGAATATTAGCATGTTTATTTATCCATCCTCTGCAGATGATGTTCTGTCGAGTTTGCGGAGAAAAATTGCAGAGATGCAAGCAACCATCAATACTGACCAAGAAAAGGGCATGGTTGCCAACCCCCGCATAGAAGCAGCGCTCGCTGATGCAATTACCCTGCAGGAAGAACTGGCAAAAGGAACAGAACGGTTTTTTCAGTTCAGCCTCTATGTAGATTTGTTTGCAGATAGCTTACAGGAAATAGAGGAAGTAACGAAGAAGCTCTCAAGCACCTTGTTTTCCCTTCTCCTGGTTCCAAAAGTCGCAACCCTGCAAATGGATGATGCATTTAAGTCAATTCTCCCCCTTGGTCATGACAGACTCAATATAAGTCGCAACATGGATACATCTTCCCTAGCAACAACGTTTCCCTTCACTTCGGCAACACTAACGCAAGATAAAGGTATTTTGTACGGGGTAAATCAACAAAATGGCTCACTTGTTGTCTTTGACCGCTACTCAATGGAAAACGCGAATGAAGTCGTGTTTGGAAAATCCGGATCAGGTAAGTCTTTTTTTATCAAACTAGAAACCATGCGACAGTTTACCTTTGGCGCAGAAGTCATTATTGTTGACCCTGAAAGGGAATACGACAAACTTGCAATAACGCTTGGCGGAGAACATGTGGATTTTTCCCCTTCCTCCCCAATCAAATTAAATCCATTTGACCTTGCTGATGTTCGTGAAGAAGGAGAAAATGAATTGGGGGTCAAAATTATTTCGCTCCGCGGACTCCTGAAGATAATGCTCGGAGAGCTCAATCCTGGACTTGATGCCACCCTTGACAGAGCACTTATCAAAACATATGCCCAAAAAGGTATTACTGCAGATCCTGTAACGCAAACAAAAACGCCTCCTGTTATGGAAGATCTTTATAAAATGCTTGTCGGGCAAAATGACCCACAAGCACAGGAATTAGCGCTTCGCCTTGAAAAGTATATTACCGGAAGTCTTTCAGGACTTTTTAATCAACAGTCAAACTTTGATATTGTCAATCCCCTTACGGTATTTTCAATTCGCGACCTCGAAGATGAGATGCGACCAATCGCCATGCATATTATTCTTGATTTTATCTGGACGAGAGTGAGAAAAACGCAGAAGCGCAGATTGCTTATTATTGATGAGGCGTGGTATTTGATGCGATACGAAGATAGCGCTGCTTTCATTTTTGGTATTGCCAAACGGGCCCGAAAATATCTTCTTGGTTTAACAACAGCAACGCAGGATGTGCAGGACTTTCTTGCTAATGACTACGGAAAAGCAATTCTTTCTAACTCTTCTATACAGATTCTGTTAAGGCAAAGTCCTTCTGAAATTGACACTATTGTACGAACATTCAATCTTTCAAGCGGAGAACAACAGCTTTTACTTTCTGCGGGAGTGGGGGAAGGACTTTTCTTTGCAGGACAGAACCATGTTACCATGAGAATCGTCGCAGCAGAGTATGAACATGAAATCATTACCATGACTCCCCAAC
>DASYZL010000010.1:0-6859 GCA_035946335.1 Patescibacteria group bacterium | reverse complement strand
AGCATTTTAATTAATTCACTCGGTATAACTTCGTCATTTTCCCCAATAAAAACAACAACATTACCTGTAAAGTTTACTAATATGGTAAATGCGTCCGAATCTTTCCAACTCTCTTTTTGTCTAATTGTTTCTCCAAATTTCTCATCAAATTTTAGTCTAAAGACTTTCGTCGTATATACTGCTGGTGCAAAAAGGAATAAATTCTCAACACTATATTTTTCACAAAGTTTAATGGCAATATATCCGCCCATACTCGAACCACAAAGATTGAGAGGCTCATGGAGATGAAACTTCTGAATCGCCTCATCAGCCTCTTGAAAACGACCATCTAGGCTGGAGGCTGAAAGATTGTTGCCACTATAACCGGTAAAGTTAAATGAAAAACTTTCAATATCCTCTCGTATTAAAAGATTTTGTAAATATCGTGTTCTTTCTTTATCTGAACCTCCAGCTACATGTAGAAAAAGTAGTTGATGTTTCATATATGTTAATTATAACAAAATTCGAATCCTGTGCAGTGTTTGTAAGAAAAGACTAAAATATCGAGGCTAAAAATAAAGCTGCGGAGCTAGGATTCGAACCTAGAGTCGCAACGATCCAAAGTCGTGCGTGTTGCCATTACACCACTCCGCAATGACCCACTGAATTTTATCAGATTTTGCACCCTAAAACTAGCCATAAGAGAAAAAAATTTGCTATAATACTCCAGTATTGCGGGTTTAGCTCAGTGGTAGAGCATCTGCTTTCCAAGCAGAGTGTCGTGGGTTCAAATCCCATAACCCGCTCACAGCATGACTCAGTATGTTGCTTTCCTGCGTGGTATCAATATCGGAGGAAAAACGATTGTCATGAAAGATCTTGCTGCTCTTTTGGAGAAAGCAGGATTTCAAAAAGTACAAACCGTTTTGGCTTCAGGAAATGTTGTTTTTTCATCGTCAGTTGCCGAGGAGACTACTATTGCCGCTATCATTGAAAAAGTAATACAAAGTGCCTTTGGTTTTCCTGTTAGAGTTACAGTACGGAAAATACAGGATATAAAGGAGATCGTACAAAAAAGTCCGTTTCGCCACTTTTCGACAGATAAAGCAATGCACTGGTACGTTACCTTCCTTAAGAACAATCAGAAAACTGTTCCACAAGAAATAAATGGTTGTACATTTTTATCAGTTCGTAACCGCATGCTCTTCACTGTACTCGACAAACAAAAAGGTAAATCAACAGACTTATTAACCTATCTGGATAGAGTTTATGGAAAAGAGGTAACAACACGGAATTGGAATACTTTGGTAAAAATCACTATGCTGATATGAAAAATGTGAAACGGGATATTGTTTCCGCAGTCATTGTATCAAAAGACGGAAAGGTACTGCTTGCAAAACCCCAGAAGGGAGGCGTATGGGAAAATTGCTGGCGAATTATTGGAGGGGGAGTTGAAGAGGAGGAAGCACGACAACAGGCATTGACACGTGAGGTACGTGAAGAAGTAGGAATAGATATTACGAATATTTCCCCAATACTTTTGTCTGACTCAAGTACCGCAGAGGCGATAAAAACAGATCGGCAAACCGGAGAAAAATATCGTGCTATTATGCACTTCTTTACCTACCGGATAGATCTTGCTGAAGACGCAAAAGATACCTCTGTTATACTAGGGGAGGAGTTACAGATTTTTACTTGGGTTCTTCCAGAGAAGCTAAGAAACTATGAACATACGCCTCCTTCCATAACGCTTTTTACTTCTCTCGGATGGCTATAAAGCGTTCATTTATTGGATTTACGCAGTAAATTTTGGTATCATGATTTACGTTGCTCCCATAGCTCAGAGGATAGAGCAGACGCGTTCTAAGCGTATGATCGGGGGTTCGAATCCCTCTGGGAGCGCTTTATTCCTTATAAAGGATTCGGGAAGGAGACCGGGTACATATTTTATGTGCTGAAAAAAAGCAATAACAATTGAAGTGGTCACTCAAAAAAGAAATGGGCAGGTAAAACAAAAAATGTATGAAAGGAAATCGCAACCAATGAACTACCAGATTATCTTTTCTTTGCTTTTACTGGAAACTGAATAGTAAGTATAAGCAATTAGCATACTTTACAATACCATAGATATTTATTATGCTGGTTATATGAACCACTCTGAGAGAGGCTACATTACGTTTCTCCTTCTTGCGGTTACCGCCTTAAGTTTCTTTCTGGCAGGAGGTTTTACTGTTTTGCAGCAGAGTCCGATAACAACCCCTTCGCAACAATACTTGTTTCAAAATCCGTCGGTTTCCCTGCATGCTAATACATTACAACTGGAAAATTTAGGATTCGTTCCTTCGTCATGTGATCCCGGATATCTCCTCTCAGGGGAACCGAATATTTTGTGGGCCGCATTCCCGGGACCAACGCAAACTGCTACAGCTGCTGACAAAATCAAATTATTTTACTCTGATGAACATGCACTGACACTTGGAACCGGTACTGTTTCCCCAATGACAACCCACCCAACCGATTCAATAACAAGTCCTGCTATTAATGTAGGCGATACCGTAGCGAGAGATACCTATGGATTTCCTTATTTCCCGGCACTGTTCTTAACTGATATTACCTTTGACCCGAATAGCACCACCGGAGATGTCAATCATGGCGGGACACCAAGCGTACCAACAGCTGTCTACGGAACCTGGAAAGCTGCAAATGGAAATGATCCAAGCCCTAACAATAATTGGATTTTACCTGCAGGCGCTGATACATTTCCTACCCAACCAACAATACCCCACAGCGTGGTTAAAAAAGAAACCAAATTTAGTGCTGAGATCGAATGGAATATCAGTACGTTAAATCTTACCGTTGGCCATACATACCGGGTCCAGTTCGTCGTACACGACGGGGATAATAATAAAACAGGAGGAGATATCGGGATTGGGTGTACAACCATTCAGATGTAAGAAACTGCTATAAATTTTGTCTAAGTTTCAGCAACACAGTACTTCTGTTATTGAGCTGTTTGTGATTGACTCAGCGTAGCCCCTGTTCCAGATATGCCAACAGGGGTAAATGGCGCTGGCGGCGGCGCTGGAGGAGGAACAGGTGGTTGACCAGTCGTAGGAGTTTGCGGGAATGGTGTCGGGGCAGGTGGTACAGGAGTTGCTCCTGCCTGTTTTGTAAACGCGAATTTTTGTTGTTTCTGGTCATAATCAATGAAAATAGTGTCACCTGCAACAAACTTCTTTTCAATCAAGAGCCGTGCGATTGGGTTTTCAATCGCAGTTTGTATTAATCGGCGAAGTGGTCGTGCCCCGTATACCGGATCAAACCCTTCTTCTGCTAACACGTTTAATGCCTGCTGGGTAACGGCGATTGCCACCTGCTGGCTCATCAGAAGCTTTCGCGTACCTTGTAACTGCAGCTTTGCTATTTCAACCATGTGACTCTTACCAAGCGGCTCGAAAATAATGATTTCATCAAATCTATTGAGTAATTCTGGCTTGAAGAACTTATGGAGTTCATTGTTTACCAGGACATTTAATTGCTTTAATCTCTGAGCATCCATACCGGTTTTCGTTTGCAATTGCTGCTGGATGAGTGCACTACCGATATTTGATGTTGCAATAATAATGGTATTTTTAAACGAAATCACGTTGCCTTTATTATCGGTAAGCCGTCCATCTTCCAGAATTTGCAGCAGGATATTGAAGACATCAGGATGTGCTTTTTCAACTTCATCTAAAAGCACCACAGAGTACGGTTTTGAGCGAACCGCTTCGGTTAACTGTCCACCCTCTTCATAACCAACGTATCCAGGAGGCGCACCAATAAGCTTTGCAACCTCATGTTTTTCCATATACTCACTCATGTCCAGTCTGATCATTGCTTCCTCTTTACCGAAAAGAATCTCTGCAAGTGTTTTTGCAAGCTCTGTTTTTCCAACTCCTGTTGGACCAAGGAAAATAAATGAAGCAATCGGGCGGGTAGAGCTAGAAAGACCGATTCTGCCTCTTCGTACTGCTTCTGCAATTGCCTGTACCGCAATTTCCTGGTTAATGAGCCGTTTATGAATGAGATTCTCAAGGTGCAGTAATTTTTCACTCTCATTTTCAGTCAGTTTGGTAATCGGGATTCCTGTCCATTTACTGATAACATTCTCAATATCCTCCCGAACTATCACATTGCTTTGCCTTTTTTGTGACGCAACCAGAAGCCTGGTATTAGCAGCTGCTTCATCCAATACATCGATTGCTTTATCAGGCAAATACCGTTCTCCTATGTATCGCTTGGACAAACTGACTGCTGCAATAATAGCATCATCAGAGAAACTCACATGATGAAATGCTTCATATTTCGGCTTCAACACTTGCATCATTTTTACCGCAATTTCTTCTGTTGGTTCCTCCACAAATACTTCCTGGAAACGGCGCTCAAACGCTTTATCCTTTTCAAAGTACTTCCGGTACTCACTTGTTGTTGTACTGCCAATCAATTGAATTTGTCCCCGAGCGAGAAATGGTTTGATAATATTTGACGCATCCAATGCCCCGTCTGATTGCCCTGCTCCAATGAGAGTGTGAATTTCATCAATAAAAAGCGTAATTCTACCTGAAGACATTTGTACTTCCTTGATAATATTTCTCATCCGTTCTTCAAATTCGCCTCTGTGGGATGCTCCCGCAATAAGAGATGCGACATCTAGTTGTATAATGCGTTTCTGCGCAAGATCAGGCGGAACTTTTCCTGCTGCAATCAGTTGGGCAAGCCCTTCAACAACTGCAGTTTTTCCAACTCCTGCTTCACCAATCACGATCGGATTATTCTTAATTCTTCTTAGTAATATTCGAATAATCCGATCGATCTCATTATCCCGTCCTGTAACCGGGTCCAGTTTTCCTTCTTCAGCAAGCTTTGTGAGATCAGTCCCGAATTCGGCAATCAGTGATTTATTTCCGAAATTATATTTTGCCGATTGTGCAAGCTTTTTGGAAACGCCCTCCTTTTCAATACCCTGTGAAGCGAGCATTGCTGATGCACTCATGTTACTTGAAAGGAGTGCCATCAGGATATCTTCCGGCATGACAAATTCAACTTTCCGCTCTTTTGAGAGTGTATATGCCTGTTCAAGGACACGTTTCGTATCCTCTCCCAGCGATGGTTGACCGGTATAATTTCCCTGCTGTTCATGTGACTGAATTTCACGGCTGATATCTCCGGCTTTCAGAGAAAACTGCTCAATCAGAGTAAATATCTCATTGTCATTCAATAATCCCATGAGCAGATATTCCGGTGAAATAAATTGTTGAGATAACCGCATTGCTTCCCGTGAAGCTGAGGATAATACTTGTAGTGACCGTTGATCAAGATGTGAAAGCACTGTCATGTCTTCCTTTACGACAGGGGTAACCGGTTGCATATTGCTGATTCCCGCAGCGGGTGGCGAAACCGGGGCAGGAACAGGCGAAACAGGAGGAGATTGCACAGGCGGAACCACTTGCTCTTCAGCAATAAAATCCGTTCGTTTTGAACCAAATAAATTTCCAAGCATAGATACTTTTTATCCTATCACGTTGTTTCATCTCCATCAATTGCTTCCTGTGCTGAGGCTTCCATTGTTTTCAGTTTTTCATGGTGCTGGTTTTGTACGTCAATAAGTTTTTCGTCTTCAGCTTCTTTTTGGGTAAGAAGCTCTCCGACCATTTTCCCCGCTTCAAGTTTTGCTTTCAGATAGGCAACAACTTCTGTCTGGGAGAACCCGCCCATGAGAATGAATGGAAGTATTTGCGAAACTTCGTTCAATCCCTGCTGTATCTTTTGCGGGTCAGGCGATGTCAGCAGTGAAATTGTTTCTGAAATTGTATTGATGTCATGTTGAATCCACTCCTGTCTTGTTTGTGGCTGTGTATCGGATAGTTGTGGCACGTCAACTTTCTGATAATTATCAACCCACATTGCCTTCACCGCCTCATAATCATCAAGACTCACGGTCTGGATCGGGTTGACAGGAGGCAAGTTGACCGGATAGACAAGCGACGGTCCGCCTCCAGTAGCTGTTTGCGTCTGGGATACTACTGAAGCAGCCTGGAGAATCGAACTTGCTACAACATCTCCCTGCGTTTTCTGTTCAGTTAATTTTGTCTTCAGGGTAGTGTATTTTTGTTTCTCTACTGGGGAAGAAGTCACTTGGGGTGTTGCAATCTTTTGCAATGTATCACGCACATTGGTCATTTCATGCGTTGTGATGGCACCCTTTTTCAGTCTTGCAGTTTCATACTTAACAATATCCTGCATTGTCGGGATAGGGAACGATACCAGCCGAAGGCTCTGGGATTCCTGTACTTGTGGTTTTAATCGCAACTGGGACCGTAGTGTACTTGCCAGAGATTGCGTCTGTGTCACATGGGTTGTTGCGATGTTCGACCGGACAATTCGTTGTGTTTCCTCATTCTGACTTGTTGTTCTTCCTGCTTGTGTTTCAACCGGTCTTTGTGTGACAATTTTTGTTCCGCGAATCGTTTTTTCTCCTATCCTATTCGTGTTCATAACCGATTGAATATTGGATGCGGACTGCTCACGTTTTTCTTCTATTTTCTTCATATTTTCTTCTGTTTGCTGCCTTTTCTCTTCCAGTGAAAGCGGGAGGGCACGTGCAACACCGGCAGGTTGTGAACCTGGAGGGGGTGGAGGAGTAGGCCGGAATGGATTCGTACCGATAAAAGGAATCGGGATTTCCCGTTTCGCCAGAGGTCCTTTTAAGTTATTGGTAATAAATGACGTCATCTGTTGCGTTGACAGAGAATTATTAGACAGAAAGTCTAAAAACAGCTGGAGTAAAATAAACGGTAAAAGAATTACCATCCATAGCATGAGTAGCGCAACGATGTAT
>DASYZL010000009.1:0-6870 GCA_035946335.1 Patescibacteria group bacterium | reverse complement strand
CCCCCGTTCCCTCCCTGTTGCCAACTGGTTCTCCTGTGCCTTCAGATACGCCTACGCCGCAACCGGCAGTTTTATCTCTCACTGTTGGTCTTGACGGAATAGGAGTGGCAGGAGATGCTGCTCATCCTCTTGGCGGCGGTAATCACAATCCGAAACATCCGACACGTTCAGTTGCTGTTACGGTGTCTGACCTTTCCAACACGCAAGTACAGCAAGGACAGGGAATCATGGTGTACGATCCGGTATCAGGATTATTCAAAGGAACAGTAGCGCTTTCAGTAGCAACCGGTAATTATCTTCTGACAATACAAACAGATGGATTCCTCGTGAAGCAGATAACATCTCCGGTTCATATCGTTTCTCAACAGACAACGCAAATGCCCCGATTCACTATGGTAAACGGAGACGTGGATAACGATAATCAACTGGATATTACTGATTACAACGCAATTGTGAGTTGTTACGGAGATAATCAAACAACTCCTACCTGTACAAATCCTCCGACAACCCAGGATTCTGGAGCTGATATCACTGATGACGGAGTGGTAAATGGAGATGACTTCAATTTATTCCTGAGAGAGATTAGAGGACAAGCAGGTCAATAACTTTATATTTACTATAGCAATTACTCTTTTGTTACCAAAGGCAGCGAGCATGATAGTATGCTTTCTCATACCAAATACTCCTTTTGACAAATAAGAAAAACTCATCTATTATACGTCCACTGCATTTTCTCTAATTTAGTACGCTCTGCCCCGTGTTTTTCAGGTTATGCACAGAACATATGAAACAAGTTTTTCGAAACGCGTTATATTCGTTGTATACACAGTACAAAAAACTCTCACTTTTTATTAACAGAAAACCGCTTTTTTCGTTTTTTATTGGACTACTTTTCCTTTTACTGGTTATTATTGTTGGGAATTTGCTTACTCAACCTCAGCAGCAAAAAACACCTGCGCCTTCTCCAAAAGTAGTTACTACCTATAATGTCGGTCAGACACCAAAAGCATCGTATGAAGCAAAAATTGCCAAAGCAGGAGTAGTAAAAATAGTCGCCCTAACTTCAGGAGTGGTACAGGCAATTTTTCGAAATGAAGGAGATACCGTCGGACGAGGGGGACAGCTTTTTTTAATTTCAACAAATTATCAGGGCGGAAATGCTTCTGCAATCCAGGCCCAAATTGCTGACGCACAGTACAAAAATGTTTTAGATACATTTGACAAGCAAAATGACGCAATTCAAAAACAACGGGATATTGCCAATGCAACCCATGATAATTTTTCCGATATGCAGTCAATAGCGACGCAGTCAGCGAATCAGACAAACGCACTCATCAATACCAATCAAACTGTTTTAGACCAGTTGAATAGCCAGCTTATTGCAGATCAAAGTAGCGCTGCACCACAGGCAACAATCCTACAGGAAGAAGAGCAAATTAATCAGCTTCAGGGCGCACAGAATCAGCTTAAGCAAACTCTTCTTAATTTGCAGGAACAAACTGATAGCGGTAAAGCGCCTGGACGACTTGCTGATGCACAGCAGAATCTTACACTCGACCAGCTTGATGTTCAGGAAAAAACACTGGAATTAAATAAAGAAGTGAGTAAGTTGCAGGCAGATGTTGCTGATATTACTGCTGCAGCAATGTACCCGGCAAGTCCCTTTGCTGGAATAGTTCAGCGGATATATGTACATATTGGACAACAGATTTCTCCAGGAACACCGCTTGCCGAAGTTTCATCAACCAATCAGCATGCCACAGCAATCGTGAGTGTTCCAAAAGATATTGCACAAAAAATTTCAAAGCTTGATGCTAGCACATTGTTTATTGACAATAATAGCTATTCACTAAGACCGACATTTGTTTCAACAGAAGCAACCGATGGATCGTTATATGTACTTACCTATTCCCTTCCTGATAATAGTATTCCTTCCGTTACAGACGGAGAATACATAAAGGTTGACGTTCCGATTGGAGCGACGGACACATCTTCTGCGGTACCATTTATTCCGATTGATGCAATTTATCAGACACAAAACACCAATTATGTTTTGGTAGTAGTAGATAAAAAAGCAACAGCACGAGAAGTATCGCTTGGAAATGTATTTGGCAGTTATGTAGAAATTAATCACGGCCTGCATGCAGGAGATCAGGTAATTCTAGAAAGAAATGTAGTTACAGGTGATAGTGTGATTACGAATTGAGGAATATGTATGGCAAAAGTCACATCTTATCTCCATAAACTCAAATTTGATTCGAAGCTTTCTGATAGCCTCATCGGACAATACCTTCGCAATCCCCGACTTGTTATTATCATTATCCTTCTCGTTATTGTTTTGGGTGTTAGCAGTTTCCTCATGCTTCCAAGAGTTCTGAATCCAAAAATAAACATTGCTATTGTGACTGTTTCCACGACGCTTCCTGGCGCAGGTCCTGATGATGTTGAATCGCTTATCACTATTCCCATAGAACAGGCAGTAAGCAATGTGGCAAATATTGATACAATGACGTCAACTTCACAAAATTCCCAGTCCGTGGTGACACTACAATTTCTTTCCGGAGTTGATCCCGACAAAGCGCAGAGCGATGTTCAGGCGGCAGTGCAGTCAGTAAGTAATTTGCCAAAAGATGCGACAACTCCTCATGTCGTAAAATTTGATTTCGAAAACCAACCTATCTGGACGTTTGTCGTCAGTGCATATGATCAAGCTTCGCTTGTCCGATTTAGTCGTATTTTACGAGATAATTTGAAAAGCGTTTCAACCATTGATAATACACAGACATCAGGGCTTGATAATCAGGAAATTCAGGTGCTTCTGAAACCGGAAGCTATTGCCACCTATGGCATCAATCCGGTAGCGTTATCACAAACCGTGACGACAGCAATTAACTCTCAGCCCGCAGGTAATATTAGTGCAACTTCATCATCATTTACCTTAACGATCGATCCGACAATAACTACAGTTGAAGATTTGCGTAACCTTCGTATTGCACTCAGTGATGGGACAAGTGTGTTGCTTTCAGATATTGCTGCAATTTCGCTTCGTCCACAACCGGGAACGAATAATGATTATGTTGCAACGCAAAATTATCATGCTTCACCTGCAGTAACATTCAATATTTTTAAAAAAACGTCAGCAAATATTACTACTGCAGATAAAGATGCTCATGATGCTGTTAATGCGCTAGCTTCAAAATATCATTCGGTAACCATCTCCTCAGTAATTGATTCAGGGGATATGATTAATCGTCAGTTTAATGAGTTGGCAAGAGATTTAACGATCACTTTCGTTCTTGTTTTTCTCATCATCCTTGTTGTTTTAGGAACCCGTCAGGCAATTATCGCCGCATCAGCAATTCCATTAACATTTCTCATCACCTTTATTGTTATGCGCGCGACAAATATCGACTTAAGTTTTATTGCCTTCTTTTCACTACTCTTGGCCCTCGGTCTCTTGGTTGATGACACGATTGTTGTTATTTCTGCACTCTCCGCGTATTATCGCACAAATAAGTTTACGTCGATGGAGGCAGGGTTGCTTGTCTGGCGTGATTTTAAGACAGCAGTGCTCACGACGACGCTCACTACTGTTTGGGCATTTATCCCGCTTCTCTTATCAACGGGTATCATCGGTGAGTTTATTAAACCAATCCCGATTGTTGTTTCAAGTGCTTTGCTGTCATCATTCTGTGTTGCAATGTTTATTACCTTGCCTTTGGTTATTATTTTCCTCAAGCCAGCTATTCCACCCCGGGTGATTATTTTGATCCGAGGACTTATCCTGCTACTTTGCATTGCTATCTTTTTTGTTATAGCTCCTAAAAACTTTTTCCTTATTCCTGCGGTCATTCTTTTTATAATCAATTTATTTACTTACTTCCAGGTAAGAGGTATGCTGATTCCTCATTTGCGAAAACAATTTTTCAGTTTCTTCAAAAGAAAAACGAAAAGTCAAAAAAGCATCAATAATATACGAAAATATTTAGATGAAGGTTTGGTTAGTTTTGATATCATTAGCAATCGTTACCGGTCAATCCTCTATAAAATTCTTTCAAGGAAAACGAATCGGCGGAAAACACTTGCAATGGTAATTATTTTTTCGCTTTTCTCCTATTTTCTCCTTCCGCTTGGACTTGTCCGGAATGAATTTTTTCCTGCAAGTTCGCAGGAATTCTTACAAATTCAAGTCGAGCTGCCTGCAGGGGCGAATACACAGAAGACCCAAAGCGAGGCGACAAAGGTCCTAGATGATGTTCGTAAACTCCCCGAGGTTCAGCTTGCAACAATGAGTATTGGTTCTGGGGCGAATACAGGAAGTGGTTCGGTTACTACCGGCAGTAATCTTGCAGTTATTACCCTCGTGTTACCCCCGACAAACAAACAGAAAATCAGTTCGATTGATATTGCGCAACAGATAAGGAACCGTTATGCAAATTATCAACAGGGAACTCTTTCTGTTGTAGAACAAAGTGGTGGGCCTCCTGCCGGTGCTGATTTACAAATAAAACTTTTTGGTGATGATTTGACTGTTTTGGATACTTATGCCAACAAAATTGAATCATATTTGCAAAAACAACCTGGGGTAACGAATGTTGATAGGTCAGTTAAATCCGGAACAAGTAAAATTGTTTTTATTCCGGACTATCAAAAAATGATTGATAACAACGTTACAGAAGATCAGGTTGGACTGTGGTTACGAACGTATGCAAGCGGATATAATCTGGACACGAATGTCAAAATTGAACAGGGTAACACGCAGGGTCAGGATGTGGTTTTCAGGACCGATAGCAACCCGCAAACAGCACAAAATCTTGGTTCACTCACTATTGCGACACCAAACGGCCCAGTCCCGCTCCTTTCTCTTGGGACAGTTGCGTTAAAATCCAATCCAACACTTATTACGCGGGAAGGTGGACGAAGAACAATTTCCGTATCTGCAAGTGTAACAAAAGGTTACTCAGTGACACAAGAAAATACAAAGCTGGAAAACTATGCAAACAGTCTCAATTTACCTGAAGGATATTCTTGGCAAACAGGAGGCGTTAATCAGCAAAATCAAGAATCAGTCAATTCGATTCTTCAGGCAATGATTCTGTCGTTTCTTCTTATTATTATTACCATGGTGTTGCAGTTTGCGTCATTTCGAAAAGCGTTCATTGTCATGCTGGTTATTCCCCTTTCAATCTCCGGCGTATTTATTATTTTTTCCATAACACATACACCGCTTTCTTTTCCAGCACTCATTGGTATCCTTGCCTTGTTTGGCATCGTTGTAAAGAATGCCATTCTTATTGTCGATAAAATTAATCAAAATCTGAAAGCAGGTTTACAGTTTACCGATGCAATTGTTGATGCATCGGAAAGTAGGCTTGAACCGATCGCTCTCACCTCTTTTACTGCGATTGTCGGCCTTATTCCAATCACCCTCTCAAACGCACTCTGGCAGGGTTTAGGAGGTGCAATTATTGCAGGATTATTGTTTTCAGGGTCTATTATGCTGTTTTTTATTCCCGTTATATACTTCTTGATATTCAATAAGTCTGAAGGAAAAAAGAGTTGATTGCTTTAATCAATTCATCTATAATTTGCTTTACTATTCAGGACGATTAGCTCAGTTGGTAGAGCGCTTCATTTACACTGAAGATGTCGGGGGTTCGAATCCCTCATCGTCCACCTGAAGCTGAATTCTCACGGTACTCTTATAGAGTAAAACACAAGATCAATTATTATTGAATGCTGATAAATCAATAAGTTTCCCCAGTTGATAATCTGCGTGAGATGGTTTCATAATATCCAGGCCATTGCCAGGGGTAAAAGTTAGTTCACCAAAATATATTTTATTTTTAACCGAATATAGATCAACCCTCACGAAAGGAAATTTTTTTGATAGCCTCTTGGAGAGAGTAATCATCTCCTGAAATTTTTTCGGTCTTTTTATTTCTTTTTTTGCATGAGGAAAATCTAAAAAAATGGGTAGTCTATTACCATCGAGATCGAATAAATCCAATGTGGGTTGTGTAAATCTATTTGCAATTATCTCAAAGAGTATTGGATTTCCGTTTCTGCAAAAAAATTTATAATCTGTTAATCCTCTTGGTCCTTCATCCAGATATGCTTCACATAGTATCCTTGGTCTACAATCTTTGTATTGCATCTCTCTCGTTTTTAGGTAAAAGTTTTCCTGCATCCACCTATTTACAATTTTCTTTAAAGAACTTTTGTCAAGTGTAGACTTGTCTTTGCAGATAAAATTATAACCTGAACCATGTGTTGCCTTGAGAACAAATTTATTTGGTAACCTTTCAAAAGGAATAGCTTCAAATGTATCCCATACGCCTATAAGTGGAACGAGATATTTTCCGCCAATTATTTTTTTAATATGGTTTCTTACGGTAAATTTATCAACGTATTTGGCATATTTTTCCAGTCCTCCGAAAATTTTTATCCATTGTATTTTTTCCGAGAATGATCTTGGGTGTTTTAAGTCAGGAAGTTTGTTGTTAATCACAAAGTAATGGAGAAGAATATATTGTTTGTCAGATAATATCCTCAGTAACGAATTTACCACTGCTAACTCAAAAATAAATGTTCGAATTTTATTATTCATATTATCCTGGCTAGTAGTATATACATGCAAATTGTGGTTTATTATAGAGGGTTTCAACAGGTAAAGCAACGCTCAAATATCTTAATCAAGGAGAAGAAATAATTGAGAGAGATTTCTCCTCTAACCTTCCATACTTAGATCCCCGACCGTCAGGTCGTGGGATGGAGTGATCCCTGAATCTTCCGGTTGGGATATAATGGGAGGTATGGGTTTAATCCATTTATCCCACTGCGTGTATCAATGCGACTACCACATCGTCA
>DASYZL010000008.1:0-22465 GCA_035946335.1 Patescibacteria group bacterium | reverse complement strand
TGCAAAAGCATTTCTCAAAATCCAAAAAGAATTTGGAAGTTTTGATGCATACATTTGGACGTTTGTTAAGAACAAACCAATAAAAAATTCGCGTAAGCGTTTACGTGATTATCCATCGAAAACAAAAGAAGCAGAAATCGTAAGCAGTGATTTACTAAGAAGAGGATTTCGCTTTGTCGGGCCAACAATTTGTTATGCATTCATGCAAGCTGTTGGATTGGTAAATGATCATCAGGTGCAATGTTTTCGCTACAACGAAATATGATTAGGAAATATTAAAGCAATAGCTGCAACTGTGGCGCTTGGCGTATTAGCTTACGCCTCTATATAGACGACAAATTGTGCGGTAAGATGGCTTGGAGCAAGTCGAGAGAGTGTTGTCCATTGTTTTTTCTTTTGCACGAATAAATTGTACCATAAGGAATTGAGCAAACAGTTAGAGGAAAATCAGAGAAAATATTCCGGAAGCAAGTCCAAACAATCCTCCTCCAATAACATCGGTTGTCCAGTGTTCTCCAAGGCTTACCCGGCTTATGCCAACGAAACAAACGAGCATTACTGCTCCAAGTATGAGACAGGTTTTTGCCATTGGCGGTATGCGTTTCATATGATATACCGTATATGCAAAAATAACTGCAAAAAAGACAGTCCTGAGGCTATGTCCTGATGGATACGAATTTCCCGTTTGCACATAATATTTATTAAAATTAAATGTTGATGCATCAATATGTTTATAAAACATAAATGGCGGTGGCGGATGATTAATATATAGTTTTCCAAAAAGTTCAACTATATGTGAAGAAAAGAAGATTGATAAAATAATAAAACCACGAATAATCTGCCGTCTGAGCACAAGAAGAAGTGAGAGTAAGATTGCCATTCCCTGTACGCTTGCTAATGCACTGAAGAATTGATAGAGCTTGTCAAGTTTTACCGGTGTATTGTCCTGTATCCGAACACTCATATCAAAATCAAATTGTGTAAGATAATGTTTTTTAACCAAAAAAGAGAAAGCGAAAAAACAAAAAAGAAAGAAAAGACTGAGAGAAAAAAAGACTAGTCTCTTATGGTTAATCATATGATTTTACCGATTGATGATTTACTGAGAATTACTCCCGGTAGGAAGGAATTTAGTATAACATTCTCCCAATTTTCAAACAACTCCTTTTTATAGTGGCACTATAAAAAGTCATAAGAAGCGGTATTCTATAAATTTTTTAGCTCCAGGTTTTTCTTTATATGCTAATGTTATTTCCCAATTCCTGGTAAATGTAAAATATTTAAGGTGACAAATTCAAAAAATGAGGCAGCAAGGATAAAAAAGAGGAGACCTGTAATAGCGCTCGTTAGGTATCGTTTCCCTCTCTGTATCTGAGAGCTATTCCCTTGAGAAAAAAGAATTAAGTAGCCACCATAGATAATAAACAGCGTTGCTATTCCCCCGATAAGACTTAATCCTATCACGAATAATTTTGCCGTGAATCCGATTGGGTTATTTGGAATACATCCAAGGCCAGTCAGGCTTTGACCTGTCGGACAGGGCGGGGGTGTGGGGAATGTATCACCTGATTCCCCCAATGCTTTTTGCACAAGTTGCAATTCGGTATTGTCGACATCTCCATCTTTGTCCAAATCAGCAATTTGTTTTATTTGAGGAGTGCATGCAGGATCTTTATTGATGCATTTTACGATCATGTCATAGTCTTGCTGGTCAATAATGTTATCGCCGTGAGGAAGCGGCAATATATCTCCTGGCGTGAGTTGTATTGGTTCTATGCTTTGTGTGAGTTGCCCGTTTTTAATGATAAAGTATCCAGTGCCGTCAGTTGGCTGTAATCTTGCATTCAGATAACCGTCGACATGGAGAAGAAAATCATAACTTCCATCAGGAATGGTGGAAAAATTAAGACTCTGTGATTCATACTGTCCGGTTTCCGGATTATACGCTGAGGTGAGTGGAATCGTTGTCATTGAAGCGCCTAAAACCCCCTGTCCGTTTGAAGCAAGGGGAACCTGAGCTGATCTACCAACATGTGTAGCTACAGACAATAATGAGGTAATAGTATTTGCTGTGGGATTTGCATTACCATTTGATAGGTTTACCTTTACAGATGCCTGTGCGGAAGGAAAACAACAGACATTTTGCTGCAAGACGCCTACAGGTCCCCAGGTACCACACTGGTTTTCATTTTCATAACATCCATTTGGAATGCCATTTTGACCAGATTTACACGTCCCATTACTGGAGGTTGGTTGGCCAAATCCATTACAGTTATCATTATTAGCTCCCGGTGTACATCCACAGGGTTTTCCTATATTCGAAGATGTATTAGATTGCTGACTCGAATTTGCATGGCAGATCTGGTTCCAGCCTGGAGCGGTTATATTTAAGTTTGTTAGCGTAATTGTTCCAGAACAAACTTGTGATGGTGAGCAAGCAGAACCTGTATTATTTGGTCCAGTTACTGGACCTTTATTCCCGTATTTATCTGTACAAATAATATTCCTGTTACTTGTTGAATTAGGACTCTGGCAAGAACAGTGCCATACATCTACTGAACTATTCCGAGCATAACATGTATCACCATTATAAGCTTGTTGACATGCTAATTCTGCTTGAGAACTCCCGAAAATTAGAGGTGTCCCATTACTGTCTCTATAGGTGCGGCCAGCAGGGGCGCAGTTACTATTTCCCGTTCCCGTTATACCATCACCTGTGTTGGGACAAAGATTCGCAGCATTTTGTTGCGGAGTAGTAGTACCCGTTTGATTTATCTGAATTTGAGTATTATTACTTCCACTATTGATCACCTGGCTTCCATTTTGGCAACTAACCTGAATAACGCCGACACAAGAGCTATATTTGCATCCAGCAGTATTTAGTCCCGATGGTCCTCCCGTCCCTTTGAAACATTGTGTAATACCGTTTATTTTCTGTGAATATACGCAGGTAGCCGTAACTCCTGCGCATGCATTGTTTTTGGAAACTCCTCCACCGTAGTTATTCTGATTGTTTGTATTTGGAGCAGTTGTGTTTCCATTCGCATTTCCGACAACAGTCTTACCAGAACTGCTTGTGTTACCGCACGCTGTTGTAGAACATGTGCAACCACCTACGCTATATTGTTGATTACCACCGACACACGTATAAGATACTTTCGCCTGTGTATTAACAGCACACCTCGCATATCGATTACAATAGCTACCGGAGTTTTCACACTCGGAATATGAACCATTACTTGTGCAAGAGTTCGCCTGCACTCTAACGACAGTTTTCTGTCGGCTCAGAATGATTACTATCGCAATAGAAATGACAAGAAGAGACAATCCAAATATGCTGTGGAATTTGTATCTTGGTATCCAGGAAAAAAGAGAACTCTTTCGTTTCTTCGTTCTCCTGCTTTTTCTTATTCTTTTTTTCATGCTATTTTCAGCAAATAAATTACTAACTGATAACTGAATATCAGCGTATGATTTCGATATCTGAAAGTCAAGAATAATTTCCTATCCGGATTGCAGCAGTAATCCTTCATTTTTGGAAAATAAGTACAATATATGAAAAAAGATCTACTCTTTTTCTTTTTTTATGTCTCTGTGTGTTATCGTAAGATAGCCAACTAGGATAATGATACAAATGGTAAGGACAATACTCGTCCTTCCTGTGCCAAACCCGACTCCTCCCATATCTGCTGTTCTTCCAAACCAGTCGGCAAATGACGCGCCTAATGGTCTGGTCACGACGTAGGCAGCCCAAAAAGTCAGTACTTCATTGGCGCGAAACAGTTTATAAGCCACAAGTGGCAGAGCAAATAATAGTGCAAATAAAATACCTGAAGATAAATAACCTAAGTGCAATGTTATTGCAGTCATGTCCCCTGTTGCAGTTCCAAGCGCGAACGTTGTTATGACGGTAACCCAGTAAAATAGTTCACGGCGCGGAGTATAAATACTGTGAATAGATAATGTTTTTTCAACCCTGTGCCAAACGAGAAAAATAATGATCAGGATGATTGCGAAGGATATGGTCGATACAAGATATGGCACACCAAAAACAATGTGGACAACGTCTGCACACATTGTTCCAAAAATTGCAACCATAGTTACCGTAAGCCAGTAAACCCAGGCAATATATTTTCGGGAGAAAAATTGTAATCCAATCGCTATGACAAATCCAACAGCTCCAAAAAGAACAGCAATGACAGGGTCATAATGGTGGACAAGGAAATCTGAGGTTGACTCCCCCATTGCGGTTGTTAGTAACTTGATGATCCAGAAAAAGGCGGTTACCTCGGGAACTTTTCTTGCTGTGCGGTTAGTAAAGATCTTTTGAAAAAAGCTATACATTGCTAGTATTGTACCATCAATTGTGAGTAAAAATGTATATCGCATATAGGGAGCTGGTATACTATATTTCATATAATGAAAAGAATATATCTTATCTTTTTTGCAGTATTTGTTCTGCTATTGATAGTAATTGGTATCTATGAAACAGCAGGGTCCGGTACAAAAATTCCTTTTCCTGCTGTGCAAAAAATAAAAACAATACTGCAAAAAAGCGGAAAAACGACAAATCCCTCAACAATATATACAGTCGTTGTTATTATGATGGAGAACAAATCATATAGCGATATTGTTGGGAGTCCAAATGCCCCTTACATAAACTCTCTTATCCATACGTATAGTTTTGCCGATAATTATTTCGCAGTTACCCATCCAAGCTTGCCAAACTACATTGCGCTGCTTGGAGGTAATACGTTTGGTATTACCAGTGATTGTACTGACTGTCATGTCAATGCAGCAAATTTCATTGACCAACTTGAACAGGTAAATAAAACGTGGGAAGCATATATGGAATCTATACCCTTTCCCTGTTTTGCCGGAAGCTCAGGGAAGTATGCACAAAAGCACGATCCGTTTCTATATTTTGATGACATCAGGAATAATGCAAAACGCTGTCACCATATTGTTCCCTATTCGTTTTTATCATCCGACTTCCGGTCACTAAACTCAACGCCTCACTTTGCCTGGATTACTCCTGATTTATGTGATGATATGCATGATTGTTCTGTGCAAACAGGTGACCGGTGGTTGGCGAGCAACGTATCATATATTCTTGCTTCACCGGCATTTACGAAACACAAATCAATGCTTGCAATAACATGGGATGAGGGAGAAGGCTCAGGAAGTAACCGGGTACCGTTACTATTAATCGGGAATGCGGTGAAACACGGATTTACTTCGCATACCTCTTATTCCCATTATTCACTCCTTCATACCATTGAACAGGTGTGGCATTTGCCTCCTATCACGCAAGCTGTTTCGCAAAGCAAAAGTATGACGGATATGCTGTTACCCTCTTTGTCTCTTTAAGCAATATTTCAGACAAACGCACTACCTTCTTAACAGAAAGGAGGTGATTGCATGAACGCCCAAAAGGTAAGTAAAAGCGCGATAACAGCAATGGTTGCTATAGCGATGCTTGCCGGAGCAGCCGGTGCAAGTATACTAAAAACAAATGCTGCAAACGCGCAAACAGCATCTGTTACACCTGCTACGGCAAATCCGGTTACCCCTGCGGCAGTAAAGCAAACACAGGGAAGTACGAATAGTACTGGTGTACAAGGAACATTCAAATCGAATGAAAACCCTGCGCATGAAGCAAAAGAAAGTGCTCAGTGGGAAGCACAGGAAAATGCTGGAAAAGCACCGTGGCAGCAATCTGCAAATGGATCCCATTAAGTAATGCGAATACTTTCCGGGTGCACCCGGAAAGTATGCATTTATCCTCCTGAGAACGTTTTCCCTGGCGCATCTGCTACAATATACGAGTGAAACTGGCAGTACTTCTCTTTTTTGCTACACTTATCACCTGCCTTGTCTACATTTTTTCTTCGAAAAGGGTTCGTGTCAAAAAAGGGAAAAAGTTCAATGTGGTTGCAATAGGTGCCACAGCTATTGTTGCATGTGTATTATTAAGTTTCATAGCGTTTGGTATGTATACATCCACAACCGCCCCGGATACACAATGTACTACTGCACATGCGATACCATCGCGGCCTCTTGCAGCTCCCAAAACGGCAGCGGATTATTTTTTCCAGGGAAATTATGATTACGATACAGGTGATTGCAAAAGAGCCATTCTAGATTATACGCAAGCAATTACACGTAATCCTGACTATGTAGAAGCATTTAACAACCGTGCATATACGTATATGCGGATGAAAGATTATAAAGATGCTTTGCCAGATTTGGATAGAGCAATTCAGATAAACTCCCGTTATATTCAAGCACTTATGAATAGAGGGGACATTCATAATTACTACTATCATATTGACAGGCAAGCTGCAATCGCTGACTATGAACGGGTTATCTCATTAACGAACAACCGTGATACAAGTGTTTGTGGCCATCTCTTTTTAGCAAAACATAACGGATGGAATGCAGGGACTGTTGTAGGTTTATTCAGTGGTGAGTTTCTATCGTGCAGGTAATAAATTATCCAGTTTACATAAACAAAAAAAGTGCTATACTATTTTTATGTTAAATACAAAAGCAGTATTCAGTGGTTTTTCTGTTGATAACCTTGCAAAGGCAAAAGTATTTTATACAAAAACGTTAGGCCTTACGCTGGATAATGAAGAAATGGGATTGACATTTAAGCTTCCCGGAGGCGGTAAAGTATTTGTTTATGAAAAAGAGAATCACCAGGCGGCAACATTTACCATTTTGAACTTCGTCGTCAGTAATATTGATGAAGCAGTTGATGCCCTGATGAAACTCGGCGTAAGTTTTGAAAAGTATGATGGGTTTCACCAGGATGAAAAAGGGATTGCGCGGGGTATCGCTGCAAAAATGGGTCCTGACATAGCGTGGTTCAAAGATCCATCCGGAAACATTCTATCGGTAATACAGGAAAATGGTTGAAGAAAAAATTCTCACAAAACACCCCTTAGGCAAAAGCGGAAGAAGAATTAGTAGAGAAAAATACGACATACTTAAACATGCCATTTTAAAAGCACTTAATGATGTGGAATTAACTCACTTAGAATTGTTTGCAAAAGTAAATAAAGACCTGGGAAGTAGATTTACCGGGAATATCAACTGGTACACAGAAACTGTTAAACTCGATCTTGAAGCAAGAAGTATAATTGAAAGAACTTCGTCAAAACCTCAAAAATATCGGTTGAAATAAGCCTCCATTTGTTGCTATTAATTGCATGTATCAGCTAAATTTGGTAGGATAAAAGCATGAAAAGTGATAAAAAAAACCATGCATCAGAGCTTCACGACGTTAACCTTCGTGCGACACCCGCACGTCTTACTATCATGAAACTATTGGCTTCAACTGAAAAGCCGGTTGATGTTGAAACAATTCTTGCTTACTTGAAAAAACAAAACGTTCCAACAGATCCCGCAACAGCGTTTCGCATTATGAATGTATTGACGGAGAAAGGACTTACTAAGCAGGTTTCATTCCATGAAGGCAAACTGCGTTATGAACTGGCAAACAGGGCAGATCATCACCATCTCATATGCGTTCAATGTGGCAAGATAGAAGATATTTCAGATTGCAACATCACTGCTTTAGAAAAAGATATTAAACAGAAAAAGAAATTTCTAGTTCAGTATCATTCCCTTGAATTTTTTGGTTTATGTACAAGTTGCCAAAAAAAGTTGCAAACAGAATCTTCCTGAGCTGATAATTCCCCACTTGACAAATGCATGTATCTTGCATATACTACATGCAAGTTGATTGCAATATGAAAAAACAATACATACTTTACATTTTTCTCGTTGTTGCAGTATTAGCTGGCATTGTGATTTTGGCGAAGTCTTCAAAAAACCCGGCTATGGTTCCTAGCGGGACCAGTACGATTCATGTTGTTGCTGCTGAAAATTTTTACGGTGATATTGTGCAACAGCTGGGTGGAAGTCATGTGCAGGTAACGAGTATTCTATCTGATCCAAATGCAGATCCGCATGAATATGAGTCCAGCGTTGCAGACGCGCAAGCAGTTGCGAATGCGCAAATTGTCATTGAAAACGGCCTCAATTACGATGCATGGATGGATAAATTACTTTCTGCTTCCCCGAATAAGAACAGGACTGTTCTTGTAGCGGGGAATATTGCCAATCATAAGCTGGAAGACAATCCACATGTGTGGTATGTTATAGATAACATGCCAACTATTGCAAGAAGTGTTACAAATGCATTAAAGAAAGCTGATCCTGTCCACGCATCTGTCTTTGACAAAAACCTGCAGGATTTTGTTGCTTCTCTGTCTCCCCTCCAGAACAAAATTACCGATATACACAGTAAATATGCCAATACGCCTGTTGCACTCACGGAAACAATTTATTTATATCAGACCATGCCCGAAGGTCTTGACGTATTAACTCCTATCGCATTCGAGCGCGCCATTGCAGAAGGGAATGATCCGTCAGCTGATGATGTCGCGAAGACAAATGATCAGATTACGAAAAAACAGGTGAAAGTGCTTATTTATAATGAGCAAACAATTACACCGATTACGACAAATATTCAAAACGAAGCAAAACAGCAAAACATGTCCATTGTCGGAGTAACTGAAACATTACCGGCAAACATGCATTACCAGTCCTGGATGATTACCGAATTGACAAACCTTGAGCAGGCGCTCCAGCAAACACATTAACATGCCAACAGTTATCAGCCTCGAACACCTCTTCATGAAGTTTGGAGAGAGAAAAATTCTTCAGGATATTAATTTTTCGGTTGAAGAGGGTGAATTTATTGCAATCCTTGGTCCCAACGGTGCTGGGAAAAGTACGTTGCTAAAATTACTGCTCGGCTTATATAAACCGTCTTCCGGCAAAATTTTCATTCTCGGGAAAGAACCACGGCGTGGTAACAGTGATATTGGGTATGCGCCGCAGCATCGGATGCTGGAAGCAGATCTTGCCATCAGGGCAAGGGATGTCGTGGGGTTTGGACTTGACGGTAACAAATGGGGTATTGCGCTGCCGAGCAAGCAGAGGACACAAAAAATTGAGAGAGTATTACGGGAGGTAGGCATCTTCCATATTGCCGATATGCCTGTTGGTAAATTGTCAGGAGGACAACAGCAACTGTTACTTATTGCACAAGCGCTGTTGACAGATCCGAAAATACTCTTACTTGATGAACCGTTATCAAATATTGATATCGCTCATGGACAAAAGGTTATTTCACTTTTGACAAAGATTTCCAGAGAGCGGAAAATAACCATTCTTTTAGTAACACATGACATTAATCCTCTGCTTTCAGTTGTCAGCCGTGTTGTATATCTTGTTCATGGACAGTGCGTTAGCGGTAAACCGGAAGAGGTAATAACCAGTGAAAAATTATCCCGGTTATATGGCACCTCAATAGAAGTGATCAAAACAAAAGGTAGGTTGTTTGTTATTGGTGAAGAAGCTTCATAATTATGTGGGCACTGCTTCATTATTCATTTATCCAAAACGCACTTCTCTCGAGTGCGTTTGTTGCAATCGTTGCTGCATTTGCCGGCTATTTTCTCTTGATCAGACGATTAACATTTGCCGGACACGCGATTTCCCATATTGGATTTGCCGGTGCTGCCGGCGCAGTATGGTTGGGATTTGATCCGGTTTTTGGCTTGTTACTCTTCACCATTCTTGGAGGAATAGGCATAGGTATATGGGGAAATGTATTGCGTGAACGGGATGTAACCATTGGCATTTTTCTCACCCTTGCACTTTCTTTAGGTATCCTCTTTTTGTTTCTGTATCAGGGGTACGCAGAACAAGCATATAGTATCCTCTTCGGGACAATTCTTGGCATCAATACGCAAGACGTTTTCATCACTGCTCTGTTGAGCATCATTGTTTGTGGATTGTTATTGGTTTTATTTCGTCCCCTGCTGTTTGCTTCATTTGACGCAGATGTCGCAGAAGCACGTGGTGTACCGGTCAGATTCCTGTCAATTATGTTACTCCTTATTATTGCTGTTACGGTTTCCCTTTCTGTGCAGGTAGTTGGGGTCTTACTTATTTTTACCCTGCTCGTTGGCCCTGTTGCCGGAGCAATGCGACTTACCCAGAATCCGGTAGTGACAATTTTGATCGCCATGGTGCTTGGTATTTTCTACAGTTGGACAGGTATTCTGTTCGCTGCTCTTACCAACCTTCCTGTCAGTTTTTTTATTGCAACACTTTCATTCGGCGTGTATCTGCTTATCCGGATGAGAGAACTTTTGATATAATATGATTGCACTGCTTCATCATCAATTCATTCAATATGCATTTCTTGCAGGAACGATAATCGCGATTATGTGTGCAATTGTCGGGTATTTTGTCGTGCTCCGTTCACAGGCGTTTGCCGCCGAATCACTTTCATGCGTTGGTTTTACCGGTGCAACAGGTGCTGCGGTGATTGGTATAAGTTCTTTAGCCGGAACGTTTCTTTTTACGCTCTTTGTTGCCGTTGTGATGGGACTGTTAGGGAAAAAAATGAAAGGGCGGGATATTGAAATCGGCTTGGTCTTGGCATTTGCCCTTGGTTTGGGTGTATTGTTCCTCAAACTATATACCAGAAATGCAGCAGAGGCAGTCGGTATTCTTTTCGGCTCCATATTAAGTGTAACAACATACGATGTGTATGTATCCGCTATTACAGGGATTGCCGTTCTTATTACTCTGGGAATACTTTTTCGTCCCCTGCTGTTTGCTTCATTTGACGCAGATGTCGCAGAAGCACGCGGTGTACCGGTAACATTTCTTGGAGTCGCTTTTATGATACTTCTTGGGATCACTATTGCTGAGGCAATTCTTGTTGTAGGAGTATTATTAGTATTTGCTCTTATCGTTGCTCCTGCTGCGATCTCACAACACCTGACAAACAGGCCAACAACCAGTATTGTTCTTTCCGTGATACTCGGTTTACTATTTACCTGGGGTGGCATGTTACTTGGTCTTGCTTTCCATGTCCCGGTCAGTTTTTTTATCGCAGCATTCGCATCAGTTACATATTTAGTAACTGTATCAGTACTTCATTATATAAAACCTCATATCTATCATTCGTTTGAACATCCCGGAAAAGAGCTATAGCATACTATCCATAGAAGCTATTGCAAGTAATTTCTCAGGCAGCTTGCAACTGCTGGATATTGCTATACCGCCGTGGCTTTGAGGGAATAGAAATATGTTCAGGTTCAGGATTTTTGATTATCAGTGTAATAGCTGGTTTTGCCGTTTGATTAGTATTGATATTAACTAAGTCAGCGTTAACGAGCGCGCAATTATCAACAGTTCCTGTTATCGTCATGTTAGCAGAAGGAATTGGTTCAAAAAAGAAATCGGTATTCGCTATTGAGTCAGGGATGACAGAAAATAATACTACATTAGTATTATTATACGGGTCAACTACTTTTCCAGTAAATTTTTCACTACTATATTGTGTGAGAGTACCATCTACCCATACTGTAGTTTGCTGTGGGATTGTTGGACATCGGGAAAGAAATTCCGGAACAGTATACTCTGGTACAGCTGGATGATTGAGGGATAGTATCGTAGCAGTAATGAGAAGTGCCCTCGTTACTCCCTTCCCTGAACTTACAGAACGTTTATTTTCTGTTGACATATTACAGGCAAATATTCTTACCGATATTCTGAGTAGTATAGTAAACTGATGAGTATTTTGCAATGCTAAAACCAGATAAATATATGCATTTTTAGTTTCATTTACTTGATCAGAACAGCAAATTCATATAGAATGCCCTTTTATGGCAAGTGACAAAGAGCATCTGCCTCCTGTAAACACTGCTTCTGTGCCGGAGTGTTTTAGGGAAATACTTGGTGCATTACGAGGCATGGAAGGCATACAAGTAACAGATAACGTGAGGATAAAAGACTGTAATGATAATCTGGGAAGCAGATATTTATTGCGAAAGACACACATTTCCCTTGCCCCAAAAGATTCCCTGCCTCATGCAGATGATTTTACTGTCTTTGAGCAACCTATTGTCGTACAGGAATTAAATTTGCTATATGACAATATTATTGCCGGCCTTCCTAATGGTTTTGGACAAATTGGGAGGGTGAGTTCTCGGGCAAGTGAAGAAAAGAATAAAATCTGGTTGCCCTATTGCAGCTATGACCGTGTGTTACCGACGAACGAATTTAATGATATATATGCAAAGCGATTTGGTACGTTTCCAGAACCATATGAATTAAGGATGGTCGGTTTGTCTGGAGGAATTGAACAGCTCACCATTATTGTGTTTCCCAGTACTGATCTTGCGGAAATTGACTCGATGTTACCCAATCCGTATTTTACGTTAGGGGCGAGAGTAATCAAAGACGCATAACAATATCCTTATTTTTAGTAAACGTGTATTATTTGTATCCTATATTTCTTTTGATCTATTGAAGTAGTGGATTGTTCTTGTAAATTCACTTGACAAAAATACTCGAAACTTCGTATAAAATAACAGTACACAAAAATTCTTATGCCAGGAGTGTTATATCAAAAAGAAAGAACCGTTTTAGAATACCTTGTCCAGTTCCAAAAGCAATATGGGTATGCCCCGACGTTAAAGGAAATTGCAAAAGCAACAGGACACAAGAGTAATTCAACTATTCATGCAATTATCCGTTCTTTAGTAGAGAAAGGGTATGTTCAGAAAGTTGATGGCAATTCACGAGTGCTGAAAGTCATTGACCAGAAAATTGCCGTTACCATGGGTGGTCTCACTGCTTCGATTGAGCTTCCGCTTATGGGGTTTATTGCTGCGGGAAAACCGCTTGAGCCGCATTCTGACCCGAATGCAACATTTCAGGTTTCCGCTTCCCTGCTTTCCGGTCAAAAAACAGCGTATGTGTTACAAGTAAAGGGAGAATCAATGATTGAAGATGGTATTTTAGACGGCGATTACGTTGTTATTGAAAAAGAAACAGATATAAAAAACGGTGATATTGTCGTTGCGCTAGTAGATGATAATCTCGCTACGTTAAAACGGTTTTACCACGAAGCAGGAAGAATTGTGCTCAAACCGGCAAATGCATCTATGCAGCCTATTTATCCCAATTCTATAGCCATTCAAGGAAAATGTGTGGGGTTAGTAAGAAAGTTTTCATAACTCTCAAGAGAATTGTTCCCTTTTCTCTCTGTCTTCCAGTTGTTTGTCTGATAGCAGTATATCCCATTGCACTTAAAGCATGACCCACAATATCTGAATAAATTTGCGCACCTTGTACCGCGCTGCGGTACTCTTCTGCTGGTCCATATCCTGCCCGTTGTAGGTAATCGTTTCTTTCTTTATTCAAAGAAGTTCTTGCATAATTTGTGGATGCATTCGCTTGCCATTGCGTTAAATTGGATGATGCATTTAATTTCTGCAATCTTTGCTGATCCTTACCTAGAACTTCTTCATCAATAAACTTTATTTGTTCCTCTACTCTTTGTTGTAAATCTGGAGGATATACTTTCTGTGCAGCAGCTGACCACCTGACAAATCTATCGAATAATATCTGTTCTTCCTGTGTTAGCGCCTGGCGCATACTTTGAATAAAAGAAGAATATATCATTTCCCATGCTTCGTCTAGCGTGTCTGCGTTAAGGACATTCTTACAAATACGTGCTTTTGCATATCTGTCCAAAAGAAACTCCCTTGCTTGTCTGTTAAGCGTTTCAAAGGGGGTATTGATTCCATACTTTTGATAAAATGGCGTACTCATTAAAACGGTTAAGTATTCTCCTTTCATTTCCCGTAGTATCCGTTCAAAATATTGCCTGACTGTTTCCTGTCCTTCCTGTCCGATCGGTCTGGGCCAAAAACGTGACTGGGGAAATATTTTCTCAGGAGATCTCATCAGGCTTTGTGATACATTGTGTTTTTGTTGGAAATCATTCCGCTGGTATATTCTGTTTTGTCTATAATAGGGTAACGCAAGCTGTCTTCCGTTTTCCAGAAGCCTTTCCTGCTGCGGAGTGATGCTCCCAACATATATGAACTGTTGGCCATTTTCATATTGCACCGGATAATCAATATCAATAAGGTATATCTTGGTCCATTGTCCTTTATTTCCAAAATAAACTATATTGCACTTTGGAAGTATAGACGGCTGAGTGTCTGCAATAAGAGAAAAATCAAGTGCTTTGATATTCATTTGAGAAAAGCCTGCAACTGCGTTTGGTCGATATAATAAATACGGTACAAGCAATTGTTCAAGTAACTCCGGCTTGAAGTCACTGTTTTGTATAGGAGTTCCTGAAATAGCATATTGTGCAGCAAGAAGCATTAGGTCTAATTCCCTGGGAACATCTGAACGAAGTGGTTGCTTATTTGTTTTCAGTAGGTAATTATACTGTTGCTCAAAAGTCGGTTCCAACTGATTGAACGCCTGTTCCGCGTTCTGTTGCCTTCGCTGATAGATTGCTCCTGGGTTAGTTTCTTGTTCAGCCATACCAAAGCTACTGTTTTCTGTTTCCGATGAAGTTGAATTTGCGGATAATATAGTATATAACTCCTGCAAGAATGACCACGAGAATTACTAGCTGAAATTGCCGGAAGTATGGATCAATACTATTCCAGTGTTTCCCTAAAGAAAACCCGATCCACGTAAGAAACGCTGACCACAGAAACGAACCAAGAAAGGTAAAAAGGGAAAACTTCCAGAGTTTCATTTCAGCAAGTCCTGCAGGAAGGGAGATGAATGTTCGCACAACAGGAAGAAGCCTGCTGAAAAAAGTAACACTTGTGCCATACTGCATAAACCATTTTCGCGCCCGTTGATATTCATGCTCGGAAAGGAGGATATATTTCCCATATGTTTTGATGAGCATGATAATCACGTTTTCCTCCAATATATACCCGGCAGCATAAGCAATGAGCGAACCGGCAAGGTTTCCCAGGGTACCACTAATGACAACAAGCCAGAAGTTTAATACACCCTGTTGGACTAAAAACCCACCAAACGGCATAACGATCTCAGAAGGAATGGGAAGCAGCATGGATTCAAGTGTCATTAGCAAAAAGATACCAAGATAGCCGGTAGCGTGAATAAGCTGTATAATAAAGCCTGAAAGGTTTGCAAGCATGTTATCTATTGTAGCAACACCAATTGGCAATTTACAAGATATTAGTGTTCGTGCTGCAAAGACGCTGTTGCAATGTGATATTATCGCATGCGAGGATACGCGTCGTACCGGGGTGTTACTGCAAGTACTCCGGAATGAATTTCCCCATCTTGCTATAGAGAAGAAACCGCAATTTTTCTCCTATTATGACCAGGTGGAAATAAAGAAACTCCCTGTCCTCATGCAATATCTGCAGGAGGGATTACATGTTGCGCTTGTTTCGGATGCAGGGACGCCGCTCATTGCAGACCCTGGATACAAATTAGTCCGGGCGTGTCGGTATGCTCATATTCCAGTTGAGACAATCCCGGGTCCATCGTCAATCATTGCAGCACTGACTGTCTCTGGGCTCCCGTCACACGCATTTCTCTTTGCAGGATATCCTCCACAGAAACAGTCTCACCGGTTAGCATTTTTCAAAAATATCCAATCCAACCAAGTTATGCTCGCTCCAACTGTTATTTTTTTTGAAGCTCCACACAAACTTTCCAGAACACTTGTTGATGTACAAACTGTATTTGGCGATATATCCGTTACTCTTTGTCGTGAGCTGACCAAGGTACATGAAGAAGTGGAGGAACATATAATTTCAGACTGGCTGCAGCTTTTTGAACAGAGAAAACCAAGAGGAGAATATGTTTTGCTGTTTTCACCTTTCAAGAAGTGATGCGATGGCAAGAAGCCTGTTATACTTAGCAATGCGTTCTCCCCGTGCAGGTGCACCAAACTTCGCATAATCAGCTGCAACTGCAACGGCAAAGTCGGCAATGAAATCGTCATTTGTTTCTCCGCTTCTGTGAGATACGATAACTTTTAATCCGGCTGCCCGTGCAACGTCAACAAGGGCAAGTGATTCAATAACTGTTCCTATTTGATTTGGCTTCACGACAACTGCATTAATTGCCTGTTTATTGATGGCCATTTGCAAACGGTACGGATTCGTCGCAACCAAATCATCCCCGACAATTAATGCGCCTTCTGCAAGACGCGACATAGCATCCTTCCATCCATCCCAGTCATCTTCGGAAAGAATATCCTCAAGGTAGAGAATTTTAAATTCTTTAAGAAGTGTTTCATAAAAATCGTTCATTGCTTTTGCCGTCAATTCAGAACCTCTATCTTTGATATGGTATACTCGGTCACGGTAAAAATTATTGGAAGCGGCATCAATACCGAAGAACACGTCAAAGCCGATCCTCCGGTTTGTTGTCTCGATTGCCTGAGTCAATAAAGAAAGACCATCATAATTCGTCGAGAGAACAGGTGCAAATCCTCCTTCGTCACCGACTAATGTTGATAGTCCATTACTCAACAGAAAATCCCTCAGCGCGTGATATAAGCCCGTTCCCATATGGATGCACTGCTCAAATGTTTTAAACGTTGCAGGAATAATAATAAATTCTTGAAAATCAAACGTGTTCATTGCGTGGGCACCGCCATTGACAATATTAAAAAGTGGTGTTGGCATTTTCTCTGCGACTGATTTCTCTCCTAAAAATGAATGGAGATAGCGAAAAAGCGGGAGATGTTCGCTTGCCGATGCTGCTTTTGCAACAGCCATGGAAACAGGGAGAATTGCGTTGACGCCCAGTTTGCTTTTATTTTGCGTGCCATCAAGTTCTATCATGCGTTTGTCAATTTCGCGCTGCTTTGTTGCATCCATACCAATAAGGTCTTTTGCAATAACGTGGGTTACTGTATTCACTGCTTTGAGCATACCATTGCCATAAAATCGGGTCATATCATGGTCGCGGACTTCTGCTGCTTCATAACTGCCAACTGAAGTTCCTTGCGGACATGACGCAATACCTGTTGACCCGTCCTGCAAAACAACCGTTGCTTCAACTGCAGGATTACCTTTCGCGTTAAGTATTTCCCTGGCGGTAATATCTTTTATTTTCATGCAAACAGCTTTCTTTCAATTTCGGAAATCATATGTTTTGTCCTGATGGCATCATGGGTAATGATGCCATTGATCCCCAAAAACACGCTTTTTTCAAGAAACGTTCCCTGTGCTCCGATGGCAAAAATCGGGATAGCATGAGCGTTTGCTATTTGAATGGTTCGTTCTATAAGCCACAGTATTCCTTTTCCCTCGCTCGCTCCATCAGTTCCTGAAAAAAGTTTTGTAAGTGTTGGAACGTTAAGTACAACTCCACCAATAAGGAATTTGAGAAAATCCTCAAGGGAAAATGCAACTTCAGGGGTATCAACAGCAATGAGAACCTGAAAACTTGCAGAGCGATAAAGCTTTGCATGCTGCATAAGCTTTTCCAGCGCAAGAAAATCAGCAATATTTTTCACAGAGGGTAAGAGTACCCAGAGGTGTTTTTGTTGTAGCACATTCCTGGCATACGAAAGTGCAGCAAGTTCGGCTGCAATAGCTTGTGGCTCTGATGAAGCAACCGCGTAGATGACAGGGCGGGGGGAAAAGGGAGAAGCAAGGAGCATAATTTTTTCAGCGCGTTTTTTGGTGTCTGTATGTTCTACTGTCAACCCGTCAAGAATAGCTCCATCAACAGGTAAAAGAGCTTTCTCTTTCGTTTGTGTGCTTTGAGAAAGGATAGTAAACAGCTTTGTTGCCGTTACCGGAAATTGAGGAAGTGAGGAGATATGCACGATATCATCCGCTGCTGTTTCTCTTGTGTGAGTAATAAAGAATTTTTCGCCTGAATATATCCAGGAGATTTTTTGAGGGAAATAGGTGATAAGTTTTACCTGTAAAGCAAGTTTGGCAAGTTCCAGTAATGTTTCATCAGAAAGTGTTTGCTGCCTTGCTGTTTTGTTATGCATTAAAAGCGTTGTTTTTTCAACGGTATATGCTTCACCGTTTTGCATTGTTATGAGTAAATTGTCCGTTGTTATTTCGCCTTGCAAATCTGGGGGAAACGCGTGTTGTACTGTAATTACAGGCAGGTCATGTTTTTCCAAAGGATAGGATGAAGCATAGGAAGCCCATATTTCCTTTATTGCCAGGATGAGATTTGCTTCTCCCTGTGTAATGACTGGTTTAGCTACAGGTGAAAAAACTATTACCCGTGCTCCCTTCACTAATCCTTCCAGTTTTGCGTAGTGAGAAAATAATTCTGAAACAAACGCTTCATCCATTATTCCCTGCATAATAAATTTTTTAATTATTCCCCGTGTTTTTTTAACAGAATCTGCATGAGTTACATCAATAGTGCCGACAAGATGTTTTATTTTCACTGGCAAGTTGTTTTCATTGAGAAACTGTTTATATGCAGTTTTTGTTACTACAAATCCCGGTACAACAGGAAATCCACTTTGGCTCAGTTTTCCAAGGAGAACGTTTTCTTTGCCTACTAATTGTTCATCATCCTGAACTATACTAGTAATAGCAATAACAAGTGGAAGTTTCATAGTTACAGTTCTAATTGTGGACTGATCTGTTGCATTGCAGTTAGCACAATTGCCACAAATTCCGCAAGAGGTATACCAAGCTTCTCTTCGCATAAATTTATTTGCGTGCGGTCTGCGCCTTTGGCAAAACCTTTCTGTTTCATTTTTTTTATCACAAATTCTGGTGTAAGTGATGCAAGTTTTTTGTCAGGAAGAATCAGCGCTGACGCTATAATCAGCCCTGTCAACTGGTCACAACATGTAATTGCCCAATCCATTAGACTTTCCGGCATAACCTTGGTGTATTGATAATTGTGTGAACGGATCGCATGTTCTATGTTGCTGGGAATAACATTCGGTTCAAGTTCAAAAAGTAAATTGCCGTGAAGTTCCGGGTGTCCTTTGGATTTTTCGTAATCAGCATCATGTAATAAGCCGGTTATACCCCATATTTCATTATCCTCGCCCATTCGGACCGCTAATGCTCGCATTGCCGCTTCTGCAGCAAGAGAATGTTTGAGAAGATTTGGGCTTGAAAGATGCCTGGTAAGCAGTTCATACGCGATTTGGCGGTTCATAGAAAAAGTATAGCAAATATATGTAAGTATTTCTTTATGAATGTAGCTATGTGACATTCGTCTGTATTGTTTCCTCAACACCTGTCAGTTCCTCTGCAGTAATATGGGTTACATCATAATCTAGCGTGGTTGCTGCTTCAAGAAGACGGGGAGAAATCCTGCGGGGTATCGTATATGTTTTTATCAATTCCTCATGTTTGTTAAGGGTTGTTTTTTCGATGACAATAATTACGTCATCTGAAATGCGGAATGTATAGGTGACTGGATTATAGAGATCAGTAACTGCAACACTCTCCCCGTTTTGGGCTACCCACTTTCCGTCCCTTTGTTGCAGCCACCTTCCTGAATGCATAGAAAAATCGACATCGGACGATTCAGGAGAAACGATAGCGGTTGAAGAAATGGTTCCTCCATTACAATTATGTAAGTGAGCCAGGAGTGATTCAGCAGTATCGTAGAGATTTTTCTCAGTAACTAGGGACTTAAGGGATGATTGCAATGATCCACCTGAATGATCAACTCTTCTTGCAATAAAGAGAGAAGTAAATCCCGCCTGTTGCAATTTTTTTGCATCTTCCTGGCTCTGGGTAAGCTTTGTCAAAAGTTCATTAATGTCCTGTCCGGTTTCTATCCATAATGTCTCTGCATTGTTCAGGGAGAGCAATGAAAATTGTCTATTAAATGGAAGATAGTTTTTCGAAGGGTCCATAAGGCGCATATGAATGTAGTTTCTTAAAAAAGCTATCTGTTCTTTCGTTGCATTGCGAAGGTACTCGGATAATTTTGTGAGATATTGTGGGTCAACAGCTTCTTTCCTCGGACGATTACGAGAGGTTAATCTAGCTATATCAAGTTGAGGTTCTCTAATGAAATGTGTACTATTGACCACAGAACTTGTTATGGTTCCATCCTCAGCATAGCTAACATGAAATGAGGAAGGAGTCTGTTTTCTAATCTCACATCTTGTTCCTCTTTTCGTAAACAGTACCACTGCTTCATTTGCAATTGTTTGCTTTCCACTTGTTGGGAGAGAATAAAGTACGACAATTGTTTCGGAAGCGTCAGAAGAGAAAAACATTTCACGCATTGCCCCATTAGTAAATATGTCACGCATCCAGTGAGACTCTTTCGGAGCGCTAAATGCAGTAATGAAACCTGCACTATAATACTGATCACGCAGTATGCCGCCTGTGCGTGACGTTAGAAAATCCGGTATATTTTTTATATAAAATGGTCCGGTTTCGTACTGTACATACTGTCTATATGTAACAATCTCATCGACAGAATTTCCAATTTTTGCAAGTGACTCTTTTACTTGTGAAGTCATATGAAGGAAGAAGTATAGCAGAAAAGAGTATATAATAAAAATTATGGATACAGTTCGAGTAGGTGGCGCGGCTATCAGTAAAAACGGGAATATTTTACCCGGAAAAAGAAAAGGAAAACTTGGAAACGGTACATGGGGTTTTCCCGGAGGGAAACTGGAGATAGGAGAACGTTGGAAGCATGTGCAAAATGGGAAGTTTTGAGGAAACGTCACGAAAAATAACAGCGTCGTTGTAGTTGCAACAAATGATATTTTCCCAAAAGAGCAAGGATATTTTATAACCGTATTTATGACACATAGAACAGAAAGCGGTACACCAAAAGTTACTGAGATGAAAAAGCGTGAACAATGGCAATGGTTGCGATGGAATAATCTTCCGCATCCTGTTTTCTTCCCAATCAAAAATCTCAAGAAACAAAATGGTAATCCGTTTGGTGAAAAATGAAACAGCAACGATTTTTTCATATTGATTTTCTTCGTGCAGTCGCTGTTCTCGCATTTATTGTGACGCATGTCTTTTCATATCATTTGACAAATCCGTTCAATGAATTTGTCTGGAACTATTCGCATTTTCAGATTGTTGCTTTTGTTTTTTGTTCAGGGTATGTAATGTATTTCCTTTATAAGGATGCCTTTACAACTGTTTCGCAAATTTTTTCGTGGTACGCAAAGCGTTTAACACGCTTGATCCTCCCCTTTTACTATTACCTGTTTTTTCACTATATCCTGCTTTTACTCTTTCCTGCATTTTTTTCCGGACCGGGACTTGTGAAAAGTGCGGATTCCTTTTTCCAAAGTGTCATGTTGTTCGGTGGTGTTAATACCAACTGGCTTCCATTACTTTTCGTTGAACTGGCGTTGTTGTTTCCTGTTTTGCTATTATTGCAACAAAAAAAATTATTGTTGATTTACGCAGTTTTATCTTTTTCGTCACTCATATTTTTCAGTATCGTTCAATTTCCCTACGCGTATTACCGTTTTGTTATGTGGTTTCCTTGGTCATGCTTTTTCCTTCTCGCATGGTATTTTGCAAAACAGGAAACAAGTAGCGTACACATAAAAAAATATCTCATGCTTTCTGCTATAGGAGGTATTACGTTTATTTTTCTTTTTTTTCTATGGCATCTATTTCATAAACCTCTTAACCTTATTGATAATAAGTATCCTCCAAATTTATTTGATGCATCATATGAGGCGTGTGTTACTTTTTTTCTCACAGCAATTGGTTTCTGCGCGTTCTGGCAAAAATTATTGATTTCATCAGTTATTTCGTTTATCAGCAGAAATTCATATAGCCTTTTTTTTGTCCATTATATTGTTGCTGACTTTTTCCTTTCTTTACAGAAAATACTCAATGTATCATATAACGTATTTGAAGAGCTATTGTTGGTGATACTAGTGAGTCTTGCAATAAGTTATATTTTGGAAAAAACTATGTTGCTTATTAGAAAAGTACCGTCTTAATTTTCAGCTTACTTTCATTGTTCTGGTGTTATATATCTGTGATAGACCGTTTGAGAGACAGCAAGCGGTCTATTTTGTATTGAAGATAAGCATGATTTCGGGTAAAATAAAGAACAAGCCGCGGTGGTGGAATGGCAGACACGAGGGCCTTAAGAGCCTTTGCCCGTAAAAAGGCGTGAGAGTTCGACTCTCTCTCGCGGCACTAAGTGCGAGCCTATCGGGCTCAAACATACGAATAGATTGATAAATCGGGCTAATTTGGGTATTCGACAAGCCCGGATAGCTCCAAACCATTCCAGCAGGTGCTATCGAACACAGGAGTACTCTGATCTGGCTCAAATCCGATAATTGGTACGTTCTGCCAAGATTTGAAAATTTTTCCTTCATAAAACTTACGATTGCCTCAAGATTATATTTTGATAGTAGCGCATCATCTTTTACAATTTGGATACTTGCGATTTGATCTTCAATGAGTTTATTTTGCTCTTTGAATATGTCATCAGTGTATACTCCGCTTAAGTTTTTTTGTATAAGCGATTGACGCAATTCATACAGCTTCTTGAGCTTGATATCTGCTTCATCTCGTCTTTTTTGTAGTTGAGTTACTCTTTGATGGTA
>DASYZL010000007.1:0-6584 GCA_035946335.1 Patescibacteria group bacterium | reverse complement strand
TCAGGAGATCCGCAAAAACTCGTTGCAGATATAACGAAAATTCAAAAAGAAATTGGCTGGAAACCACAGGTACCCTTAAAAGAAGGATTGCAGAAAACGCTTGCGTATTATAGTACCGCAGCATGAAAGCAGTGATTTCTGTAACAAAAGTAATTGCGAAATATTATAAAGCGTTCACACAAAAGTTTTTTGCCAAAGAATCCCAGCTGCTTGTTCTTCTGAGTATTTTTTACTTCGTGACACGATTTTTCCATTTAACTATTCTCCCAATTTTCAATGATGAATCCAGTTATATTTATTGGAGCAAGATTATTGCGACGACAAATGCCCACTGGTTCGTATCGCTCGTAGACGGAAAACCGCCGCTCTTATTCTGGATAATGGCAACAGCGCTATGGTTCTTTCCTGGACAAACCTTTCTTTTTGTCGCACGATCCGTGTCTGTTTTTGCCGGCTTTTTTACACTTCTTGGAATAATCTTCATAGGCAAGTTCCTTTTCCGCTCTCAAAAAGCAGCTGTTATTGCATCCCTTCTTTACATAACTTCTCCTCTCATGCTCATATACGACAGGCTTGCACTATACGATTCAATCCTCTGCGCTTTGCTTCTCTGGACAACATATTTTACATTAAAAACAGCAAAAACACTTCGCTTTCGTGATGCTCTGACCAGTGGGATATTTCTTGGATTATCCTTTTACACAAAGCCAACAGCTGCAATATACCTTCTCCTTATTCCTCTTATGTTTTTTATTGCACTTTTTGGCGTAAAGCAAATTTTTCTCTGGAAAAAAGGCTTTTTCCTTATCCTTATTATCCTATTTCTTGGAGAAGCCTTTCGTTATTCTCTTGTATTTTCGCGTGGATATCGCGACTATATAATCGTCAATGCACGATATGTACCAACAGTCAATGATCTCATGTCACGGCCACTTTTTTTGTTGGAAAGGAATCTTCCTGCTATTTTTTCCTGGTTTACCGGATATCAGGGAATACTTTTTATCCTGTGTGGATTTTTCTCATATATTTTTCTTCTTTTCCGTAAAGGAAAAGCCGATATAATACTTATGCTCCTTTTCTTGCTTCCGCTTCTTGCTTTTTCTTTTGTTGGAAAAATACTATTTCCCCGATACCTGCTTTTCATTTTTCCTTATTTCCTGCTCCCTGTTGCGTATATCATTTCACTCCTTATGACAAAAGCCCACCAATATGTTGGCTGGGCTATCATGACAATGATTTTACTTTACCCGTTATTCCTTGATAGTAAACTGCTTTTCAATCCTCCCGGTGCATCGCTACCATTCACAGAATACACACAACTTATTTCATCCGCCAGTTCAGGCTATGGCCTTTCCCAGGTTTTTCAGTTCCTTGACGAGCGACAAAAAAAATATCCTATAACAATAGTAACACTGGGCACAATCAGTTCGTATCCATATGCATTTAATTTGCAATACTGGGATGATAAGCGAATAACGATTATTCCCATCTGGCCGGTAACATCAACAACAAAAAACCAGATTCAGATACTTGCAAAGCACCAGCACGTGTTTGTCATCTTAAAGCTTCTCAGGTACACAAACCACCCTGATTTCTTAAAAGAATTACGGCTTAAAAAAGTATTTTCTGCAACAAAACCAGGAGGAATGGACCCAATTACTATTGCAGCACCAGACTAACCTACATACGTCAGCTTCCTCAAAGCAGTTTCAGGTACAGAGGAATATTTTTGTTGCATTTTGGTATAATCTTTTAATGGTCATTCCTTTGCATACAGTCACTGAGAATAAAGAAAAAGTTATTCCTCTTTTAAAAAACTACGGGCATGATACGCTTTCCTATTTTCACCTGCAAGACGAAAGAAAATACTTTTTCTCTCCTTCAGGAAAATCCTTTTTATCTTTTAAGGTATTAAATAAAGTAGCGGTTGTTGCTACTGATCCTGTTGGAGAACCCTCAGAACTTCCACTTCTTTTTAGTTCCTTTTTGCAATACACAACTACTTGGAAACTAACTCCCTGTTTTATAGGGCTCAGCTTTGCACATACATCTTTTCTGGAGCAAAGCGGACTACGCATAACAAAGATAGGTGAAGAAGCGATTCTCTCATTGCATTCCTTTGATAGAGAAACTCTCAAGAAAAAAGTAAAACGCGCAGTAAGACACATAGAAGAACGTGGGGTAGATATTTTCTTTTTTTCTCCCAGTAATCTCCCTGTATCCCTTCGTGAACAAATAGAAAGAGTATCTCAAGCGTGGATACAAGGAAAAGGCGGGCGGGAAAAAGGGTTTTCCATGACACTCCGAAGGTTCCCAAATGCACGAGATACTGATTGTAAAATTGTTGTCGCTCTAAAAGAAAATATCGTACTTGGATATCTTTGTTTTGCCCCTGCATACAGGACGGCCACAGTTTCTCTTGACCAGGCTCGGAGAAGAAAAGATGCACCAAATGGTCTTAATGAATTTCTCATTGTAAAATCAGCTGAGTATTTTAAATCTCATGGAATAAAAAAAGTGAGCCTTAATTTTGCAACATTTTCAAATATTGCACAGAGGAGTAGGCCTGGATTTACCATAAGAGTAACTATGTGGAAGGTGTTAGAAAAAATGTATAAGTGTAATTCTCTTCGTTTATTTTGCGAAAAATTCTCTCCGACGTGGGAAAGTCGATATGTTGCATACCCGACACTTAAACATTTACCACTTTACATGCTTGCAATTCTTCGGGCTGAGAGATAGAAAGAGACACGAATGTCGGGGAGAGAGGACTTGAACCTCCGGCCTCATCGTCCCAAACGACGCGCTCTAGCCAACTGAGCTACTCCCCGTAAACACTATTATTTTATCATATTTCTCTCTTCTTTAAAGATTCTTAGTATAATACGATGTATATTAAAATGTTAGGAAAGAATCGCACCTAAACTAAAACAGAATATTACGGTAGCTGTACCACCCGGTACAGTGTGAAGGTAGCGGTATCACTCCCGATATTTACAAAGGTACCACTCTGTCCGGAAGCAAGGGAAGTATCGGTAACGGTTATCATCCAGTTCGCTGGTTCTGGGGTACCTGTCTGCCACACTTTTGCTGACAGGGTTGTTCCTTGTACCCGCATACGGATGGAATAGGAAGTATTGGCAAGCGCAGGAAAGGAAACAGACTGTAACGTAGTATCACTACCTAAGATATGTTTCTTCAGTTGCAGATTCTTCCCGTCAATGAATGTTTTGTAGTAACTGCCGCTGGTGTAGCGTAACACTCCTCCAAAGCGTTCTGTGTTGAACCCGCTGAGAGAGCCACTCAACAGAACTTCAGCATTTGCAACAGATGGTCCAATGAGTGCAACAGACGATGAGACATTATTAATGTGTCCGGTATTATTCACTATACTGTATCCGCTATTCACCTGTGCATCTCCCATCCAGGTATTGATCCCGTCACTAGCACTTCCCCAGAATGTCTGGTTCGGTCTGACAAATGTATCCTGCGCAAGGATACTACTCACCGGAGTAGGCGTTGGCGTTGCACTGCCTGTTGGTAACGGAGTAGGTGTTGCAGAAGGAGTCGGTAGTGCTGTTGGTGTTGGAGTAGGAGCTATCGTTCCGTTAGTATTTGGTGTTATTCGATACATTGCTACTCCATGTGAAGGAATGATTGCTGTAATAACATTAGATGTTTGTGTGGTGGTAACATGTGCCCACAGGTCTCTGAGAGTATAGCTACTTGCTTGTGGCACTCCAATCGCTTGAGTCGTCGTCGACATAGTTGCCGCAGAACTGCTGGTATTGAGCAACACCACAGCGTAGTCTCCATTTGCAAGGGGTCTTGCCCATACTTCTCCGGTCGAATTACTGCTTATTCTATTCCCTTCCATGCCTGCTGAATCCTGATCAATTGCAATCACTTCATTGTTCTCTAAAATATTTATGGTTGCCTGAGTCATACTTCGTACGTCATTCCCTGCTATAAGGGGAGCTGCAAGCACACTCCACATACTGAATTCCGACTGATATTCGGTATCGGTCATCCCGCCGTTTCCTACTTCAAGAAAATCCATATCATTCCAATGTCCCGGCCCAGCATACTGGGCTAAACCAACTTGATCATTAATCATGGTAATTTGATTGGTTGCATAGCTGGGGACACTACCACTCCATGTGTCTTTAATATCACCAAATGATCCCCAGGCATTTGATATGCTTGGAGCCCACGTTCCAGGATTAGTACATGTAGCACAATTAATATGTCCTAACACAATCGGCCTTCCGGTTTGAAGAAGTGCGTTACTTATTTCAGTAAATTCTGTTTGTTGGCTTAACGGATTCTGGAAACACCAGTCATATTTTACAAAATCAACACCCCAAGAAGCGAATAAGTTGGCATCCTGCTGATAGTGTCCGTAACTTCCAGGGGTTTTGGCACAGGTCAATTTACCAGCTGCTTCATAAATACCGAATTTGAATCCTTTACTGTGAACATAATCAGCAACTGCTTTAATACCATGGGGAAACTTGGTAAGGTTAGGTTGCAGATTACCGTTTGCGTCACGTGTTCCTGCCATCCATGTATCATCAAGATTGATATATGTATAGCCAGCAGCTTGCATACCATTTGTTGCCATTGCATCAGCACTTTGCTCGACTATTTGCTCATTGAATGAGTGATTAAAGTGATTATATGGATTCCAACCCATTGGAGGAGTGAGGGCAAGACCATTATATGATGGTTGTGAAGCAGCAGAAACTGAGTTTGCTGTATAGTTCTGATGTTTATACAATACGAATATGATGGAGCTAAGAATAGTGATACCTATTAATATCGTACGAAAGGGGTGAAAGTGCTTTTCTTTCTGTTTCCTTCTTTGCTTCTTCCAGACAAGCGTTTTCCCGCTCATTCCTATAGTAAATCATACTTAATTTCCTTTTGCAATAGGAAAAATGCATTTTTGTTCGCCAGGATTGAAGAGAGTGTATAGAGATATGTTAGTCGAGCTCTTTCTGAAGCTAAATTTACCAACAGTATGCACAATTAATATCTCTTGCAGAAGTCTGACAGAGATATAGAGAAAAGCATCATGATTTCAATGAGCTATAATATTCCAAAAGCATCTTTGCCTGCTCATAGTTAATGATCCAGCTGTTATGCAGGACGCTTTTGTATAATCTGTTCTTAAAATTTCTTCCTCGGGCATCATATAATTCTGGATAGCCACCATATCGCACAATATTTTGTTTATAGGCTGCAAGATATCTCCTGGCTTCCTTCAAATACTCAGGATTATATGGTGAAAGCAAAATAAGCGTTTTGATATATTCTATTCCCCAGTGACTCCAAATACTCTCACCCATATAGGAAGGTGCAAATACCCGCACAGGCCAATACAATTTTTTCGGTTCATTGGCTTTGCTATAGTGAAGCGGGAAGGGGTGATCTAACTTATTTTTCTGGACGTATGCAATCATCTTGAAAAGATAATTTCTATCTTGTGCGTTATTCGTTTGAAGAAATCCTGATGAGGTTACAATAAAAGCATCGGCAGAGAAGAGCAGATTATTTTGTGATAGATCATCTTTAAATGTACCGTTTTTATCATCCCAAAACTCAGTGATTAATTTCCTTTTCCATTTTTGCAAATTATATCTATTAAATTCATCTATCCTCAAGTCTTTTGCCAGTCGACATGTTGCCCACGCAATAACGTTATCATAAAAAGACGATATTCTTTTTATGCCATCACGGGCGCTGGAGAGATGAATGTTTTTTCTTACCAGTCCCGTTTGCGTATCGAGTACTTCGGATAAATAATTTTCTACGAGTAGTTTCAGTCCGGATTTGTGGGCTAAAATCAATTTTTTGGCAGCAGAAACAGTATTTAGGCTATGAACTGTTTTTACAGGACTAGGAGTAGGGAATACTTGTGGAAGAAATAACGGATCGGTTAAGGCAGAGAGTGTGTAAAGAATGCTGAATAGTGAATCTGAAGGACGGGCATAGATATTGATAGCTGTGAATTTGTTCCCTCCAAGTTGTACAATTGTAGTGTAATCCCTTTGGGCAAGGCGAAATACTTCGAGATCGAGAGCAATTGTTTTCAAAGCAATTGCTTGTTTTTGTTGCCAGTCCTGCTCTGTCGAAGAAATTCTTGGATCTAACAACGCATTGGAAAAAATACCTCGATTCCTGACATACGACTGGTGAAAATGACTACCGGTAATCAAGTATGGCGCTTGAGCATTATATCGAAGTTTATGAATCTGGGAAATGATTTCTTCTTCATTACCTAGCAGAGGTTTTTCAGGATTAATAAAGGTCGAGGCTATGCTGATTCCTGCATTTACATACATGATTAGTTGTACTAATCTTGAACTATCGAAGGTTATCGGTACAGTTTGTGCGATTGAAATTTCTTTGTTGTCTAATGTTGTAGAGAGTGGCGAAACCATATTTCAACTATACCACCTGTATGTTTGAGATTTTGATGCTGTCCTTAGTGCCGCGAGAGAGAGTCGAACTCTCACGCCTTTTTACGGGCAAAGGCTCTTAAGGCCCTCGTGTCTGCCATTCCACCACCGCGGCTTGTT